>JAHHGS010000106.1 GCA_019359715.1 Aphanocapsa sp. GSE-SYN-MK-11-07L | reverse complement strand
TGGATTTTGGTCTTCTTGGCACTGTCCATACGTTTCCTGGGGGAGAGGTCAATTACTCAAAGTTTAGCGTTGCTTCAGAACATTAGTCCTAAGTACTTATACTCATTGCAAAAGTGGGATGCACTCGATTGCACCTATCCCTGTTTCGCGAACTGGCTCACCTTTGACGGTGATCGACGCAAACCATTTTCCGTGCCGATACAAAATCGTGCAGGTCGATGGCGTGCCCCACTGACGAGCTTTGCCGCGCATCTGAATCTGCCCCAGATTGGACAAATCTAAAGACCCGTTATCGCCCGTTGTGTGCGCTTTCCATCCTGATGTGCAAGGATACGTCCACCCGGAGTAATTCCGAATCGACATTAGGATTTCTCCAGAACTCAAAATCAAAGCCGAAAAGATTGCTAAAGAGCGAAATGTTAGTGTCTCTGAAATGCTCGTGGACTATATCAAACGGCTTCCTAATCCGAAAGGTTAGTGGCAATTCCTCATCGTGCCTAATCCTTTGCTCAACTGCGTTTCGCATCAGTCAAGGGCACAATTCGTCATTGCCTGGCTCCTGAGCGTTCGACTGAGCGCGGTTCGGCTGAGCTCACCGTCGAAGCCTCACGCCGAAGTCCGAGCCGAAGGGCGCTATCCTTCCTTACCCCGCTTCGCTGAGGGTAGGGACTGCCGCGATTACGTTCAATCGGGAGGACAGAGTAGGGGGATAAACCAAGTCGGCTGAGCCTGACCATTCTGGGCGGTCAAAACTACTTTACCGTCAGGACGAATAACCCAACTTTCGGCTTCCACGATTGGCTCAGCTTGATTCTTAGGCTGAGGATAGTTCGCCTTGGATCGATATGTGAGAGAAAGTGAAACCTCTGGTTGACCCAAATCAAGCAAGACTAGCTCAGTGCTTAGCAAATCACCAGGGTTCGTTGGTAAGCCATCTCGTCCTGACACCACCAGCTTACTGGTGACACTGCCCACTGCCCGACAGCCTTGGGCAATTAAACTAGAGGCATCAATCACTTGCGAGGGCAGCACTGTCAGCCCGCTACTGGGGTCAACTGTTGTGTTCACCTGCACAACGCCATCAATCCCAAACTGGGAGCTAGCGTTAATATCGCTCAAGGGGGTCAGAAAATCACGCGCCTGAATCCCAAAAATCCCTTGGGCAGTGATCTGAATACTGCCCCCTCTGCCCTCAAAGGCATTGGCAACAATGTCACTGTTTCCGATCGCTACTAAAAAGCGGGTGTTCAGGTCAATATTGCCACCGTTGCCGGTGCCCTGCGCTTCGGCCGAGATCAGGCTGTTCTGGCGCATTTGCAGCAAGTTAGCCACATTCAGCCAAATATTACCGCCTTCCCCGCTGGCCGTGGCCGCGCTGAGTGAGGCACCATTGTCTAGCAGCAGATTGCCTGCCTGAATGCTCAGATTGCCAGCATTGCCGGTGCCGCGACTGTCAACCGTAATTGTTGCTCCATCCCGCAGGATCATCTGATCAGGGTCAATCACAATACTACCCCCAGCACCGCTAGAGCCAGGGGCAGTGTTCGCAAACAGACCGCTGGCGGCTCCTTGATTGGTGACAATCATCGGCCCATACTGAGCCAGTCGAGCCTGAAATGTGCGATCGCTCCCGGCTAAAGTCAGATGATCTGAAATCTGCAAATTAATACTACCAGCTTGACCGCTGCTGGAGGTTGTCGTTAGCAACTGTCCGCCTTCAAGGGCGGCAAAAGTCTTGGCAGTGATCGTGATATTGCCGCCAGGGTCTGAATTCGAGGTTTGAGCATTCACCACCGCTCCCTTTGATACCTGAAAATCACCTGTTGCGATCGTGATGTTTCCCCCCCTGCCGATCGAACCTGGCTCCGCTTGGGTCAGCAGGCGACTCGAAACGCCATTGCTGCCCACTCCCTCTAGCCAAACTGCATCGGTTGTCTGAATCAAGATATTGCCCGCATTGCCTTGCCCAAAGGTATCTGCTCTTAAGGCAGCGCCGTTGGTTAGGCTCAGAGATTTGGCTGTGATGTTGATGTTACCGCCATTGCCCACTGCCTCTGAGCTGACATCGCTGAAGATGGCGCTTGAAACGCCATTCTGTCCTACTCCATCCAACCGAACAGCATCGCTGGCCTGGACAAAGATGTTCCCGGCGCTGCCATTGGCAAAGGTATTACCTGCCAGGGCAGCTCCATTCGTCAAACTCAGGGATTTAGCAGTGATGTTGATGTTGCCCCCATTCCCCACTGCACCCTGTTCAACCGTGCTGAAAATCGTACTGGAAAAACCTGCACTCGTACCATCCAGCCGGACGGACTCCATCGCCTGAATCGTAATGTTGCCAGCGTTGCCCCGGCCAAAGGTGCTAGAACTCAAGGCGGCTCCATTCGTTAATGCTAGAGACTTAGTATAAATATCAATCCTGCCACCGTTGCCAACTGCCTCTGCTCCAACCGTGCTAAAAGCGCCACTTGCCAGGTTGATACCGTTAATGCCATTGATGGCGATCGCCGTTGCCTGAAGGGTAATATTGCCTGCATTGCCGTGGCCAAAGGTATCCGCTCTCAAGCTGCCGCCGTTGGTCATCATCAGCGATTTAGCCGTGATATTAATGTTGCCCCCCTGACCGATTCCGGCTGGCCTGACACTGCTGTATACGCCACTGGCCACCTGATTGCTGCCCACTCCATCAATGGCGATCGCATCTGTCGCCTCAAGGCTAATCGTTCCCGCATTTCCTTGACCAGAAATATCCACCGTCAAGGCAGCGCCATTTGTCAAGCTCAGGGTTTTGGCTGCGATGTTGATATTACCGCCATCCCCGACTGCACCTTGTTCAACCGTGCTAAAAATCGCACTGGAAAATTTACCGCTGACACCATCCAACGCCACAGCTTCTGCGACCCGCAAAGTAATATTACCGGCGTTTCCCGTACCCAAGGTGCTGGCGCTGAGAAACGCTCCATTGGTCAAGCTCAGTGATCTGGCTGCAATGTCGATGTTGCCTCCCTGCCCGATCGCACCCAAGTTGACATCGCTTGTAATATTGCTAAACACCGTGTTACTGCCAACCCCATCCAACGCCACAGCTTCTGCGACCCGCAGGGTGATATTGCCAGCGTTGCCTATCCCCCACGTGCTGGCGCTGAGCAATGCCCCGTTGGTCAACCCCAGAGATTTGGCTGTGATATCAATACTGCCGCCATTGCCCACTGCCCCTTGTTCAACGGTGCTGAAAATCGCGCTTGAATAGTCACCGCTCACCCCATCCAATGCGACCGCATCGCTGATTTGAATTGTAATCCTGCCTGCATTGCCCTGTCCGAAGGTACTAGAACTGAGATACGCACCATTGGACAGAGCCAGAGAGTCAGCGGCAATCGTAACCTGACCTGCATTACCAACACCGCCTGAGTCAACTGTGCTAAAAATGCTCCCACCGTTGAGGATGACTGCATTTTGGGCTTGGATGATCACGTTACCTGAGTCGCCCAGACTTTCGGTAAAGGAACCAATGGCAGCGTTAACAACTTTCAGATTGCCGGTATCAATCAAAATGTTACCTGCCCTGGCTCCGGGGGTTAAATTGTTGCCGATCGGATTAAAAATGCCGCTCTCAGCTTCTAAGGTCAGGTTTTGGGTCGTATTAATTTGAATATCTCCTGGACTGCTGGGGGCAGAAGTGCCGCCGCTATAAATCCCGGCATACAGCAAACTGCCCTGAGTCAGGCTCAAGTTATCGGCAACAATGGCGATCGCGCCTGTTCCTTGACCTGTCACATATACCGCAGCTTGATTACTCAGAGAAATATCTGCTCTGGGCAAATTTGCTGGCAGACTCAATCGCAGCGTTTGACCTTGACCGCTCAAACCCACATTACCCGGCCCACCGATCGCAGCCAGCTCCACCCGACCATCCAAGGCTGTCAAAACTCCACCTGGCAGACGAATTGGCCCACCGACCAGCAATAAGGGCTGACCATCCAGCACTTGCAGCCCATAGATTGCTCGCTGCGGATCACCATTCAAAGATTGCCCCAGCACATTACTCGTAGCGGTTGACTGGTTAACGATTGACTTGGGTTGACCCAAGGCATTAAAAAATAGGGCTGAGGGCTGAATGCTGAGTAAATTGCTGCTGTCCGGGTCGGAAGCGCTAAATAACCCATTTTCTCCGAGACGAATTGCGTTGGCGGTGCTGGCGACAAAGGCTCCGCCCACATCTAAGCTGGCGTTGGGGCCAAAGATAATTCCATTTGGGTTGATAAAAAACAGATTGGCTGAACCAATCACTCCCAAGGTGCCCAGAATCTGGGAGGAATTTTTACCCGTGACGCGAGAGAGAATGTTAATCACCCCTTGGGGCTGGTCGAAGTAGGCCGCTCGCCCGTTGCTGACATTGAATTCTAAAAAACTGTGAAAAAGGTTTCCCCCCCGTTGATCGCCGCCAACCAGCCGTTCCAACGGCAGCCCTTCGGCGTTGGGGATAACAACGGAGCTACGACTGCCCAAGGTATTGTCTGGGACAATTTGGCTGGGTTGGGCTAGTGCAGGCTGACTTACGGCGATCGCCCCGAAAGTCGCCGCAACCCAAAACCAGTCAAACCAAGGTTGGTCGCCCATAAACCCCAAACAACAGTTGAGAGTCCTTAAATTAGACCCCTTAAGTACCAGGCCTCTGTTTTAGTTCTAAACCTATGACAGCTCAGATCAGCAATCTGATACAAATCTCAATTGCCTTCGCAAGCAGGGGTTTTAAACCAAATTGGCTGAGCTACGGCCGTTTGGGCTGTCAGAACAATTTTGCCGTCAGGGCGAACCACCCAGCCTTGGGCCTCCACAATCGGCGGTGGTGCGGCTTGACTTTTCTGCTCAGGCGGAGTTGCCTCTGGTGAACTAGGTGACATCCCAACCGGCTGACCCAAATCATTCAAAACCGGTTCATTGGTAAGTAAGTCACCTGGGTTGGTTGGCAACCCACCCCGCCCTGTAACGACGAACCGACTGGCGGTGGTGGTTTCGGCTCGGCAGCCCTGGGCAATTAACCCAGAGACATCAACCACCAAGGAGGGCAACGAGACCAACTCTCGGCTCGGATCGACGGTCGTATTGATCTGCACAACGCCATCAGTCCCAAACTGCGAGCTGGCATTAATATCACTCAAAGGAGTGAGAAAATCGCGCGCCTGAATCCCAAAAATACCTTGCGTCGTGATCTGAATATTGCCACCTCTGCCTTCAAAGGCGTTAGCAACAATGTCACTATTCTGAGCCGCGATTAAAAAGCGAGTACTGATGTTGATATTGCCCCCGTTGCCAGTCCCCTGCGCTTGGGCAGAGATGATGCTGTTTTGGCGCATTTGCAGAAAATTACCGACGTTGAGTGAAATATTGCCGCCTTCCCCGCTTGCTGTCGCTGCATTAAGTGAGGCCCCATTGTTTAGCAGCAGATTGCCCGTTTGAATATTTAGGTTGCCGCCATCTCCAGTCCCGCGACTATCAACCGTGATTGTGGCTCCATCGCGCAGGGTCAACTGATTTGAATTGACTTGGATGCTGCCGCTGCTGCCTGTCGAGCTGGGGCTAGTCCCGGCAAATAAGCCGCTCAACCCTTGGCGATCGCTTGCCCCTAAGTCCTGTTGTCGTTGGACATTTGTCAAAGTTTGGGTTTGTTGCAGTTGAACAATCCGCTGCTGAAAGTCGATTTCTCGTCCAGCCAAAATCAGATCACCCGTCGCATTTAGCTGAATTGTACCCGCATTGCCGCCGCTCTGACTGGCGGTAACAACTTGCCCGCCATCGAGGGCAGAAAAATTGGTGGTATTGATTGTAATATTGCCACCTGGAGCGAGGTTATTTGTCCCGGCAGCAATTACCCCAGCCTCGTTAACCGTTAAACTATTAGCGTTAATTAAAATATCCCCCGCTGAGCCGGCCGTACCAATCTGATTGAGTGCAAATAGACCACTGGGGGAACCTGCGAAGCTGACTCCAGAAATATCAATTTGATCGGCGTTAATTCTGATCGTGCCGCCTCGACCTTGACCTCCTAACGCCCCATCTTGCCCTCGCACAACCGCCGCCGAAATTTGACCGCCATCGGTTAAGGAGAGCGATCGGGTTGTCAAATCAATAATTCCGCCATTGCCAATCCCGGCGGTACTGCTATCAATACTGCTGTCGCCGCTAAGAGCGACAGTATTTTGAGTTGAAATATTGATATTGCCTGCATTTCCGTTGGCAGCAGTATTGGCGGAAACGAGTCCCCCATTGGTCAGACCCAGGCTTTGAGCCTGGATACTGATGTTGCCTCCCTGCCCCTGGGCAGCAGGATCAGGATTGGGTGAAACTGCGCTGGTAATCTGACTAGAGTTACCGTCTAAAGAAATTTGCCCACCCGCCTGCAAATTAATGTTGCCGCCATCTCCATAACCAATCGTTGCGGCTTGGATTAGGGAACCACCCGTAACAAAAATTCCATTCCCCGTTTGAACCTCTAAGTTACCGGCATTACCTTGTCCTCTGGTGCTGGTTGTCAATTGCGACTGATTGCCCAGAAAGACGTTTGTACCTGCCAACAACCGCATGCTGCCCCCATCTCCCTGCCCAGTTGTTGATGTCAGAATGCCTGAGCTGCCGCCCAAGAAAATTTCATTGGTGGTCTGGACATCAATATTTCCGGCATTGCCTTGCCCCAGGGTTGTTGTTCCCAATATCCCGCCATTACTCAAGGAGAGAGACTCGGCTCGGATTTCAATATCAGCCCCTTCTCCGCCACTGGTCTCTGAGACCAAGTTGGTAATCAGCGAAGGAGAACCACTCGCATCTTGACCGTCAACGCTAATTCGATTCCCGGCCAGCAAGCTAATACTGCCCGCATCTCCCTGTCCATACGTGGCTGCCTGAATTTGGCCCCCATCAGCAACCGAAATCCCATCATCGACGCTGATATCAATGTTGCCCGCACTCCCGATGCCGCTCGTACTCGTCACGACCAGACCACCATTGCCAATACTCAGGGATTGAGCCTGGAGGCGAATGCCATTGCCATCCCCAATCCCGGCTGTGCCAATTTCAGTGCTGATCTTACTCAGGCTGCCATCTGTGGCAATACCGACAAGTTGAATCTGTCCGCCAGCCGTAATATCAATGTTCCCGGCATTACCGTTGCCTCTGGTTAAAGACAAAATTTGTCCACCCCTAAGCGCAGAAACACTCTCTGTCACGTCAATGTTGATATTGCCAGCATTGCCTGTGCCAAAGGTACTGGCATTCACAACAGCCGCATCGGTTAAGGTCAGCGATCGCCCTCTAATCGTAATGTCATTGCCCTCACCAATTGCCGATGAGCCAATTGTGTTCCTCACCCCAGCCGTACCCAGGGTACCGGTTCCCTCCAGCAAAATGTTGCCGCCGGCATTGAGGTCAATCTTGCCAGCATTCCCTTGTCCGCTAGTAAAGGACTGAATTTGCCCCCCCCTCAGCAGAGAGATGTCGTCTGAGACGTTAATCATGATATTACCTGCACTGCCTTGACCAAGCGTGCTTGCTCCGACAAAGGCATTTTCTGTAACCGTCAATGAGCGGGCATTAATTGAAAGATCTTTACCTTCGCCGATGCCAGATTCGGCAATGACGTTACCAATTGCCGTCGTGTTTTCTGCGGATGTGCCATCCAGTAGAATATTGCCGCCGGCACTAATGTCAATCTTGCCAGCATCGCCTTGACCACCCGTAATTGACTGAATCTGCCCACCCCTAGACAGAGCAATATCACCTGAAATATTAATGTTGACATTACCCGCACTGCCTTGCCCTAACGTACTTGCTGCCACAATCGCGCTATTTGAAATCGTCAGCGAATTGGCTTGTAGCGTAATATTATTCCCCTCGCCAATCGCAGACCCAATAATTGCATTAGTAATCGTAGTTGTCTCATACCTGCCAGTTCCCTCTAGTCTAATCCTGTTGCCAGCATTGATATCAATCTTGCCAGCGTTGCCTCTGCCACCCGTGAGAGACTGAATTTGTCCGGCTCCAACCAGAGCAACATCCCCTACAACGTCAATTTCGATATTGCCGGCATTGCCTTGCCCAAATGTGCTTGCCGATACGATTGCGCCATTGGTCAGCGTTAGCGATCGCGCGTTGATCACGATGTCTTGACCTTCACCAATCGCATTGGGATTAATTGTGTTACTAATGCCGGTTAGGTTGGTGCCGCCGGCTCCATTCAGTAGGATATCGCCCCCAGCATTGATATCAATCTTGCCAGCATTGCCTCTGCCACTTGAAAGAGATTGAATTTGTCCAGCTCCAACCAGGGAAATACCATCTGAAACGTCAATCTTGATATTGCCCGCATTGCCTTGCCCGAATGTACTTGCTGCCACAAGTGCATTGTTGGTCAACGCCAGGGAGCGCGCTTTGAGCGTAATGTCTTTACCGTCGCCAACAGCAGTATTAGAAGTAAAAGTAGCAATTCCACTGGGCGTTTGATCTGCTCCACTGATAGCAATATTTCCACCCGCTGAAAGATTAATGCTGCCAGCATCTCCCTGTCCCACACTTGCAGCCTGAATCAATGAGCCATTAGTTAAGGTGATATCCCCATCCACATTCGCTAAGATATTACCAGCATCCCCGATCCCACTGGTGCTGGCATTGATGCTAGCCGCATCAGTTAAAGTCAGCGATTTCGCATTAATTGAAATGTTGTTTCCCTGCCCCTGGGCAGCAATGTTAATCTCACTTGTGATTCCAGTCGTTCCGAACACGCCTGTCCCTAAGAGCAGAATGTTACCTCCTGCTGTCAGGTCAATCTTGCCAGCATTGCCCGTGCCCTGGGTGTCAGAGCGAATTTTCCCTCCATTGGCGACAGTGATATCACTTAGGGCACCAATCTTAACATTGCCCGCATTGCCTTGCCCAAGCGTACTTGAGGCGATAACTGAATCATTGGCAACGGATAGCGTTCCGACATTAAGATTGATATTGCCAGCGTTGCCTTGCCCTAATGTACTCGATGTTATAATCCCATTGTTGTCGAGGGATAGCGATCGCGCCTCGATTGTAATGTCATTCCCACTTCCTGTCGCAGAATCAATAATCAAGTTAGCAATAAATCCCCCATCCAGGGAAATATCTCCTCCCGCCAGTAAATCGATGCTGCCAGACTTGCCTGCTGTCGAGGTCGCAGCTTCAATTAGAGAGCGATTCTTGACCGTGATATCAGCAGTGACTTCCACTTTGATGCTGCCAGCATTACCTTGACCGTCCGTTTGAGCGGAAATGCCTCCCCCATTTTGGACAGTCAGCGATCGCCCCTGCAAGAAAATATTGCCGCCATTGCCAATTCCATTGCTAAAGACTCCACTGAAAATAATTCCGTTGTCAAGTAGAATTTCTTCTCTGGCACGAATGAAGACATCTCCAGCATCACCTCGATACTGGCGATCAGTGTCAGTAAAACCGGAGAGAGAACCAATAAAACCGAGGTTTGTCAATGTCACGCTGCCCGCATCGATAACAATATTGGTGGCCTTCGTTCCAGGCAGGCTATTGGCACTGGCAGTGCTGGCAATTCCACTGCCTCCATCTAGGGTGAGAGCATTGGTAACATCTACCCGAATCAGTCCAGGGGTAATGATTGAATCTCCGTCCACATTAATCCTAGACCCCAAACCACCGCCTCCCGTCGCAGTGAAGTTATTGGCATAGAGACTGATATTGCCAACCCCCAGACCGCTGACCTCGGCAGTCCCCTCTTGACTGAAATTAATATCTGCTCTTGGCAAATTGGCTGGCAAGCTTAAACTTAGGGTTTGACCTTGACTGATTAAACCCACATTGCCTTGCCCCCCAATGGCGGCTATTTCTATCCGCCCATCAAAGGCAGTGAGTTTGCCGCCAGGCATACTAATTGGCCCACCCACTAGCAGCAAAGATTGACCATCCAAAACCTGAAGTCCGGTAATGCTGCGTTGGGGGTTGCCATTGAGGAAGCCTCCCAAAGCGCTACTGGTGGCAGTGGACTGATTGATGATCGGCTTGGGCTGACCGAGAGCGTTGAAAAATAAAGCCGAGGGCTGAATATTGAGTAAGTTGCTGCTGGCCGGATCAGAGGCGCTAAACAGCCCATTCGGGCCAAGCCGAATTGCGTTAGCGGTACTGGCCACAAAGGCTCCGCCCACATCCAGGCTGGCGTTGGGGCCAAAGATAATTCCATTCGGGTTAATAAAAAACAAATTGGCAGAACCAACCACTCCTAAGGTGCCCAAAATTTGGGAGGGGTTTGTGCCTGTCACTCGTGAAAGGATGTTAATCACCCCTTGGGGCTGGTTAAAGTAAGCGGCGCGCCCATTGCTGATGTTGAATTCTTGAAAACTGTGGAAAACGTTGCCGCCCCGCTGAGCACCACCGTCGATCAGTTCTAGGCGAAGTCCCCCCGCGTTGGGCACAACGATCGAGTTGTTAGTGCCTAACGTATTGTCTGGGACAATATTGCTGGGCTGAGCCAACACAGCCGGAGCAATGGCGATCGCCCCTAAAGTTCCTAACAGCCCACAAGCAGATAAACGGCAACAGCCGACCAGCCAAGTTCGGTAGCGCATCAGTTTAGTTCTATTAGTTCTGAAGGTTGAGAGTCATTAAGCCCAAAAGGGCATCCCTCAGTTTAAGGCACAATTTGGAAAGCCCCAACCTTAGCCGCCAATGAGCCAACCTGTTTTGCCCACTTCCCGCCAGCTCAGCTTTAATACCAAACTGGCCTACGGAGCCGGAGACCTCGGCCCAGCGATTACTGCCAATATTTTGGGCGTGTTTTTACTGCTGTTTTTTACCAATGTGGCGGGTCTAGGTGCCGGCTTGGCTGGCAGTATTTTGCTGGTTAGCAAAGTCTGGGACGCGATTAATGACCCGATTATCGGCATGTTGAGCGATCGCACCCAAAGCCGCTGGGGTCGCCGTCATCCCTGGATGCTGTTTGGAGCGATTCCGTTTGGGGTGTTCTTTTTTTTACAGTGGTTAGTCCCCCAGTTCAGCTCTGACCCCGCCACGAATCGCTGGAGTTTGGTTGCCTACTATGTGGCGATCGCCATTTTGTTCAACACGTTTTATACGATTGTTAATCTGCCCTACACCGCTCTCACCCCGGAACTGACCCAAGACTACGACGAGCGTACCAGCCTGAACAGCTTTCGGTTTGCCTTTTCGATCAGTGGCAGCATTCTGTCATTAATCTTGGCGTTTGGAATTTTTGGCGTGATTAAAGACCCGAATCAGCAATATCTGGTGCTGGGGGGTATTTGTGCGATTTTATCTGTCTTGCCGCTTTACTGGTGCGTCTGGGGGACTCGTCAGCGCGTCCAAGAAACTGAGCGAGAGCGGCTGGCGAGCCACTCGGATGAAGCGCCTTTACCCTATCTGCAACAGTTAAAAATTGTTTTTGCCAACCGACCGTTTCTCTACGTGATTGGGATTTATCTGTGCTCTTGGCTAGCGGTTCAGAACACGGTCGCGATCATTCCCTACTTTGTTTTGGACTGGATGGGGTTGTCAAACCAAACCTTCACCAAGGTGGTGATTGCGGTTCAGGTGACTGCCTTGGTGATGCTGTTTGTCTGGAGCCAGGTTAGTCAGCAGATTGGTAAAAAAGCGGTCTACTTTATGGGGATGGGGCTTTGGATTATTGCTGAAATTGGGCTATTTTTTCTCCAGCCAGGCCAAATTGGCTGGATGTATGGACTAGCGGTGCTGGCTGGGTTTGGGGTTTCGACGGCTTACCTCATCCCCTGGTCAATGATGCCGGATGTAATTGAACTAGACGAACTGAATACAGGGCAACGCCGAGAAGGAATTTTTTATGGCTTTATGGTGCTGCTGCAAAAAGTTGCGCTGGCGATCGGGCTGTTTTTGGTTGGGCAAGCCCTCAACTGGGCAGGCTATGTTCCTAGCACCTCTGGACAGCCAGTCCCCCAACCCGAGATGGCACTGCTCACCATTCGGCTATTAATTGGCCCGATTCCAACCGTGATCTTGCTAGTAGGACTGGTGCTTGCTTACTTTTACCCGATTACCCGCGAAGTCCACGCCGAAATTTTACTCAAACTGCGGGAACGTCAAAATAAACTTGCTCCTGGAGAATAGAAGGGAGCGATCGCGAAAAGGGAAAATGTCCTCCCGATAGATGTAGATAAGTTAAAATTCAACTATAAGTTACTCTCCGAAGCACGAACAATACCATCCGCGCTAGATGGAATTGCTGAATACTTTTCAAAGGATTGATTATATTCATGGAACTCATTGTAAAATCAATCGCTTTAGTTAATGACTGCGCACTATGGTTGCTAAAGCTCCAAGATACCCAGATTTCAAGATTGAAGCATCGTGAAGATTATAAGTTTTTAACGACATTCCTTGCAGACATAGAAAACAGTAATAAATCACATCCTTTGCTGATAGAAAAGGGTTTCTCTGCCCTATACGGACTGCATGGTTTGACCATCTCTGGAATTCGCTATTTACTGGCGCAACCCAATCCATCAACATCAATTCAGAGATACCTAAAAGCGCAAAAATATGTTGAATATCTTGAAGATTTAAATAGATTTGACTTTCGCAAGGAGTACAAATTTAAAGTAAGAAATAGAGCTAAGCGCCTAAACGGCATTGGGTATATTGTTTTCGCTGCTCTAGCGTTGTTGATGATATTTATCAGTCCAGATAGCTCTGACATCCGACAATATGTAGTTATTGTAGCCATTCAGTTTATGGTGCTACTACTTTTTGGCTATCTTGCCTTCGCATGTCTTGCGCGATACGGTCGGATACTTAGAGCAGAAGAATTAATTGCTGACCAGCATCCCATCACCCAGAGTGCAATTAGCTTTACAGTTGATAATCAACTGCTTGAACGAGTCAACAAGATCGCAGCATTTCAGAACTCAACTCTGCAAGAGCTACTGATTAAACTACTAAACTCTCTAGATGATGATAACCCTGCGATCAACTCCTTGGCAGAAGAACCAGAGTACGACCCAATTACTCCTCTGATTGGCAGCCTTCATCTCGGCACTCATGATTTAGGAGAAAATCACGATCGCTACATTGGGCAATCTTTTTATCTGGAGATAAAGGGTGACGAATAGCCTATTTGTCGATACCTCTGGCTGGGCAAATCTTTATATTTCTACTGAAAATTATCATTCACAGGCCGCTGAGATCTTTCAGAAAGCGCGACAACAGAAGCAGACAATTATGACTACCAATTATGTCCTGAATGAATTGGTTGCTCTGCTTTACAGCCCGTTGGGAACACCTAGACCTCATCTGTTTAGAATTGTTGATGCGATCAAAACTGCTTCTTTCGTGCAGCTTATTCACGTTACTCCAGAAATCGATCAATTAGCGTGGGAACTCTGCAAAGCTAGACCTGATAAACCTTGGTCACTGGTTGACTGCACGTCTTTTATTGTGATGCAGCATTTAGGAATTCAGAGTGCTCTGACAACTGATCGTCATTTTGAGCAGGCAGGGTTTGTTCGTTTACTCAAGTAGCTTGCCTATTTAAGCCGATCGCAGGAAGCGGCGAATGGAGCTAGCTAAATTTTGCTGCTGGTCTAAATCTGTGGTTGGAAAGCGAGTTAAGGCTAGGCTTTGACCCGACTCTAGCAGTAATCCCACTCGGTAAAAAACTGTGCCCGCCCAGACATGCTGCTCAACCCGAACTTGGGCAATCTGGGCGATCGCGTAGCGAGTCACCCACCGCTTCAACCAATGGTGGCGGGTAAACACTACTTGTTGGCGATATTTGTCAAAGGTGCAAGTTTCGATCGGGGTCAGGGCTTGAATTAACCCGCCCGCAGCAATACAGCCCCCGCCCAACCAATCAACCGGAAACTCGTAACCAACGAACAAAAATAGCCCGACTAAAAAAGCAAATCCACTCAGTCCCCACGCGCCGAGTAACTGCTGTTTCAGCTTTAGTTCAGTTGTTGTTGCTCGGACAATTTTCATCAGGAATTTGTCAAGATTAATCTGCTATTGCTCGTTAGGCTAAAATCTGAACCTGAGCGCTCAATCTATCCTCACCTAAATTTAAGCGTACCCACTTACCGTCACAAACCTTTGGTCAGCCTAATTTGACAATTTTGACAATAATGTTGAGTCCCACTCCTGATTCTTTTCGCTCATCAACCCATGTCTCACTATCAGCAACTCCTAAAAGTCTCTACCAGAGGCAAGTCACTGCACAAAATCACCGCTGATGTCCAATCTCTAGTCGCCAAATCCGGCATTCAGACGGGCTTGTGTACGCTGTTTTTGCGCCACACTTCCGCCAGCCTGCTGATCCAAGAAAACGCTGACCCTGATGTCCTGCGAGACTTAGAGAACTTTTTTGCCCGGATCGTGCCAGAGCAAGGGCAGTTTTACCACCACAGCACCGAAGGCCTAGACGACATGCCTGCTCATATTCGGACGGCACTGACCCAAACAACAGAGTCAATTCCAGTTAACCAAGGGCGGTTAGTGCTAGGAACCTGGCAAGGTATTTACCTGTGGGAGCACCGTCAGCAAGGCTCAGTGCGAGAACTAGTCGTTTACGTAGCGGGCGACTAGGAATCGAGGTGTAATCCATATCTGAGCCAGCAGATATCATTGTCATTCAATGGCACTTGTGATCAGAGATAGCTGTAAAAGCCTCACCTGTCTGCTTCGTGGCGTTTGCAACAAGTTTAGGCTCCCATCAGATAATTTTGGCAAGTAAGATGGGTTGGAACAAAAAAGCAAATTTGTATCAAATAATACAATTTTATAAATGGGGGCAATGCTAATCTCAGATGCCTAAATAGTGCTTATCAGTATTAAAGTAATGAAGAATCAGCCTTAAGTATAATTTTCGGTACTGTAAAGAACGGCCGCTTTTATCCAAGCTATAGCGATCTAAATGATTTGTGAGACTGGAATAATGCGGCTTTTTCTAGGTTTTCTCAGCCCCCTAAATTCCCAATTCTGGGGGACTGTGAATGGTTCAAAAGCCTTCTAGAATTAGAGGGTTGGGGGGAAATTCTCATATCTCAACCTAGATTGCTATATAGCAATCTAGGTGAGTCGTGAAGTAGAGTGCTTTGCTTCTAAGAATCGCCTTCGGATTGTCATCATCTAATGCTGGCAGTCTGGAATTTCTTACTGCCCATATTTTATGAATAGCGGCTTTGGAAACCGTAGCTGATGCTATTTAACTCGACTGAGTTCTTATTTTTTTTCTTTATCGTATATTTGCTCTACTGGCTGATTTCGCTGAGAAGTCAGAATCGGTTGCTGCTCGTTGCCAGCTATTTCTTCTATGGCTGGTGGGATGTTAGATTCCTATACTTGATTGTTCTATCAACAGCAATTGACTTTTGCTGTGGGGCAATGATCGACAGGGGATATGTTTCGCGATTGAATCGGCAAATCGTTTCCGGCTCAGTCGTTTTAGCTGCTTTTTTCTTTGATACCTTGAGATGGGATGCGATCGACTGGCATCTTAATCCTCTCCAGTTAAGCATCGAATGGAATCACTTCCTGCCAAATACATTAGCAGGGTGGAGCATCGTCATCGGATCGTTTGCAATCATCATTGCTGCAAATTTACTCTACCCGCTGGCAACTCAATTACCAGACAAAAGACGGCAGAAATTTTTCTTAATTACTAGTATTGTCGTTAATTTATTAATCCTTGGTGTCTTTAAGTACTTCAACTTCTTTATTGAGAACGCAGAGAAATTATTCCAAACAGTCGGCATTCAGTCAGATTTTGTCTTATTAAATTTGATTTTGCCGGTTGGTATTTCGTTTTACACGTTCAAGGCAATTAGCTATGCGTTTGATGTTTACCAAGGCAAACTGGAATCATGCGATCGCTTCTGGGATTTTTCACTCTTCTGGGCGTATTTTCCGCCTTTGTTTGCCGGCCCAATTGACCGAGCATCGCAACTATTACCTCAGTTAGTAAATGCCCGAAAATTCAGCCTTGAGCAAAGCGGTCAAGGCATTTTCCTGATTTTATTTGGACTGTTTAAAAAAGTGGCGATCGCAGATGGAATGGCAGGTTCGGTCAGCGCTGTTTATGACACAACAGGTGCCGTATCTTGGCTCGATATTGTTTTGGCAACTTTTCTCTACGCTATCCAGATATATTGCGATTTTTCGGGCTACTCAGATACTGCCAGAGGTGTTTCTAAGCTGCTAGGCATTGAGCTTGCCTTCAACTTTGACCTACCCTATTTCTCTAAAAATCCGAGCGAGTTTTGGCGGCATTGGCACATTAGTTTATCGACTTGGTTGAGAGACTATTTGTATATCCCTTTAGGGGGGAGTCGTCACGGTGAAGCAAGCACCTATCGCAACTTAATGACAACGATGGTACTGGGCGGACTCTGGCATGGTGCTGCTTGGAACTTTATTCTTTGGGGGTTCTATCAAGGGTCGCTCTTGTGTGGTTATCGAGCCCTGACTGTGAAAGCAAATCGTGGTCAGCCTGTAAAAAATACAGATAGTCAGCGATCGCCGCATCAGAAAAGAACCAACTTATTTGCGCTTTTGAGTCAATTCAGTCAGTCGATTGTTGAAGTCCTGAAAGTATTTTTATTCTTTGGATTGACCTGCTATGGCTGGATGCTGTTTCGGGCAACTTCTCTGACCCAAATTATTAGCTTCACTAATGTTCTATTCACTGATTTTGGAAATTTTGCTGTAAGTATGCCTAAACCGGGTTTGTCAGTTTTACTAGGAATTCCGATTCTAATTGGCTATGAGTTATTAGAGTATCTAAGTCGAAAGCCAGTCTTAAGCTACGTCAATATTCCTGTCCGTTCTGCTTTTTACGCCACGCTGATTTTGATCTTACTGATGGGAGGAAGTAATGAACCTGCTCAGTTCATTTACTCGCAGTTTTAAGTCTTTTAATGCTCCCAAGCTTAATTTCCGTTCGCGGCAACATGAGCCGATTCGCAGAGCGATTTTAACCGGAGTTTGGACTTTATTTTTTTTATTGCTGTTGGATTTTAGCATCAACTCACTATTCTCCTATCCGACCGATGCATCCGCTCATCCGCGGAGCCAATTGCAAGTTTACTTTGAATATGGGCGATCGATTGAGGGAAAGCTATCTCGTCTGCTCGGGCCGACAAATCAACAAAGTGCTGCAATTGCTCAATCGGGTTGGCTAGATCAAAAGCGCTGGCAACAGGCAAGCCTGCCCACTCGTCCAGAGCCAGGTGATAATTTGCTGATGGCGGTTTATGGAATGTCGTTCTCAGAGCATGTGGCAAAAGAAGTAGAAGCCCTTGATCCAACAATTACAATCCGGGCCATTGGCGCTCCCTCCGCACCGCCAAATCACTCCTACACCGCTTATTTATTGGACAGGAACGTGCACCAAGCAGATATCGTCGTGTTGGGTATCTTGGCCTCTAGCGTCAAAGGGCTGAGAACGCTAAATGGGATGACCTGGCAATTTGAATCGCCTGCCCCCTACTCCTACCCCCGCTATCGGTTAGAAGCGGGCAAATTAAAAGCGACTGTCCCCAAGGTTGATACTCTGGCTGAGCTTCGGACTGCCTTTGATGATCCGACCCTCTGGAATGACTATATTCAGCAACTCCAAGCCGATGACCAGTTTTATGATTGGTTTCTGTTTCGGCACAACTTCTTTGACCGTTCAGCGATCGCTCGGATGATGCGGCGTGGCTTTGCCCAACGGCATCAGGAAAAATTAGAAAACGAAGTCTACACCAAAACCAAGGGATTCAATTCTGAAGTAGACATCCCCGTTTTACAGGCAATTGCCACTGAATTTGCGGCAAGGGTGCGGGCGGATGGCAAACTTCCTGTATTGCTGCTGATCAATGACAGTGGCTACGCTGATCATCTCTATCAAGCTTTGAAACCCACCCTGGAAAGCAATTCGATTCAATTTGTCAGTACGCACACCATTGCGCCTGTTACCGATGCGACTAACTTTATCTCCGATGGGCATTTTACCAAGACCGCCAATCGGCGAATTGGGCAAGCTATGCTGTCTTTGATTAACCAGCATTACGATCGCTAATTGTTTGGACTGCCGTAAACTCGCTGGTGTTATTCAATTAAGTCTGCCTCTCAAGAAGCTGAGCTAGACCAGCTAAAGTGATAAACCCAGTTTTAGCCCCAGAGCAGCATGCACAAACAGTAAGCAGAGGGCAATGCTGCCCAGGTAAGCGTGGGTCGATCGCAAAATTGCCCGATTCCCGGCAAACTTAGTGGTTGAAATTAACCCGTTCGTGGCCAAAAGCACAATGACGGCTGAACCTGTCCAGAAATGGGGGCTGGCTAGAATCGATTTTTGCTGGATTAGCAGTGAAAGCACCCCACCTGTGTAGCCCGTGGCAATAAATAAAAACAGCCAGGGGGCGAGCTTGCGATGGTCTAAGCAACTCTTACTGGCCGCTTCAGGGTCAGTCAGCAAGCGCCCGCGCCAGCCGGCTAAACCAACAAAGCTGCCCATCACAAAGACAACGATCGCCATCATCAGCGGATGCCCCCACTGGGTGACAAAGTTGGGCAAATCTAGGCTGCGAAACTGAGCCGCGATCGGCTCTAACCATTCAGTAAGAGTGTCTTGCAGCGAGGAGATCAGGGCTGACATGGCAATAAGAGTAAGGGTTCGCTTTGACTTTAGCAAAATCTCTCGCTAAGGAAAAGCGTTAAATCTAAGCTGCTAATCTCGTTGCGAATGGGGGGGCCGTCTACCTGTAACATTCAATACATAGCCGTTCGCTGAGAGCTAACCGCATGGAAGTCACGCCTGAATCGGTCAGACAAGCCCTTACCTCTGAAGACTTGGGCGATCGCCTGCGGGCAGTCAATCAACTGCGCCGCCTCGAACCAACGACTGCCTTTCCGATCTTGCAAACAGCGATCGCTGACCCAAATGCCAGGGTGCGCTACGCGGCGGTTAGCCAAATGAGCAGCCTCGGTAGCCAAGACCTTGATTTAGCTTTAGAAATTCTCCGCGATCGGCTGCTGAATGACCCAGAAATGGATGTCCAGTCTGTGGCGGCGGATGCGCTGGCCGCTTTGCACTTAACATCTGCCTTTGAAGATTTGCAAACTCTGTTTCATCAAACCTCTGAGTGGCTGCTTCAGTTCAGCATTATTGCGGCTTTGGGAGAACTGGGCGACCCGCGCGCCTATGACCTGCTAGTCAGCTTGCTCGACGGTGATCCGGGGTTACTGCAACTAGCCGCGGTTGGCTCTCTAGGAGAATTGGGCGATCGCAGAGCCATCCCCCTGTTAGCAAATTATGTGACGGATGCAGACTGGCAACTGCGGCATCGGGTAGCTCAAGCCCTCAGCCATCTCGGTGGCGAACAAGCCAAGGGGCTACTCACCCAAATGGCAGCCGACCCGATCGCTCAAGTTGCAGAAGCGGCTCAAATTGGCCTCAAAACCGAAGATTAGGTTATTTTAAGCCAAGAATACCGGCAATCATTCAAGTCCCAGCTCGGCCGGTGAGGTGAGCGGGCATAAAGGAGCGATCGCCCAAGCGTTGCAGCAGTGGCCCGTGCAGGTCAAACCTAACCACGCTGACGGAAGCAGTCGGCAGATCAATTCGATCGCGGTAGCGCCCCAAATCAATCCCCAACAGTGAACAGAGAATGATCCGAATTGTTGCTTTATGGGAAACAATCAGCACATTGCCGCTCGTAAATTTTTCTTGAATTTCTGCCACCACTGGCATGGCTCGGCTAGCAATTTCGACGGCGGTTTCGCCGCCCGTCGGTGGATTCCATGCTGGCTCTGTGAGCCAATTTTGATAGTCTTGCGGATAGTTTTGCTTCACAAACTCATTGGTTTGCCCTTCCCAAGACCCATAGCGAATTTCCTTTAGCCCTGGGCGGAGCTGCATTTCTAACCCAACCGCTTGCACTAAGGGCTGGGCAGTGGCGATCGTCCGCTGCATTGGGCTGACGTAGATGGCTGACCAAAGCAGGTCTTGGTAAGCTTGCCCAAAGGCTGCCGCCATTTCTATTCCCTCCGGCGTTAACTCCGGGTCCATTTCGCCACAGTAGCCCCCCGTCTGGCTATAGATGGTTTCGCCGTGTCGAATCAGGTAAAGCGTTAGGCTCATTTAGTCTCCTCTAAAGTTATCGCCACTGTTCAGCCGCTATCCAGTTCCTTACTGTAGATGAATTGGTGCCAATATTGAGCAAGTTCTAATCTTTACTCATTAAATAAAAAAAGGTGGGCATTTGCCCACCTTTTTTATGCTTAGCTGCTGGCAGTTACAGACCGAATAAATTCCGAAAATTTCCAAAGACATCGATATTTGCCACAATTGCGAAAGCAACGATCGCGCCACCGACACCCCCAATCAAAAAGCCAGTTGCATATTTGTTCCAACCTTCGGCATTAGCTAAAGCTATGGGAGGATTGGGAGTCGTAATTGTCGCGGCTGGCGGGGGAGGATTGCTGCCAGCATACAGCGAAATAGCCAAGGTGGAAATCAAAATTAAGCTGATGGTAGATATCAACGCAACGAGAGAACCATAGTCAGTGAAGCGAAACGGATTAAATTTGAAGAAAGGCCCCACCAACCAGTAGCCATGAACAATTCCGACTTCTAAGCCTCGACGAAGTGGGGTCAAACCAGGACGATAAGCAGGCAAGCTGTTAATAAACGCTTTTGCCAGCGGAGAAGAATTAATCGGCGTTGCTAGATTTCCATTGAAAGGACTGTCAGCGGCAAACACGACTTCACGGTTTCTAGGATCTCTAGGGTTATCGTTCGATTGCTCGATTTTTTCAACGAAGGTTGCCATGGTCTTAGCTGCTCATAAACAAAGATATGCAGGCATCCTACGAAAACTTCGACCGCAAATCTTCGTCCCTAAGCCATAGAATTCAGCGATCGCCACTCCGCTAAAAGGCTGACTTCTTATCTGCTGCATCAGCCGAGCATAATAACTCTGCAACTCGCTCAGCAATTATTCTACTTGTTGAAACTCAGCTTCTAGGAGTCTTGTAAGAATAAGTTGCTCAGAGAAGAGTCCGTAACGGCTACTCCGTAGCAGCTTTTGCAGGAAAATTGCTCAAGTTATTTTTACAAGCTGCCTAACATCCGAACCCATCACCGAGATGCGAAACCGGAAAAAACTGGGGGACAACGAGTTAATCCGACTGGGAATTGCGGATAGACAAGTATCGAGTGTTTTATGATCTAGTCATTGAGGACGATCGCGGTATTGTTCAAATCAAAGCCGTAGGGCACAAAGAACACAATACCTTGTACATCAGCGGTAGAGAGGTTCAGCTATGAGGATTGTTGACTTGGAAAATGGTGAACTGTCACTGGATGAGATTATGGTTTTGGTAGAAAATCAAGCCGTTGTCCTCAGAAAACCTGATGGTGCAATGTATGCGCTTGCGCCAGTTGATGACTTTGACGTAGAAGTAGAACTGCTGAAGAAAAATACCGAGTTCATGTCATTTTTGAAAGAGTTGTCGCAAGAAAAGGCAACAATTTCCCTAAAATCGCTACGAAATGAGTTAGGACTTTAAGCGCAGTAACGCTGGTGTGGCGAACTCACTCAGTTCACTGATCGATTGACAGCCGTTCAACTAGACCGTTGGCATTCCTGAAAATTTGGCTAAAGCAGCAGAAGCCCCGTGCTCAAATCTTTGATTGAGCGTCGGAATGCTTCGACGAGCTTCGCAACAGAATGCGAGTGAGTTGACAATTCCACCCCTGAATCCATTCACAAGCGTCGCTCTCAAAAGTGATGGGGTGGATGAGGAAATGCGAATCTTGGTACAATTGGCACATCTTGACCCTCCATGCCGTAAGTGAAAACCAAGCTCATAGGTACTAGGTTGCAAGAAAAAGTATGGGTCTTGGGAACCAGGACTCCTGCCCTTGGAGGCAATGTAAGGCCAATAGAACTACGGAGTTCTGGAGGCGATTGCCAATGAATTGGGAAGCCCTTGCTGTACCGCTTAAGCGGTCATCGTTGGGTAGTTCACATTGAGTCTATGGGAATTCCCAACTAGATTGCCTACACTAATTTTAGTGCGGTAGAGTGTGGCTTCTGTCAAACCTCAACCGTTAAACGCCCTCCAAAAAAGCTATCAACTGACGGGGATTGTCTAATGATCATCGTTCTCAAAAGCGGTACGCCTGAGCCTGAAATCAGCCGAGTCAGCCAAGAAATGGTTGATTTGGGACTGTCTCCTGAAAAGATTGTTGGTAAGCACAAGGTTGTGATTGGGCTGGTGGGCGATACGGCCGAACTTGATCCATTGCAGCTTCAGGAAACTAGCCCTTGGATTGAGTACGTGCTGCGAGTAGAGCAACCCTTTAAGCGAGTCAGCAAAGAATATCGGCATGGTGAAGCGAGCGAAATTGCTGTACCTACGCCCAACGGCACAGTTGTCTTTGGTCAGCATCATCCCTTGGTGTTGGTGGCTGGCCCTTGCTCGGTTGAAAACGAAGCGATGATTGTGGAGACTGCCCATCGAGTCAAGGCGGCCGGGGCCCACTTCCTGCGCGGTGGCGCTTACAAGCCCCGTACTTCCCCCTATGCTTTCCAAGGGCACGGGGAGAGCGCTTTGGAGCTATTGGCAGCCGCTCGATCGGCAACTGGGTTAGGGATTATTACTGAAGTAATGGATGCGGCCGACTTGGAAAAAATTGCCGAAGTCGCAGATGTGATTCAGGTCGGGGCCCGCAATATGCAGAATTTCTCGCTCTTGAAGCAGGTGGGGGCCCAAGATAAGCCAGTCCTGCTGAAGCGGGGGATGGCGGCCACGATTGAGGATTGGTTAATGGCAGCCGAGTACATTCTGGCAGCCGGCAACCCGAATGTGATTCTCTGTGAGCGCGGCATTCGCACCTTCGATCGCCAATATACCCGCAATACGCTTGATTTGTCAGCCGTGCCGGTCTTACGCACCCTCACCCACTTGCCAATCATGGTTGACCCCAGCCACGGCACCGGCTGGGCGGCCTACGTGCCTGCTACGGCCAAGGCCGCGATCGCGATCGGTACCGACGCTCTGATGATTGAAGTCCATCCCAATCCGGCCAAGGCGCTCTCCGATGGCCCCCAATCTCTGACGCCTGACCAGTTTGACCGTTTGACCAAAGAATTAGCTGTGATTGGCCAAGCCGTCGAGCGCTGGCCCCAAGCAGCCGCAGCAGCGATCGGCTGATTGCCCACCCCTCTCTCTTAAATACCAACGAATTACAGCAAATTTGAATTGTCTGGAGCGCAGCAAATGTTGTTTTGCAAGCGATGTTAAATGACGGATATTAGGCTGGAAACCGCAGCACGAGTATTTTGGATGCCCACAGTGCAGTTAAATAGATGCACCGTGGGCATTGCGCTTTTGGAAAGCGGTTAGAAATATCTGATGATTGATCTATTGAGATGGGTATGGATTATGTTAAATAAAGCAATTTTATGTGTAGACGATGAACAGATCGTTTTGCTTGGTTTGCAAGACCAAATCCTTAAGCACTTCGGCGATCGCTATCGCTACGAAGCAGCCGAAAGTGCAGAAGAAGCCTGGGAAGTGATTACAGAATTACACGCAGAGGGGGTAAAAATTCTGATTATTGTTTCAGATTGGCTGATGCCCGGCATGCGGGGTGATGAATTTTTAATTCAAGTCCATCAACGCTTTCCTGATATTGTGACCGTGCTGCTGACCGGGCAAGCTGACAATGTGGCAATTAAGCGAGCGCGGCAGTTTGCCAATTTGCATGCCTACATTCCAAAGCCGTGGACGGAAGCCGCTTTAATTAAAACAATTCAGGCTGGTTTAAGGAAGTTTGATGAATAGAGCGGTAATCGTTTGCATCGATGACGAACAGACGATCTTGCTGAGCCTGCGCGATCAGTTGACTCGGATTGTAGACGGCCAGTACACAATTGAACTGGCAGAAAGTGCGGAAGAAGCGATTGACCTGTTTGCCGAACTGATCCAAGAGCAAATTGAAGTGCCGCTGCTAATTTGCGATCAAACTATGCCGGGTATGGATGGGGTAGAACTGCTCAGCTATCTACACAGGCAGTATCCGAAAACGCTTAAGATTCTGTTGACGGGCAGAGCTAGCCTGAATGAAGTCATTTATGCCGTCAATCATGCCAATCTCTATCGCTACATTACTAAACCGTGGGACGAAACTGACCTCGGATTAACCGTCCGCGAGGCGCTGCGTCGCCATGCCCAAGAAAAACAACTGGCTGAGCAAAATCAGATTTTGCAGCAAGTCAATTTAGAGCTTCAGCAGGAAATTTCCGATCGCCGTCAGGCCGAAGCCCAATTAGCTTACGATGCCCTCCACGACGGGTTAACAGGCTTGCCGAATCGGACTCAGTTTATGAAAAAAATTGAGCTAGCCCTCCAGGTTGCTCAAGCTAATCCCACCAGTCAGTTTGCGATTTTGTTTATTGACCTTGATCGGTTTAAACGAGTCAACGACAGCTTGGGGCACATTGTTGGCGATCAGTTTTTAATTGCGATCGCTCACCGACTTCAGCTTTGCCTCCGACCGACTGACCTAGTGGCTCGGCTGGGTGGAGATGAATTTACAGTCTTGATTGAGCCAGTCAGAGATCCAGCCGAAGCAACCCAAATTGCTGATCGGATTTTGGAAACCCTGAGGACTCCGTTTAACATTCAAGGGCATACGCTTTTCTCTGGTGCCAGCATCGGGATTGCCTTTGGTTCAGCCCATTATCAAACTGCGGTTGATTTACTCCGCGACGCTGACTTGGCCATGTATCAAGCCAAGGAAACAGGACGAGCTTGCTATGCCCTATTTAACCAACAGCTACATATTCAGTCGCTTAAATTGCTGCAAATTGAGAGTGATTTGCGCCAAGCCATTAGCCAGCATGAGTTTGTTCTCAATTATCAACCGATTGTTAACTTAATCACGGGCAACCTATTGGGCTTTGAAGCTTTGGTGCGCTGGCAGCATCCTCGGCATGGTTTAATTTCTCCTAGCGATTTTATTCCAGTCGCCGAAGAAACCGGATTAATCATTGCCTTGGGAGAGTGGGTGTTGCAGCAAGCCTGCCATCAACTCAAACGTTGGCACCGGACTTTTCCAAATCATGCCGCCCTGACTATGAGCGTTAACCTGTCAGGTAAACAGCTCCGCGATCCTGGCTTTATTGACCGTTTAGATCGCGTGTTGGCAGCAACCCAGCTTCAGGGTTGCGACCTCAGGCTAGAGCTAACCGAAAGTATGCTAATTGAGCACGTTGAAGCCATCCTGAAGACATTGAATGAGATTCGAGCCAGAGAGATTCAACTCAGCATTGATGATTTTGGGATTGGCTATTCATCGCTGAATTACTTACTGCGGTTTCCGATCAACACGCTCAAAATCGATCGCACCTTTGTCGATCGGATGACGGTTGACACTGAAAACTTTGAAATTGTGCGAGCGATCGCCACCTTAGCCCACAGCATCAAGATGAATGTAATTGCAGAAGGGATTGAGACGCTTCAGCAAGTGACTCAACTCAAGGGTTTGGGCTGTGAACTTGGGCAAGGCTATTTTTTCTCTGCCCCGATCAGCGAGCAGTCTGTGGAGCAATTGCTGGCCACCGATCAATCTCAATTTTCAGCTTCTTTAGCTAAATCATGAATTTACCTAAGCAACAAAACTTTGTGCTGCGCTTTTGGTCAGGATTTGGGGCATTTTGGCAGGGCTTTCAGTTCATGGGAAAACATCGGTTGTGGCCCTATGTCCTGCTGCCTTCCTTGCTGAGCGTTGTCTTGGGTCTGCTGCTGCTGGCGGGAGTCTATACCGGCGTCTCGGAAGGGATTTTACAGCTTTGGCACGGGAGAGGGGTTTGGGCAGAACTCTACGAAACGGGTGTGTCGCTGCTGGCCGGGGCGATCGCCCTCTTTGCCACGCTGGTGATCTACCAGTTTTTAGGGTCGCTGCTGATTATTCCTTTTTTGGGGCCATTGCTGGCGCAAGTGGAAAAAATTTTGCATGGACAGGCGATCGAGGTCTCTCTATTCAAAGACTTTCAAAATGCCTTTGTCGGAATTTGGATTGGGATTAGAGATTTATTTCTCCAGATTTTTTGTCTATTCATCTCTCTATTGCTCGGCCCGCTACAGCCCGTGCTGATGATTACTGTCACCAGCCATTTTTTAGGGCGCTCCAGCTTCGACTTTTTACTGGAAAAACATACTCAAACCCTGAAAGAGCGACAAGCTAAAACAAAAACTTGGTGGCTAGAAATTCAGGGGCTAGGGCTGGCAGAATTTCTCTTGCTGCTGATTCCGATCGTCGGAATTTTTGTTGTGCCCGCTAGCGGATTGGTTGGGGCAGCTCTGTTGTTTTACCAGAGCAGCGATCAGCACCAAAAAACACCATGAAGTTTTTGGGGATTGACCTGGGCTGGTCGTCAGGGGCAAGTGGGCTGTGCTGTTTAGACTGGCAGCCAGAGAAGCTAGAGGTGCTGGCTCTAGAACGGCGGCTTGACCTGTCAGAAATTTGGGACTGGATCGACGATTGGCTACCGAGCGGTAGACCGGGCATGGTTGCTGTCGATGCACCGACGCTGGTGCCAAATCGAACCGGGATGCGATTGTGCGATCGCTTGGCTCACCGCTACTTTGGGCGCTACCATGCCGGCTGCTACCCAGCCAACCAAGGCTTAGCCTTTGCGGCGCGCACGGTTCAATTTGGTGAGCAGTTGACTCAGCGCGGGTTTACCCATGCGCCTGTCCTAGTGGCTCAGCAGCCAGGGCGCTACCAAATCGAGGTCTTTCCCCATGCGGCAATGATTGATTTGTTTCAATTAGAGCAAATTATCAAATACAAAAAAGGCAAACTCAGCGATCGCCGAACCGGACTCCAGCAATTGCGGGCCTGTATGCTGACTCATCTGCCGAATCTAAAGCCGCTAATTAGTAAGCTTGAACTAGCTGAAGTTCCGACTACCGGAGCCGCCCTGAAAGCGATGGAAGACTGCTGGGATGCGCTGATCTGTGCCTATATCGCTGCTTACTGGTGGTATTGGGGCAGCGATCGCAATTGGGTGTTAGGGGGGATTGATCCACTCACCGTCGGACAGCCGCAGCCTTTAGATCCTGTCAAGGTCGGAATCTTTCCTTTCTTAGCAACTGGCTACATTATTGTGCCTCGACGCTAGCTTAGCCCTGTTACTCAAGATCATTAGTGGCGATTCTTGACAGCTTTTAGAGAAA
The DNA here is from genome assembly GCA_019359715.1 of Aphanocapsa sp. GSE-SYN-MK-11-07L. Taxonomy (GTDB): domain Bacteria; phylum Cyanobacteriota; class Cyanobacteriia; order Thermosynechococcales; family Thermosynechococcaceae; genus JAHHGS01. Next base: position 14,598 of record JAHHGS010000106.1, on the reverse strand, counting down.
GCTGTCAAGAACAATTTTACCTAGGTTATCTGCCTACTTAATCGGTGTACCGCAGGGGTAGGTTGCGACAGGCTGAGTCTTGAGGACTCCAACTTTTGCTTCAGCCTGCTGCTTAAATTGGGCTTGCAGGTAGAGCCGCTGTAGTTCCTCAATCATGGCTGAGCGGCGATCGTAGAGCCGCTTCAGGGGACGCGGTGGGCACTGGCTAGTCACATAGGCCGTCAAAACCGGCAGGGCGATCGTGCTGTCTGTGTAGCAAACCACGGTGTCTTGCAGCCCATCTGGGTCAACCTTGCCCCAACTGACGGCCTCGCTGGGGACAGCGCCAGACAAACCACCCGTATCAGGACGAGCATCGGTGATTTGGATAAAGTAGTCGTGCCCGCGTTCTTCTAAGCCCAAAACCTCATGGATTTGAGGTTGAGTTTGCAGCATAAAGTTTTTGGGGCTACCGCCACCGATGATCACGACGGCACTTTTGCCTTCTAGGTCAGGAATGCCAGACTCACGGGCAAAATAGGCGATCGCCGCTGTTTCATTCACATCCAAGGATGGGTCGAGGATCAGTTGCGACCCTTCCAAAGCCAAGGCAGCAATATTCATCCCAATTGAGCTATCGCCGGGTGAAGACGTATAGATGGGCATCCCACACTCGTAGGCTGTTGCCAGCAGGCAAGAATGCTGCACACCCAGTTGCAGTTCTACCTCTCGGACATACTTGCCCAGCAGGTAGTGAAATTCAGCCGTGCCCATCCGCTTTTGGAACGCTTCTGAGCGGAGGATTTCTCGAATAAAGGCATCGGTTTCTAGCAGCACATCGTAGTCAAAAATGATGTCGTAGATCCGAATCCGGCTCTCTTGGCGCAGTTTCACATCATCGACGAAGGGATGGCTAGCGTACAAATCCATGCCTAGACCGTAATGAAGGTCATGGTAGAGGTTGGCTCCGGTGCTAATCATGTAGTCAATAAAGCCAGCCCGTACCAGCGGAGCGAGGGCAGAAATCCCTAAGCCGGTCGGAGTCATTGCCCCAGAGAGGCTCATGCCCACAGTTACCCCTGGCTGCATCACTTCTTGAGCCAGCAGATGGCAAATTTCTCTTAGCCGGGCAGAATTGTAGGCACTGAAGTAGTTATCAACCAAATCCACCACGCTCAGGTTGGCCGGAATTGGCGAAGGAACAATTTTGCGGCTGAGTAGCTTAGACATAGTAAACAATCACTTTGGTGTTGAGGAACAAAAAATGCTTTCGAACCGAGACCGAGAGGGATAGCTGAAGCGTCCAAACCAAGAACTAACAACAGGGCACTATGGCTTTTTGACAGCGATAATCTGTAGGTTGCCCAATTTAGACAGCGTTTCTAGCTTGGCAAGCAGCAAGTATCCTTGGTGAACGGAGTTGTTAAATCTTGATCGACCCAGTTTGCAGAAAAATTAGTCATTCGCAGTTGGCGAAAGCTACAAACCGAAAGGTTGCAGGCCGATCAGCTAATACTCGGCCCCTCGCAGCCATCCACCCAAGATAGGGTTGGGTTAGATAGGCGACGGCGCTGTAGCTTGACCCCCAATTGCCACAGAGAATACCAGGTGAATTTGATCGAAGAGAATAATTTCACGTCTCTAACGTTACCTGACAAACGTAAACCACTCTAACTTAACACTTGGTCATATGACTGTCACTTTTTTTTAATGTTTCAGCTAATCAACATTCATAGGATGCCCACATCGGCAGCTTAATCTAACAAATGATTGGAAATTTCTGTCTGGATTTACGAGCAGGGGCAGAAATTTAGATGATCATTCCTGAACTCTGAGGGTAATCTAAAGAAGTATTGGCGGGATGTTAAAGAAGCAATGACCAAACCAGGATTAATGACGGCGATCGCCCCCCTATTAGCTTTACTGAGTTTAGGACTGGCTAGCCCTGCTCAGTCCGCCAACCCTGACCATGTGCAGCAACTGATCACCACTAACGCCTGTGCGGGGTGTGACCTCAGCGGCGCAGATTTGAGGGGGCTAAGTTTAGGGCGAGCTAACCTACGCGGCGCGAATCTGGAGGGAGCGAATCTCCAAGATGCCTTTCTGATGTTGGCTGACTTACGGGAGGCCAACTTGGCGAACGCCAACCTGACGGCTGCCTACATGAATCGAACTGACCTCAGACAGGCCAATTTGACCAGCGCCACTTTAATTCAGGCCAGTTTGCGGAGCAGTCGGTTTCGCAGTGCCAATTTACAAGGCAGCGATTTATCAGGAGCCGACCTCACCTACGCCGAGCTGCAAAACAGCAACCTGCAAAATGCCAATCTCAAAAGCAGCAAGCTGCAATTTGCTAGGCTGAAGGGCGCTAACCTAGAAGGGGCAAACCTAGAAGCAGCCTACAACCCCAAACTGCCCTTTCGACCCCCCAATTATTGAAACCACAGTTTGTCGTGATGCAGTGTCGGCACAGCCAGCACTACATCATGATTTGGAGACATAAACACATTGCGCTAGCTCAAAAATTAAACGTTGGCTGAACCGATGGCTCTATCTAACTCTGGCGAAAGTAATACAGATATTTTGATTGAACAGGTGGGAAGGCTAACCGAGGGGCTGACAGAGTTCAAAACGGAGATGATGGTCAGGTTTGACCAGCTTACCCAAATAGCAGAGCGCCAGGCTAATGCGATCGAGCGACAGGAGCGCAATATTGAAAGGCAAGAGCGCAATATTGACAGATTAGTAGGGATAGTAGAAGCTCTGATCCAGAGAGACCAAACTTAGCCTCTGAGCAGATCTAGAAAACAATGCTCTAGCAACTGAGGATAAGAGAATCGTCAGCGCCAAAAAGAGCAAAACAGATCTGCTACAACTTACGAAACGGAGAGGGAGGGATTCGAACCCTCGTTAAAGTCACCCCTAAACAGCATTTCCAGTGCTGCGCCTTCAACCACTCGGCCACCTCTCCATGGGGATGCGATTGATCCACACAGGTACGCTATCTTAACAGAGTTGGGGGCAAAGAAGAAACCGGGTCTGAGATTTTTACGCCTCTGATTTTTGGTTGATTTTGGATCATCGGGATATTTCTCTGGGCCTGTTCTGGATTCGGCTGTTTATGCACGCTTACACTGTTCAAATTCGCGATCGCCAGCGGGGCACCACCGCAATTGTTCAGGTGCCTGCCGATCAGTATATTCTCCAAACTGCTGAAACGCAGGCAGTCACCCTGCCGTTTTCCTGCCGGAATGGAGCCTGCACGACTTGCGCAGTCAGAGTTTTGGCGGGTGAATTGCACCAGCCTGAAGCAATGGGACTTTCGCCTAAACTGCAAGCCGAGGGATACGCACTGCTCTGCGTCAGCTATCCCAGATCTGACCTCGTGGTTGAAACCCAGGATGAAGACGAGGTTTACGAACTGCAATTTGGGCGCTACTTTGGCAAAGGTAAAGTGCGCGTGGGACTGCCCTTAGATGAAGATTGAACCCTCTGACCTGGCAATTTTTTTGGATATTGCCACCGAAGCCGCCCTCGCGGGCGGAGCCGTACTGCAAGCCTACTGGGGCAAGCTGGCCTCCGTGCAAGAAAAAGGGCGGGCCGGTGATTTGGTCACAGAGGCAGATCAGTTGGCTGAACAGGCGATTTTACAAGTCTTACAGCGGCATTTGCCCAATCACCAAATTTTGGCGGAAGAATCTGGGGCATCGGGAAATTTTGATAGCCCCTACCTGTGGGCGATCGACCCCTTGGATGGCACGACTAACTACGCCCATCAGTATCCATTTTCGGCTTCTTCGGTGGGGCTACTGCACCACGGCATCCCGGTTGTCGGTGTGGTTTTTGACCCTTTTCACAACGAGCTATTTCGAGCCGCTAAGGGGCTAGGAGCAACCCGCAATCGTACCCCAATTCAAGTCTCACCAACCAAAGAATTAGCTAAGAGCCTATTGGTGACAGGCTTTGCCTACGATCGCCGCGAGACCCCTGACAACAACTACGCCGAGTTCTGCCAGTTGACCCACCTGACGCAGGGGGTACGTCGCGGTGGCGCTGCCTCAGTTGATTTAGCTTACGTGGCCTGTGGGCGGTTAGATGGATTCTGGGAGCGTGGGTTGTCGCCCTGGGATATGGCAGCTGGGGTGGTGCTGGTTGAAGAAGCCGGTGGACAGGTAACAGCTTATGATCAAAGTCCATTTTTGCTCAATTCTGGGCGGATTTTGGCTACAAACGGGCAAATTCATGACCAATTAAGTCAAACCTTACTGAAGATTTCTCCCTTGCCGATGCAATTTTAACTACGGCTAAACAGCTAGAACCTTCTTGCCTGGAAGATAGACTGATAGAATGTGACAGTATTTGTAGGAAGATCAGCCAAAGCGTGTTGATGGGGTCAGCTCAGCATCCCAAGGTCTTGACCTTTATCGTTCTACTAGGCTACCAATAAGAAACCCAACTGCCAGTCAAGAGAAGATCGAGATGTTCCTGCCCGTAAACCAAGGATTAGCAAAATTTGACTTCACAGACTATTACGCCATCCTGGGAGTACCAATTGGCAGTAGTGCCAGTGATATTCGGAAGCGCTATCTAAAAATTGCTAAGAATCTGCATCCTGACAGTCGAGACGATGAAAATAATCGTCAGCTTGCCAGTCAACTGTTGTCTAAGCTGGTTAATCCTGCCTATGAAATCTTTTCCCAGGATAAGCAGCGGAGTGAGTATGAGCTTCTGCTGCGATACGTTGGGCAACGAGTTATGGCAGATAAAAACTCAATTACTGTTGAATCAGAAGCTGCCCAAGCCTTAAACCAAGTCAGTAATTACGAAGAAGCCTATCAAACATCTGTGAAGCAGTTAGCGGTGAAGCAGTACGAAGTTCTAGAACAAGTGTCTGAGGTCACTGGCCAGCTCAGTGAGTTGAATCTCGTTTACTTGCTGCGTCGGGAAGGCAATGCGGCTCCAGTGGCTGAACCTCCTGCCCGGAACTTTGCGACATCCGCTAGTGCAACTTCTTCGACTGCTGTGACTCCATCTCCACCAGTTGCTAGTCCTTCCCCGATTGCTAACCCAACCTCATCAGCCAGGGCTGATCAGAGGACAACACCACCAATAGCGGCTGACAAAGGCACAACTCCACCGGATACTAGCGCTGAAACGATCGCCAGCTATGTCAATCAATACTGCCGCCGAGCCGAAGAATTTGTCGCTAAGGGCAGCTATCCCAATGCAATTCGCGAGTTACGCGATGCCCTCAAGCTTGCTCCCCAAAGCAGCCGCTGCAACAGTCTGTTAGGAACGATTTACCTGAAGCAAAATCAACTCACAATGGCAAAAGTGCATTTTAATCAGGCATTGAAAATTAACCCGCAAGATGGCGTTGCCCTAGACGGGAGAGAGAAAGTTACGAAGCTAGAGGAAAGACAGCAGAAGGCAAAATCAGCCGCTCCTGCTAAGCCAGAAAATCGCGGCTTGTTTGGCTTATTCAAGGGTAAGAAGTAGTCCCCCAATGATTTATCAGCCGCCCGCTGGGGCTAGAGATTTTCTGCCGCTGGAAGTTGTTCAAAAGCGCTGGCTGGAGCAGCGACTTCAGCAAACCTTTGCCAGTTGGAGCTATCAGCAAATTATTACCCCGACCCTAGAGCGGCTGGATACCTTGATGGCGGGCGAAGCGATCAAGCCAGAAACGGTGATTCAACTCCGGGATGCCGAAGAAGGGCTGTTGGGCTTGCGCCCAGAGTTGACCGCCTCGATCGCCAGAGCAGCGGTGACGCGGATGGCGGGAGCGATTTATCCACAGCGGCTTTACTACAACGCCAATATTTTCCGGCGATCGCCCACGGCCAGCAGTCAACAGGAATTTTTCCAAGCCGGGGTAGAATTACTCGGTAGCCATGGCTTAATGGCGGATGCTGAGATTTTGCTGCTGCTGAGGGACTGTCTGACCCATTTGAACCTTCACCAGTGGCAGGTGATCTTGGGGGAAGCGGGCTTAACGACCTCGCTGCTGTCTGTCTTTCCCGATCCGATCCGGGAGCAGGTGAGGCGGGCGATCGCCCAGCTTGATCGGGTTGGCTTGCTGGCGTTGCCCTTAACGCCTGAGCTGCGCCAGCGGGCTTCGCTGCTAATGGATTTACGGGGACAACCGGCCCAAGTCTTAGCGCGGGTGGCTAAACTCGACTTAGAACCAGACCAGCAATTGCGCGTCCAGCACCTCCAGGAATTGACCGATTTGCTAGCTGATAAATTGCCGCTGCACTTAGATTTGAGTCTGCTGCAAACCTTTGACTACTACACTGGAATCGTGTTTGAGGTGATTGCCACAACCAAAACCGAGGTGCGAGTGGTCGGGCAAGGTGGGCGCTACGACAGTTTACTGGCTCTTTACCACCCGCAGCAGCAGATCATTCCGGGCATCGGTTTTTCCCTAAACTTAGAAGATTTACATCAGGTGGCGTTGCTCAAGGGACACTTGCCCCACCGTCCCCCTGCCAGTAATTGGTTAGTCGTGCCCCAGCAAGCGCAGGCGATCGCTGCTTGTTTCGCCTATGCCCAAACCCTGCGCTCAGAGAGTCCAGAGGTTGACGCGATTCGGGTCGAGATTGCTTTAGAGCCACGATCCCCGGCCGAGACGCGAGACTATGCTCGCCAGCGTCAGATTCCTTATATTGCTTGGATTGGCAGCAACGGCACCCCTAAAATTGAAGCTGTAGATCTTGCCCAGGACATTGCTGCATGTTGACTGTTGCCTTACCGAAAGGAGCCTTGCTGAAAGAGAGCATTCGCCGTTTGCAGGCGATCGGGCTGGATTTCAGCTTGTTTCTAGACGCCAGCAACCGCCTGCTGCAAATTGTCGAGCCGACCGGCACTGCCCAAGCCCTGCTGGTGCGGGCCCAAGACGTGCCGGTTTATGTTGAGTACGGACAGGCTCAGTTGGGAATTGTCGGCTACGACGTGCTGCGGGAAAAGCACTCCCAGGTCGCCCAGTTGGCAGACTTGCAGTTTGGGACTTGCCGACTTTCAGTGGCAGTTAAACAAACCAGCCCCTACCGCTCGGCCCTAGAATTACCCCCCCATTGTCGAATTGCCTCTAAATTTGTCCACTGCGCCAAAGATTACTTCAATCAGCTCAATCTGCCGGTGGAAATTGTCCCCCTCTCTGGCTCGGTTGAGCTTGGCCCCTTAACGGGAATGTCGGAGGCGATCGTTGATTTGGTTTCGACCGGACGGACGCTGAAAGAGAATGGATTAGTGGAGCTTGAGGTATTGTTTGAAAGCACCGCCCGCTTAGTCGCTCATCCCCTCAGCTATCGGCTCAATCTAGACCAGATGAGCGCTTGGATTGATCGCTTGCAGCAGCAGTCTGACCTGACAGCCTCCACTGCTGCTCCCTTGAAAATGCCTGTAGGCAATTGATTTTGAACAACTTATTAGGTTGTTGGTGTAGCGGTGGTAACATAAATCAACAACAGCAATTTTTATGCCTCCAGCCTCAACCGCTAGCAAGGCTTCCATCTTTTAACTAACGCAGCTTAACATTGCGATACATTAAGATTTTTATAGAATAGAGAAAGGATATCGACTTATCGCTACAATCTTTCGGCTCCAGTTCTGCTCCTGAAGCACATTCTATGAATCTCATTGCCCTAGACTCCGCTCCAGATGTTGCTCTACCTAACTGGCTGCAAGCATGTTTGGTGACGGAGAACCAGCAAGCGGGCGACCTGAGCGGCGATGCCTTAATCTGTAAAGCTTTTAACTTTGCTTACAGCTTGCATCAAGGGCAATATCGAGCTTCTGGAGACCCCTACATTGCTCATCCAGTGGCGGTTGCCGGTCTGCTGCGGGATTTAGGCGGCAGCGCGGCAATGATTGCGGCTGGCTTCTTACACGACATTATTGAAGATACAGACATTACCCCCGAACAGTTGGCCGAAGAATTTGGCGTCGAGGTGCAGCAGCTTGTAGAAGGGGTGACAAAGCTTTCTAAATTCAACTTTTCTAGCAAAACTGAGCAGCAGGCAGAAAACTTCCGGCGGATGTTTTTGGCCATGGCCCAAGACATTCGCGTGATTGTGGTTAAGCTAGCCGATCGCCTGCACAATATGCGAACGCTGCAATATTTGTCGGCTGAGCGGCAGCGGCGAATTGCCAAAGAAACGCGGGACGTGTTTGCTCCCCTGGCCAGTCGGCTAGGGATTTGGCGGTTCAAGTGGGAGTTAGAAGACCTGTCTTTTAAGTATCTTGAGCCGGACGCCTACCGGCAAATGCAGCAGTTGGTCGCTGAGAAACGGACGATTCGGGAAGAGCAGGTGAATGAGGCGATCGCCACTCTGAAAGCGCAGTTAAAACAGATTGGGCTGAAGCATTGCGAAATCACCGGTCGCCCCAAGCACCTCTACAGCATCTACCAAAAGATGGCTCGGCAGCGGAAGGAATTTGAAGAAATCTACGACATTGCGGCGATTCGAGTGATTGTTGAAACCAACGACGAGTGCTATCGGGCCTTGGCGATTGTGCATGATTGCTTCCGGCCTGTGCCCGGTCGATTTAAAGACTACATTGGCTTGCCCAAGCCCAACCACTATCAGTCGCTGCATACGATTGTGATTGGGATGGGCGGCCGCCCCCTGGAAGTCCAACTGCGGACGCTGGAAATGCATCACGTGGCGGAGTTTGGGATTGCTGCCCACTGGAAGTACAAAGAAACCGGCAACTCCTTAGCCAACCAGTGGACAGAGGGCGATAAAACCTGGCTGCGGCAACTGATCGATTGGCAAAATGATCTCAAGGACTCTCAGGAATACCTAGACGGAATCAAAGATAATCTATTCGACAGCGAAGTTTATGTGTTTACGCCCCAGGGAGATGTGATGTCTCTGACCCAGGGTGCAACCACGATCGATTTTGCCTACCGAATTCACACCGAAGTTGGCAATCACTGTGCCGGGGCTCGCGTTAACGCTCGCATGGTGCCCCTGAGTACCCCGCTCAAAAACGGCGATATTGTCGAGATTTTGACCCAGAAAAATGCTCACCCCAGCCTTGACTGGCTCGATTTTGCGACCACGCCCTCAGCCCGCAACCGAATTCGCCAGTGGTATAAGCGATCGCACCGCGATCAAAACATTCTGCGAGGCCGAGAACTCTTAGAAAAAGAACTAGGCAAGAGTGGGTTTGATGCTTTACTTAAATCTGCGCCGATGCAGGCTGTGGCCGAGCGATGTAATTACCAAGCGGTGGATGACCTGCTGGCTGGCTTGGGCTACGGGGAAGTCACCTTGAATCTGGTAGTGAATCGCCTCCGGGATATCATCAAAGCCCAGCATCCAGAACCGATCCAGCAAACGCCACCTTTACCCACCGCCAGCGACACTTCAGCCCAGCGGATGGTGTCAACCACCAAGCCCAGCGATTCGCCGATTTTGGGCGTAGAAGGTCTGGTTTATCATTTGGCGGGCTGCTGTAGTCCTGTGCCTGGAGAGCGAATTATTGGAGCGGTGACGCTCGGCAGTCGCGGGATTTCCATTCATCGCCAAGGCTGTGTCAATGTTGAAAATGTGCCGGGCGATCGCCTGATTCCAGTCAGTTGGAACCACAGCAGCCCCAGTGGCGGCCGCGCTCAAACCTACCCAGTCGAAATTCAAATGGAAGTGATTGATCGAGTCGGCGTGCTGAAGGACATTTTGATCCACCTGACCGATAATCGAATTAATGTTCGCAACGCCCAAGTCAAAACCTTTCCGGGACAAACGGCGCTGATTGACCTGTGTATTGACATTCGCGATGCTGAACAGCTAGAGCAAACCTTTGCCCAGATCAAAAAAATTACCGACGTGCTCAATCTTCGCCGCCGCAGCCAGGGGGAAGGAGATTAGGAGTTACAATCGGCATTCAACCAACCCGAAAAGTCTGGTTGCGTGAACTGGGCTAAAGAGAGCAAGTGAATCTGCGGGTCTGATTCCATCTCGGCTCTGACAGTGGGAGTATTAAATCCCCAATCAGCCAAGAAAAGCTCTACCTGAGCCAAATCAGGTTGCTGCTTGACTAGGCGCAATGCCTTGACATGGTCTTCAACAAACCAAAGCTTGGAGTCTTCAAGAGTTAGTAGTTGACGCAGAACTTGGTATTTGGGGCGATCGCTCTGTTTGCCAAACACTTGCGACTCTGGAATCATTACCCCAGCGGCTTGCAGTAGTTGGAGGGCAAATCGCTGCCCCCGATTGGTGACGATTACGAGCTTGATCGGACTGGCTAAAATCTGCTGCAAGCGATCGGTGACGCCGGGATAGAGCGGCTGCTGGTTCAACCAGTGATTGAAGTCCTCGGCCATCCACTGATCGCGTTGACGGACAAATTCGGTTTGGATTTTCTCTCTCGCCACACCTGCCAGCAACTGGGGAGTTAATTCAGTCCATTCCTGGAGAATTCTTTCCGCCGGCAGGTCGAGCATCAAAGCCCGCACCAGCAACGGCACATCCAGATCCGTTTCAATCACTGCGGTTAGGGCAATGTAGCGCTCTGCTAACCCATCGGGCGGGGTTGCGCTAGGGGAATCCCAAATTTGGCGATAGGTGCGCCAGCCTGAGTGAACATACTCTCGGCGACCGTCACAAATCACACCGTCAAAATCGAGCGCCAGAATGTCTGGAACTTGCACAACTGGAACTTGCAAAATCAATAGCCACTCTCGACTAGGGTTTTTAGAAACTCTAGCATCCTAGCGTTTTGAGCCGGAAACAGCAGATGACTCAAGTGAATTGAATCAACGCCCATTAGGGCAGGGTCAGCAACCCCATCTGAGTTGCCAAAGTCACCATAATCAATGTAGGGCAGTCCTCTGGCTTGCAGTTCCTGATTAAAGTGATTTCGATATCGGCCTCGCTCTTGCTGATTGCCCCGAATGCCGGCCATCCGCATTTTTTCAATGTGATCCGCCCCATCCCGATGATCGTGGATCACTGCCAGATCGCGGACTTGATGAATCGTGCCGACAAAAAACGGTTTGGCGTTGACCATTCCGGCCAGGTCTTTGACAATTTGCATGTAGTCATTGACCAAACTCACAATCACTTCTTGGTAGTCTCGCCCGTGTTCTTCCACCTGCTTATGAATTGCTGTTCGGCAATCAACTTCCCCAAACCCAAACCCCAAGTAATCTGCCTCTTGCAGGGTTAAGGTTTGGGTATGCCCCGCATGAAATGACCAGGGTGTGCCGCTGTGATGACAGGAGCGCAAGGGCAGGGCTGGAGTCAGGTGGTGATAGACCTCCATAAAGTGATGAACGCCTGTGCCACTGAAACCAACATTCAAGACCCGATGCGGATTTGAGGTTTCAGGGTTGCCAAAGGCAGCGCTATGAGAGTCACCTAGAATAATTGCGATCGCCATAAAATTTTCGCTGAACAACATCCGCAGTCCCGAAATTTCCGCCTAATAGCTGCGCCGCAGATTGACCAATGTTGCTAACACGCCTGCGGCGATCGACAGGATAATCAAGAACCAAATTACCCCTCCCGGCAGCATTGAAAGCACGGCGAACCCACGCAAAACGTAGACTAAAATTGTCACCCCCAACACGCCATAAAACAGAAGCGTAGCCCAAGAGGTCGGACGTTTATTGTTTTTTGCCATAGTCACTTTACGCAGGAATTAACAACATTTAGGCTGCCAGCAGTTGGTTCATCGTCAAGGTTAGCTCAGCAAAAGTCGGAGAGACAATTGGCTGACCGGCTTGAAATGCGGCTGATTCATAACTTCCCTGCTGATTCAACTTGTAAACAAAAACGGTTGGTACTTTGGGATTGCCCAGGTAATTTCTGCTGCCGATCGCCAGATAGTCAACAATCCAATACTCAGCAATTCCTAAGCGCTGATACTCATCTAGCTTGTCAATATAGTCATCTTCCCAGTTGGTTGAAACAACCTCGACTGCCAGTTGAATCGGTTGATCCAAGGCAGCATAAGCCAACCGATTGGATTGCCACATTGTACGATTACCAACGCTTACGTCGGGGTGTCGCCCCTGCTGTTGTCCGTCAGCAGTTCGGGTTTCTAAGACTAATCCGCCAGTGGCTCGATAGTCTAAATTCAGGCGTTCAATTTCCCGATCGAATTTTCTGATGATTAAATCAGCGATGTCATCGTGCCATCGAATTGCCCTCATTTCAACAATTTCTCCGTTGATCAGCTCATATTTGCCTTGACCATCGGGATACTGATCGAGGAATTGGTCGAAGTCTAATTTTGTTGGGGTTGCGATCGCCATATTCAACTCCTGGCTGTCATTTCTAACTGAGCCTGAATCCTAAGTCAACAATACTGCAAGAAACTGTGTTGTCGATGTTGGGGATATTTTTTGGATCTAGAAGCTTTGCTTCCAGATCCAAAAAATATCTATTCTCTATACAGTGTCCAAGAAACTGCGATAATGAGAGAGTTTTCCCTTATGCTGGCAGACGGCTTTGGGCTTAATGGTGTTTTATTGGCAGCTATGCGTACTGACTATTGTGGCGATCTGCGGGCAGATCAGGTGGGCGAAACGGTAACTCTGTTTGGCTGGGTGGATCGGCGGCGGGATCATGGTGGGGTGATTTTCTTGGACTTGCGCGATCGCAGCGGAATCGTCCAAATTGTCAGCGATCCAGAACGGACGCCGGACTCTTACCCCCAGGCTGACCATCTCCGCAACGAGTACGTGGTGAAAGTGACCGGGCGAGTTACCCGCCGACCTGAAGATTCTTTGAATCCCCGCTTGCCGACGGGCGAGGTGGAAATTTATGCCGATCAGATTGAGCTGTTAAATGCCGTTCGCAAGCAGTTGCCCTTTCAGGTCTCGGTCAGCGACACCGAATCAGTGCGGGAAGACCTGCGGCTCAAGTATCGCTATTTGGATCTGCGACGGGAGCGGATGACCCGCAACCTGCAATTACGCCATCAGGTGATCAAAACTATCCGCCGCTACTTGGAAGATGTAGAAGGTTTCTTAGAAGTAGAAACGCCAATTCTGACCCGCTCCACCCCAGAAGGAGCCAGAGACTACTTGGTGCCAAGCCGAGTCAATCCGGGCGAATGGTTTGCGCTCCCCCAGTCACCCCAGTTGTTTAAGCAATTGCTGATGGTGGCGGGCTGCGATCGCTACTATCAAATTGCCCGCTGTTTTCGGGATGAAGACCTGCGCGCCGATCGGCAGCCGGAGTTTACCCAACTGGACATGGAAATGAGCTTCCTGTCCCAGGAGGAAATTCTTGACCTGAATGAAGGGCTGGTCTGCCATATTTTCAAACAAATCAAAAACATTGACCTATCGCGTCCGTTTCCGCGTTTGACCTATGCCGAAGCCATGAGCCGGTTTGGTAGCGATAAGCCCGATATGCGATTTGGGCTAGAACTAGTCGATGTTTCCGACTTAATGCAAGACTCTGGGTTTAAGGTTTTTTCGGGCGCAGTCGCCACGGGTGGGCTGGTGAAAGTGCTACCCGTCCCCGGCGGTAACGAGGCGATCTCAAATGTTCGGATCAAGCCCGGTGGCGATCTGTTCAAAGAAGCCTGTGAGGGGGGAGCCAAAGGTCTGGCCTATATCCGCGTTCGCGATGATGGCGAAATTGACACGATTGGCGCAATCAAAGACAACTTAACGGAAGCAGGCAAAGCAGAATTACTGACGCGGACGGGAGCCAAGCCGGGAGACTTGCTGCTGTTTGGAGCTGGCCCAACGGCGATCGTCAATAAATCTCTGGATCGGCTGCGGCAGTGTTTGGGACGAGAGCTAGGGCTGATTGATCCTGACCAAATTAACCTACTCTGGATTACCGACTTCCCGATGTTTGAGTGGAACGCGGATGAAAAGCGTTTGGAAGCATTGCATCACCCATTTACCGCCCCCCATCCTGATGATGCCAATGATCTGAAGACGGCGCGGGCAGTAGCCTACGATTTGGTCTACAACGGGTTTGAAGTTGGCGGCGGCAGCTTGCGGATTTATCAGCCAGAGATGCAAAAGCAGGTATTTGAAACAATTGGCCTCTCACCGGAAGCCGCCCAAAATAAATTTGGCTTTTTGCTGGAAGCCTTTGAGTATGGCACGCCCCCCCACGGCGGGATTGCCTACGGCATTGATCGCCTGATCATGCTGCTGGCCGGAGAAGAGTCGATTCGAGATGCGATCGCCTTCCCCAAAACCCAGCAAGCCCGCTGCACGCTAACCAATGCGCCTTCCGATGTCGAAACCAAGCAGCTCAAAGAGCTGCACGTTGCTTCGACGGCTAGCCCGCCACCGAAGACTGTTTAAAGTTGTCAGCAATCAAGCGATCGTTATGCCGCTTGGGCTATTTGGGCTAGTTTGGTAACTTAGAATTTGCGAACTAGTTTTCGAGATTTTGAGGACAAATTTATAGCCTGGAGTGAAGACAAGTATGACTACAGATACAGCATCAACAAAACTGACCTTGTCTAGAAAAAGTGGACAGGTAAGTTAAGCTGTCATTTGATGATTCAGTAGACCTCTTGCAAAAGTCAGCTTACTGCCTCTGGTAATTGCTCAGTGAGAGCAAGCTCATAGTTGTACAGCCCTGCAATCAAATTGAAGCGCAGTCCAAAACGCTTTCTGCGATTGCGATAGCG
>JAHHGS010000105.1 GCA_019359715.1 Aphanocapsa sp. GSE-SYN-MK-11-07L | reverse complement strand
CGACAACGAATCCACTCCACGATTGGATATCTTTCCCCGGTTCAGTTTGAAGCAAATTACTGGAGCACTCTCAATCACCCGATCGCCGCTTAAGTCACCTGTCCACTTTTTCGGGGTAAGGTCACTCCTTAAAACTCATCGTTAAATTCGTGATCAGCACAGGTGGCCGTTTTGCGGCGGCCCTGATTTACCGTCCAGCAGTACCCCGTTTTGCCCTCAAAGACTGAGCGATGCCACTCGGACTGAACAAACCATCTGCAATTGCCACATTGTGGCGGTGGGGCTGTTTCTGGCTCTACCAAAACAAGGCAAATCGCAAGAGGATCTGGCGATTCATTGAACTCATCATAGATTTCAGTCATTGCAGGGAACTTCTTAGTTGGGGTAGAGAGCGCTTGAATTTTTCTGGGTTTGGAGCGCTCTCTTTTGTTTTCATGCTTATATTATGTCATGTAGACACGGCATTGAAAGCAATTTTAGCGTTTTTAATGATTGGAATTACTTATTTAAAATCCTGGTCTACATGATGTAAACTTGTATTTGTAGACACGGGTTTTATGTATGCCAGGAATTAAAGGCTATGAGGGCAAGTTTGTCTCCCTTGGAGAAGTATCGTTGGCAGATAAGGCGCTGTCAGTTCGAGTAGAGCGAGATATTGATACTGCCGTACGTTCCGTTCCCAACCGAGCGGAATGGCTAAGGCGAGTCATCACCGAAGCAGCACAGCGGGAATTGCTGAATCAAGAGGTGAAGGGATGACCAATGACATTGCCCATCGGGTTGCAGCCCTAGAAGCTGACGTTGCCCTTCTAAAACAGAATTCAGTCACACGTGAGGATATTGGGCAGTTGATTTCTCTAGTTGCTGATATTCGCTCACAAATCACTGGAATGCGCTCAGAAGTTACTGAGATCAAGGGCGATACCTCTCGGATTAGAGGTGATGTCTCTCAACTCAATAACAGAGTGCAGCGACTTGAAGAGAATGCTTCGGTTCTACCTGACCTAGCTACAAAGGTTGAGGCGATTGGCAATGACATCAAGCGACTGGCTCAGGAGATGTAAGCACTCTCAGCAGGTGACGACTGTTGTGATTACCCCGCTCCTTACCCCGCTCCTTTTTTGACAATGCCCAGAAGTCTTGCTAGTTATGCGTTTCAGCGACATAAAGCACACCCTTGGTAAGGGTGAGGTCACGAGTTCAATCCTCGTCACGAGCTTTAGATAAAAGCATTATTCTGTAAGAGTTTCAGGGAATTAACAGCTCGCAACAACCCACTCATGGTTGCTCAATTGTCTGGACATGATCCAGAGGTGCTTTTCAAAAGCTATGCGGGCAACGTGAACAGCCGTCCCACCCTACCAGAATTTCACTGAGGAGAGTTGCCATGACAACGGAACTTAGATCCATCACAACGCTCTACGAAGGTGATTATGTTGCCTGGACGGAGAGAATGGCTCAACTGATGAGAGAAAGAAAATTTGATCAGGTTGATTGGGACAACGTTATTGAGGAAATAGCAAGCTTGGGCAAGACTGAAAAACAGGCGTTGGAGAGCAACCTAATCATCCTCCTGGTGCATCTACTCAAGTGGCAGTATCAGCCCTCCATGCATTGTGCCAATTGGAAGGGGAGTATCGTTGAGCACCGTCGGCGGATTAGAAAAGCGCTAAAAAATAGCCCTAGCCTCAAACCCTATCTTGAAACACAGCTTAACGAGTGCTACCAAGATGCCTTAGAGCAGGCGATCGCTGAGACAGCTCTGGCTGCTGAACAATTCCCTCAACTGCTTCCCTACCCATTGCCAGACATCCTTAGCCCTAGTTTTCTGCCCAAACTTTAAGGAGCATCCCAATGCTGACCGCCTATATCCAGACTGCCCTCAAGAAAGCAACCTACGAAATTCTCGAAGATGGCAGCTTCTACGCTGAGATTGCCGATTGCCCGGGTGTGCTGACGAATGCGGACACCTTAGAAGAATGTCGGGTAATGCTCCAAGATGCTCTAGAGGGTTGGGTTTTGTTAGGACTACAGCTAGGGCATGAGTTACCCGTGCTAGATGGCATTGACCTGAATATCCATCAAGAGGTAGCGGCATAATGCCACCGCTCAAGCCAATCAGTCTCAAAGACCTGATTCGCTACCTGAAGCAATGTGGATTTGAGGGGCCATATCCCGGTGGTAAGCACCAGCGTATAGGCAATACGGATGACCGTCAGCCCGTGCTCAAGCTCCTCAACGGATTAACGGGTAAGGTGCTGGCTGATCGGGGCTATGTTTCCCAGTCCTTGTTTGAAACCTTGTTGACTCAGATGGGCATTCAACTGATCACTAAACCCAAGCGCAACATGAAGAATAAATTGATGCCGCTGATGGATAAACTCTTGCTTCGCAGGCGATCGATCATTGAGACGATCATTGACCAGCTCAAGAACATTTCGCAGATTGAGCATTCTCGCCATCGTAGTCCGGTCAATTGTATCGTCAACCTGATCTGCGGGCTGATTGCCTATTGTCATCAACCCAAGAAGCCCTCGCTCAACATCAATGAATTTTTCCTGCCTTCGGCTTAGCCCGAACTCAGGTTTGGATATGGAGAAGAGCAAGCAATTCCCGTCCAACCCATCGTTGACAGTCTGCTAAAAAGCTTTACAAAAATTAACTTTTGCATTAACTTATGTAAAGAAAACAAATTCAGCTCCTAACTTGAGGAAAAAACCATGAGAAGCGGTTCAATTATTGACGATCAAGGTAAGACAAATATTTTCGCGATTGAGCCTCAGGTCTACGTGATGGAAGAGTCACAAGCTGGCTTTACCAAAGAAGCTGAAAACCTGAATGGCCGGTTTGCCATGATTGGTTTTGTTGCCCTGCTCGTTCTAGAAGCTTCCACCGGTCACGGTCTGATTGGCTTTTTGACCAGTCTGTAAGTTTGCGACTTCGGTGATCAAGTGCTGAAGCAATAGCAGTGGGTTTTGATCTAGGGCAGGACTGTGCCGGGCTGATTACCTTAGATCCGATCTCTCAGTGCTTGGCAGTAAGCCTGAGTTTTGAGGTCAATGCCCGTAATGTCTGTGCCTACGACAACAGCGAAAGCGCCCAATTTAATCGCGGTTCGGGCAATCGACGGATCATTGACTCCGCCCTCGCAGATCACAGGCAGCTTAACCTGACTAATTATTTCAGCCAGCAAGTCTAATCCCGGTGGTTGAAAGTGCTTGGTTTGGGCAGTGTAGCCATATAGAGTTGTGGCAATCCAATCTGCTCCGGCTGTGGCGGCGGCGATCGCTGCCTCAAGGCTATCCACATCTGCCATCACGGGTTTGTTAAGCTGAGTGTGAATTTTTGTGATTAATTCCGTCAGCGTTTCTCCGTTTGGTCGGGGGCGGAGCGTGGCGTCAATCGCAATCAGATCGGCTCCTGCTTCAGCGATCGCCTGAGCATGTCTAAATTCCGGTGTAATATAGACTTCCGAGTCAGGCACAGCTTGCTTCCAAAGACCAACGATTGGGGCTGAGACTCGACGACAGACAGCCTGAATGTGTTCAGGAGTATCGATTCTGACCCCGACAGCTCCCTGGTTGATGGCGGCTTCGGCGATCGCAGCGATCACGGTCGGATTGTGGAGGGGTGAATCCGCTGGGGCTTGGCAGGACACAATAAGGCCGCCCCTGACTTTCAGGAATAGGTCAGACGATGGACTAGGCATTTTGAGTGGTGAATTGATGCTTCTTGTTTAGGTGACAGTCATGTTTATGGGCTGTGATCTTGGCAATCTAAGCCACTCATTTTTAAATTGTGCTAGACCGTCATCCTAGCTGCTTTACTGAGCAAAACTAAAGCTTTCTTTAGAGCATTAGTCTTGCTTTTGTTAAAGAATGTAAAGAAGGTTAAAATCAGAACTAGAATAAGACATTAGTCATCTCATGTGGAACTCTAACTTGTCAGAGTCAGAACTATTGAAGTCGCTGCTAGAGCCTCTTCTAGACGATTTTCAGTATTGGTTTAGCGGTGCTCACTCGCTACTGACGACCGAGGTCATTACTAGTTTGGGCACTGATCAGCAAGCTGATCTGCTGGCGCGGGTCACGCAAGCTCAACAGGAGGTCGCGGCGGCGCGGGCCCTGTTTCAGGTTACAAATGGTCAAGTTGGGATTGAGGCTTCAGCACTTTTGCCCTGGCATCAATTGGTTTCGGAGTGCTGGAAAGTCTCGGCTCAGTACCGGAGCAGCCAATCTAAGGGGAACACCCAGACAGATGTGGGCATTGAGTAAAAATCCGGAAGCGCTGATAATAATAGGTAAGCGATCAATGATATTTACAAAATCGCGCTCATGGTCATTGACAGCAGTCAAGTTTATGCCTGCTGCGGAGGAACTCTAAATGCTGCAACTGCTTTACATCATTGCTTTTACGATTTTGGCTTTTTTGGCAGTCGGCAACTTGATTCGCAATTTGTTGAGCTTGGGCATTGAATCACACCGCTCTTACCCTCAACCGAACAGCAGATCGACTGCCAACATCGCTCATCCTGAGTTACTAGATGCATCGGGCAACCTGATTGACGAGCCACTGCTAGTCATGCGCTCGTTGAGTGTTGAAGATGCCCGTGAGCAGCTTGACACACTTTATAATGAGTCTCCGGGCTATGGCGGGGAAGTTTAGCTTCCGACCTTTACAGCCAATTTTGGAAAAAATTACAGGCTGGTTCACAGTTGACAGCAACCAGATCAGCCTCATTTTGTCGAAGCTGCGCGATCGGCTCCCCACCACCGAAGTATTGCTGGTAGGTAAGCCGCAAACGGGCAAGAGTTCAGTTGTGCGATCGCTGACCGGGATTTCTGCTGCCGCAGTTGGACAGGGGTTTCGCCCCCATACTGACCACACCCAGCGCTACACTTACCCAACGACAGACCTGCCGCTGCTGGTTTTTACCGATACCGTTGGTTTGGGCGAAAGTCAGGTTGAAACCACTGCTGTAACTCAAGAGCTAGAGGCCGAGCTAGCCTCATCCTTGCAGCTTGACCAACAGTCTGCTGCCAAAATTTTGCTGCTGACCGTTAAAATTAGCGATTTTGCCACCGCATCTCTGCACCAAATTGTCAGTGCCCTCCGCCAAGCTCATCCGGAAGTCCCTTGTTTAATGGCGGTCACCTGCCTGCATGAGGTTTATCCGAGCGGGGTAGCTGATCATCCTAGCTATCCGCCGGATTATCCAGACGTGCAGCGGGCATTTCAGGCGATTCAAGCCCAATTTTCTGGTTTAATCGATCGGGCGGTTTTGGTTGATTTCACCTTGGAATCCGACGGTTATGATCCGGTATTTTATGGACTAGAGGCCTTTGTCGAAGCGCTGTCTGATTTACTGCCGGAAGCGGAGGCGCGGATGCTTAACCAACTGCTCAGCCAGGGTGAAACCGCCGATCAGGTCGGCAACTTGTATCGAGAAGCCGGGCGGCGCTACATTTTGCCGTTCGCAGTCATGGCAGGCACTTTGGCGGCCGTCCCACTGCCTTTTGCGACAATGCCGGTGTTGACGGCGCTCCAAACAACAATGGTCGGTTTGTTGGGGCGACTCTACGGGCAAACGATTACTCCGTCTCAGGCCGGGGGCGTAGTCAGCGCGATCGCCGGTGGGTTTTTTGCCCAAGCGATCGGGCAGCAGTTGATTAAATTTATCCCGATTTTGGGCAGCGTTGTCGCCGCTTCTTGGGCGACAGCTTACACTTGGGCGCTAGGAGAAGCCGCCTGCGTTTATTTCGGTGATTTAATGGGCGGCAAAAAACCTGACCCGCAGCAAATCAAACAAGTGATGCAGAAATCTTTTCAAGAAGCACAGGCACGGTTTAAGCAGGCCGCCAGCGATCGCAAAGAGACTGAAAATCAGCAATAGATGACAAATTCTTGGCAAGTTGATTTTTACCGTCGTCCGTTGATTAATGCTGAGGGAGACGCGCTGTGGGAATTATTAATTTGTGGCGATCGCTGGCAATATAGTGCTTTTTGCCCCCAGCCCCAGGTGAGTGCCCAGTGGGTCGTGACTCAGTTTCAGCAGGTGGGTTTACCGTTGCCTGAGCAAATTCAGGTGTTTCGCCCCCAGAGCTTGAGCCTGCTCGAAACCGCCTGCACTGAATTAGGGGTGACGCTCGAACCCACCCGCCGGACGATCGCCTTAAAGCAGTTGCTTCAAGAGCGAACCCAGCAATATGCCCAGATGCCAGGCTACACCGGCCAGGCGGTTCAGTTGACCAAAATTGAACAGCCGCCACCGTTACCCTTTCCAGATCGGCTGTGGGGAGAAAAATGGCAGTTTGCCAGTCTGGGCGCCTCAGATTTGCGAGATTTCATTGATCAGCAACCGATTCCATTTATCTCAACACCATCAGAATTGCGGGAGCAACTGCTCAAACTGCCACCGACAACCCGCGTTTCTGGCGTCATCATTTACAGTGGACGGCGATCGCTCAAATTAGTGGAATGGTTAAAAGCTCAAACCCCAACCAGCTTGCATTTCATTCAAGGCGAACCGAGTGGATTAGTTTTAGCCGCCGCCCTCTGCGATCGCTGGATTTTAGTTACCTTTGACGACCCAGAAGTCGTACTAGCTGCCAGAGAGTTTGAGCAGCGCAAACAACTGACCGCAGGGCTACATTTTTTGCTTGTCCAACCCGATGACTCTGGCGTAACCTTTACTGGGATTTGGTTATTAGATGAATCTGATTAGGATGATTTGGCAGTTTTTCTGTTTTGAATTTACAGCTTGCTCCCCACGATCTTGATCCTAAATTGTTGCCAAGCGGCACCGACTGAAACAATCAACCCTCAGCAGATAGGTGGCATAGAATCTCCTTGAGATTGAGGTGCGGCGGTTTGCGGTTAGATTAATTTCAGTTGTTGATTGCCAGCTTCGCGGAGCAAAGCTAGCAATCAGCAACTTGTCTGCCATTCAAATCGGAAGTCAGCTAATTTTTATTGGGCATAAAATTAAGCAACGGTGAACTGACAATTATGGATAGAATTTAGAAGTGAAAAAATAAAGAAGGACTCATACATGACAGAACATAAGTGGTCAATATCCTTTGATGGACGGGATATCGACCTGACGATTGGCCGCTATGCTCCCCAGGCGGGTGGCGCAGTGTTGATTCAATCTGGGGAAACTGCCGTACTAGTGACTGCCACACGGGCTGAAGGCAGACAAGGCATTGATTTTTTACCGCTACTGGTTGATTACGAAGAGCGCCTATACGCCGCCGGGAGAATTCCTGGCGGCTTTTTACGGCGAGAAGGCCGCCCGCCGGAGAAAGCAACTTTAATTTGTCGCCTCATCGATCGCCCCTTACGTCCCCTTTTTCCCTCCTGGCTGCGCGATGACCTGCAAGTAGTCGCCACGACCCTTTCGTTAGATGAGCAGGTTCCACCTGATGTATTAGCCGTGACGGGCGCTTCGATCGCCGTATTGCTGGCTCAGATTCCATTCTATGGGCCGATGGCTGCTGTCCGCGTTGGCTTGGTCGGCGATGATTTTGTGATTAACCCCACCTACGCCGAAATTGAAGCAGGAGATCTCGACTTAGTTGTGGCCGGTTCCCCAGAGGGGGTAATCATGGTCGAAGCCGGAGCGAATCAACTGCCGGAGGAAGACATTATTGAAGCGATCGACTTTGGCTACGAAGCCGTCCGCGACTTAATCCAGAGCCAGCGCGACTTGATCGCCCATCTAGGGATTGAAATTGCTCAGGCTACCCCGCCAGAGCTTGATCCAACCCTGGAAGATTTCATTCGCGATCGGGCGACTGCCCCAGTCAAAGAAATTTTAGCCCGCTTTGATAAAGACAAAGCCGTTCGAGACGACGCCTTAGATGCAGTTAAAGCGTCAATCTTAGAAGCGATCGCTGAACTGCCCGCAGATAGCCCCGTTCAAATCGCCGCCACCGAAAACCCAAAAGCCGTTGGCAATACGTTCAAAGATGTGACGAAGGTGCTGATGCGCCGCCAGGTGATTGAAGACAGCATCCGGGTGGATGGGCGCAAACTAGATGAAGTGCGGCCAATTTCCTGTCAGGTTGGGGTATTGCCGCGACGTGTACATGGCAGCGGTTTGTTCAATCGGGGACTGACCCAGGTTTTATCGGCTGTTACCCTCGGCACCCCTGGCGACGCCCAAGATCTAGATGATTTGCACCCCGACGAAAAGAAACGCTACCTGCACCACTACAATTTTCCGCCCTACTCGGTGGGTGAAACTCGCCCAATGCGATCGCCCGGTCGGCGCGAGGTCGGCCATGGTGCCTTAGCTGAGCGGGCCCTGTTGCCGGTTTTGCCGTCTGAGATTGAGTTTCCCTATGTGATTCGAGTCGTTTCGGAAGTACTCTCTTCCAACGGCTCAACTTCAATGGGATCGGTGTCTGGCTCAACCCTTTCATTGATGGATGCTGGCGTACCGCTTGCCAAACCGGTCAGCGGAGCAGCAATGGGGCTGATCAAAGAAGGCGATCAAATCAGAATCCTGACTGATATTCAGGGCATCGAAGACTTCTTAGGCGACATGGACTTCAAAGTCGCTGGCACCGACAGCGGCATTACCGCCCTCCAAATGGACATGAAAATCACCGGCCTACCGATGGAGGTGATTGCCCAAGCCATTCATCAAGCCAAACCGGCCCGAATCCACATTTTGAGCAAAATGCTAGAGGCGATCGCCCAACCGAGAGAGGAAACCTCTCCCTATGCACCGCGGTTGCTGACAATCAAGATTGACCCTGAGCAAATCGGGTTAGTAATTGGCCCAGGCGGTAAAACAATTAAGGGGATTACCGAAGAAACCGGCGCCAAAATCGACATTGCTGACGATGGCACCGTTACCGTTTCAGCCGTGGATGAAGAAAAAGCCAAACAGGCCCGCAGCATTATTCAGGGCATGACCCGCAAGCTAAACGCTGGCGATGTCTACGTTGGCAAAGTGACGCGCGTGATTCCGATCGGCGCTTTCGTCGAGTTTTTGCCGGGTAAAGAAGGGATGATCCATATTTCCCAACTGGCTGATTACCGGGTTGGCAAAGTAGAAGATGAAGTAAATGTTGGCGATGAAGTGATTATCAAAATTCGGGAAATTGACAATCGCGGTCGGATCAACCTCACCCGCTTAGGCATCCATCCTGATGAAGCCGCCGCCGCTCGTTCTGCGGCAGGCGTTGCCTAATCCGCCGGATTGGTTAATGTGATTTCTTAAGACCCAGCATTAGCTGGGTTTTTTGATAGCTGTTTTCGCTAACTTTAGTTTGGACTAATTGTCTCCTACCAAGTATTGACAGGAAGCGATCCCAAAACTCCTCCGCCTCTGAAAGTGGTGGAGTAAGGTTCACT
This sequence comes from Aphanocapsa sp. GSE-SYN-MK-11-07L, assembly GCA_019359715.1. GTDB lineage: Bacteria > Cyanobacteriota > Cyanobacteriia > Thermosynechococcales > Thermosynechococcaceae > JAHHGS01. Next base: position 33,314 of record JAHHGS010000105.1, on the reverse strand, counting down.
TAGTCAGGAGGGTCAAAAGCTAAGCTGCAACTCGTACCGGTGGCTGTGAATTTTTGGGTTTAGAGACCTGTTTTTTGACTGTTGGGTAGCGAGTCCGAGGGGGTTGAGTTTGCCCTTTGGTTCGACCTGGAGATTTACCGCGAGATTTAGTTATAAAGAACTACCGTTTAACCCGCACAAGCCGCCGCGATCGCCTGTTTTAACTTCTCCACTACCTGAGCCAATTCCACTTCTTGAGAGCTATGGCTGGCTCTATTTACCAACTCCACCTTGCCCTCCGCCAGCGATCGCCCCGTCACAATTCGGTAAGGAATGCCAATCAAATCAGCATCTTTAAACTTAACCCCAGCCCGCTCTGCCCGATCATCTAGCAGGGTCTCAATTCCAGCCGCATTTAGCTCTGCATAAAGCTTGCTAGCCGCCTCAACTTGAGCCGCATCACTCAGATTTGGAATCACCACGATCGCCTGATAGGGAGCGATCGCCACCGGCCAAATAATTCCATCCTTGTCGTAAGACTGCTCCACCGCCGCTTGGGCCAGGCGAGACACCCCCACCCCATAACAGCCCATTACCAACGGCACTTCTTCACCCTGCTCATTTGTATAGGTGGCCCCCATTGCCTGGGAGTACTTATTCCCCAACTGAAAAATATGCCCAATTTCAATTCCTCTAGCAGATTGCAGGGTTTGACTGGGGTCATGAACAGCGCGATCGCCAACTTGGGCGGTTCTGACATCAACGACTAAGGAAGGCAGAGGGTAGAAGGCAGAGGGCAGAAGGGAATCTTGTTGATCTTTTGCTGGTTTAGTCTTAGCTGCTTGATTTTGCCAATTGGCACCAACAACGTGATAGCCAGCTTCATCGGCGCCAGTAACGAAATTGGTCAGGTCAACCGCAGTCTTGTCTACTAGGCGCAGGAACTTGGCAATTACCGCCCCAGTTGCCTGTCGCCCTACAGGCGCAGGTTTAGCAGGCTTGATGTAACTGTTGGCTAAGCCTGGACCAATGTAGCCCAACGGTAAAGGTTGGGCTGCCCACTTCGTCTGCGCTTCAACATCGGGCACTGTTAATGACAACACCGTTTTGCTGCCATATTCTCCAGCTAAATTGGTCAGCGCGTTTTGCAGTTTCACCTCATTCACCGCTTGGTCGCCGCGAATACTAACTAGCACCAGCACCGTTTGCCCTTGATCAAAAACAGCTTGGTAGAGCACGTTCTTAACAATTTGAGTCGGAGAGCAATCCAGAAATTTACACAGCTTTTGGATCGTGTCTGTGTCCGGTGTGGCCCGATTTTCATGGCTGGCAAACCCGGAAGGGACTGGATCAACGGGCAGAGAAACTGCTTTTTCGACATTGGCGGCGTACTTGCCGTCTTCGGTGAACAGGACTTGATCTTCGCCCGCATCTGCCAGCACCATAAACTCCTGCGAGCCAGACCCCCCGATCGCCCCCGAATCAGCATCCACGGCCCGAAACTTTAGCCCACAGCGGCGCAAAATATTGCTGTAGGCCTGGTGCATATCCTGATAAGTTTGCTTCAGGCTAGCCTCGTCCGGGTGAAAAGAGTAGGCGTCCTTCATAATGAATTCCCGCCCGCGCATCAGCCCAAACCGGGGGCGAATTTCATCCCGGAATTTGGTTTGAATTTGGTACAGATTTAAGGGCAATTGCCGGTAAGAGCGAATCAAGTCACGGGCGATCGCTGTGATCACTTCTTCGTGGGTTGGCCCCAAGCCCAATTCTCGCTGCTGGCGATCGCCAAGAGCAAACATAATTCCCTCTGCTTTGGTGTAGGTATCCCAGCGCCCCGACTCTTGCCATAGTTCGGCGGGCTGAAGCTGAGGCAACAGACATTCCTGGGCCCCCGTCGCGTTCATTTCCTCCCGGACAATCCGAGAAACTTTTTGCAGCACCCGCCACATCAGCGGTAAGTAAGCATAGATGCCACTGCCCACCCGCCGGATGTAGCCTGCCCGCAACAGCAGCTTATGGCTAGGAATCTCCGCCTCGGCTGGACTCTCCCGCAGGGTGACAAACAGCATTTGTGACAAGCGCATTGCTTCAACTTCTCCAGTCTTGAATTGAGGACAGCAGTCTGGCAACCATCAGCAGTCCAGAAAACCTTCATCTGCTAGCCTACTATGCCTACAGATGCGTGAACATATCAGGCTGTTCAGGAAAGGTTCTTTGCGTGATTGCTAAACCCAAATCTCTAGCCAGCAGATCAACGCCATCGATGATTTTGGGCCATTCAGACTGAGCAATCTGGAGTCCAGAGAAAAATCTGGCTCGACAGTCTGCCCGATCTTGAAAATGTTGAATCGCAGCAACTAGAGGACGTATCACCTCATAGGCTTGTTCTGCTTTAGCAATCGCCGATGGTGGGATTGGCAATTGTAGCCTCAGAACGGCTAAGTCGATTAAATCTCTAGACTCAACGCTATCGTCTAGGTAGCGATCGGAGTTGGCTAGCAGCTTAGCCGTATAGCAATCATTCAAACTCAAGCAAGCTACAGGCGACCAAGCTGGGTATCTGGGTGGATCTAAGTCAAATCGAGCTTCAGCAATAATTTCAGTTTTGATTGGCAAACCGTCGACATTAACCACCATCCGAATCCCATACTGATCCGCTGTGCTCCTGCCAACTTGAATGCGATTCAGGTCACGAAACAATGCTTTATATCCTCCCTCAAAAATCACCGAGCGGAGGTGCCGATACCCAGACGAAGAGATTGAACAGATAAAGTCAGCATCTTTACTCCAGCGATATTCTCCAAAGTCGAGAGCAATCAGAGTTCCACCACCAAGGTAAGCAAAACTCTCCCCGAGCAAATTGGCATCTAAGCTTTCCAGCACAGTCAGGATCTTATTGTGATGTTCTAATCTAAAGGTCATAGCTCAGCTTGCAGCCAAGAATTGTAGCTTTTGGCCAGTGTTTTCAAGAAAGTGAGTTCTTGACCCTCAAGATTGCCAAGAATCTGACGGTAGCGCCATCCGCGCTCATAGCGACTCAGCATTTGCTCAGGCGTCAACCGGTAAACGTCTGCGGTTTGCCAGCAAATCGTTTCTAGAAAAGGTAGCCTCTCTGGCCTAATGGTCTGGAGGGTTGCTATGGGAATTGTCATGATTGCTCTGGCTGATCTAAACCATACTTTTAACCTAGCTCAGTCCCACGCGAATAACTATCCCGTGGATAAAATCCTCTGGTCTTGATCCCTCGCATCTAAAGCAGCTCTGGAAAGGTCTGTCGCCCCTGCAGAATCCGCAGAATTTCTACTCGGCTGTTTTGCACACGGTAGATAGCAAGATAGGGGGTGCCGCCAATCACAAGTTCATGAGTGCCGAAAATTCGCCCTGGCCGCCCCAAGTTAGGTATTGCAGCCAAGTTGCTGATTGCTTGATCAATCCGAAGGGCAACGCTGTGAGCCGCTTGAGGATCGTAATCAGTCAGGTAGGTGCGAATATGAAGAACATCTTGAACCGCAAGCGATAACCAAACTATGGGCATGGGGCTGCTGTTTCGGCATCTGTTCCCCAACTTGTTAGCCAGCCCGATACTTCTTCATGGTCAATCCATTCAGCATCAGGCAGATCTGCCTGGGTAACGGCTGCTTCAATTTGCTCGATTTGCCAGGATTCTTGCTCAATGTAAGTGGCGATCGCTGCGGCTGCTAACCAGGATTTACTGCGCTGAGTGCTTTTGGACAAAGCCTCTAGCTTAGTCTTAAGATTTGCGTCCAAGCGAACAGTAATAGTTGTGGTCTCAGACATTGAACTAGGGTTTTACGTTCTGTGCCTTTATTGTACACAACGTATACAATAAAGTAAGTCGTGAGCCCAGGTATCAACAAAATCCGAAGGGAAGTAGTTAAAGTCTCTCTTGCGATCATGATAGAGAGAATTGAAGCAAAAGCTGGGGATAATCCACAGGGACGTTAAGAAGGATTAAAATTTTCAGTGAACGGTGATGTTTTCCCGGCTCTTTTAGAACTTCTGCTATGACCGATGTACCTGTCTCTCGGATTCGCAATTTCTCGATTATTGCCCACATTGACCACGGCAAGTCTACCCTAGCGGATCGGCTGTTGCAGTTTACCGGCACCGTCGGCGATCGCGACATGAAAGAGCAGTTCCTCGACAACATGGATCTAGAGCGAGAGCGCGGGATCACAATTAAGCTGCAAGCCGCCCGGATGAACTATACGGCTGCCGATGGTGAGCAGTACGTTTTGAACCTGATTGACACCCCAGGGCACGTTGATTTTTCCTACGAAGTCTCGCGATCGCTGGCCGCCTGCGAAGGGGCGCTGCTGGTGGTGGATGCCTCCCAGGGCGTCGAGGCTCAGACCCTAGCTAATGTCTATTTGGCGCTGGAACACAACTTAGAAATCATCCCAGTTTTGAACAAAATTGACCTGCCGGGAGCAGAACCGGATCGAGTCAAACAGGAAGTGGAAGAGGTGATTGGCTTAGATTGCAGCGGTGCCGTCATGGCCTCGGCCAAAGAAGGAATTGGCATCCCGGAAATTTTAGAATCAATTGTGCATTTAGTCCCGCCACCGCCTGATACAGTCAACAAACCGCTGCGGGCGCTGATTTTTGATAGTTACTATGACCTTTACCGTGGCGTAGTCGTCTATTTCCGGGTGATGGATGGGGCGCTCAAAACCGGCGATCGCGTCCGGCTGATGGCCTCCGGCAAAGAATATCAAATTGACGAGTTGGGCGTGCTCTCCCCCAACCAAATCACCGTTGATCAGCTCCACGCTGGCGAAGTTGGCTACCTAGCTGCCGCGATCAAGGCCGTCGAAGATGCTCGGGTTGGCGACACAATTACTCTAGCCGCCCAGCCAGCCCAGGAAGCTTGGCCAGGCTACGTAGAAGCCAAACCAATGGTGTTCTGCGGCATGTTCCCGATCGATGCCAACCAGTTCCCCGATTTGCGGGAGGCGCTAGAAAAACTGAAGCTGAACGATGCGTCCCTCAACTACGAGCCAGAAACTTCCAGCGCGATGGGGTTCGGCTTCCGCTGCGGCTTTTTGGGACTGCTGCACATGGAAATTGTCCAGGAGCGGCTAGAGCGGGAATACAACCTGAGTTTAATTATTACCGCCCCGTCGGTGGTCTACCGCGTTACCTCGATCAAAGGCGAAGTAGTGATGATCGATAACCCCAGCGAACTGCCCGACCCCCAGCACCGGGAAAAAATCGAAGAACCCTACGTGCGGGTAGACATGATTACGCCCGAAGTCTACGTTGGGACGCTGATGGAGTTGGCTCAAAATCGGCGCGGCGTGTTCAAAGACATGAAATACCTCACCCCCGGCCGGACAACCCTAATCTACGAGCTGCCCTTGGCGGAAATTGTCACCGACTTTTTCGACCAGATGAAGTCGCGATCGCGGGGTTACGCCAGCATGGAGTATCAACTGATTGGCTATCAGGAAAACCCGCTGGTCAAACTCGATATTTTGATCAACGCTGACCCGGTGGATGCCTTGGCGACGATCGTTCACCGCGACAAAGCCTATTATGTCGGGCGAGCGTTGGTCAGTAAACTGCGGGAACTGATTCCTCGCCACCAGTTTAAGATTCCAATTCAAGCGGCGATCGGCAGCAAGGTGGTCGCCAGCGAAAGCATTCCGGCCCTGCGAAAAGACGTGCTAGCCAAGTGCTATGGCGGGGATATTAGCCGCAAGCGCAAGCTGCTAGAAAAACAAAAAGCCGGCAAAAAGCGAATGAAATCGGTTGGCAGCGTCGATGTGCCACAGGAAGCCTTTATGGCCGTGCTGAAATTGAAAGAGGAATAGAGTCTGCGTTTAAATCAAATTTAGCAATGCTTTGAAACTCTTGCTCCACAAAGCTTTCTAAATAGCGATATATCTTGATGATCGCAATCACATTGGCCAGCGATCGCAGGTTAAAGTGAGAGCATTCAAATCGTGCTGCTATGCTCAAACCCTCCTATCGCCTCTCCACTTGGTCAATTCGATTGCCCTGGGCTGACTGGGGCTGGGCACATTGGTTTATTGTTTGTCAGTTTGTTTTGCAACTGCTGCTGTTGTTTTCCCAGTTCGGGGTGCTGCGCGTCTGGATGCGTACGATCAGCTTTTTAATTAGTTTGGGGTTAGTGCTATGGTTGCCCGGCCCAGGCATCAAGCACCCAGCTAAAGGGGCAGCGATCGCGATTGTGGCGATTATGGTGCTGCAACTATTTTTGAATCCTGGACTTAATACCTTTCCCGCTGGTCTAGCTCAATGTGCAATGTATTTGGCAATTTTAGGTCCGCTGTTTTGGGCGAGCCGGCTCAAAATAAATACTGCCGGATTCTATGCTCTGATCTGGCTGCTGTGGGCGTTCCATACCGTTAGCTCATTGTTTGGGATTCTACAGGTTTATAATCCAGGCCGCTTTCAACCCTTCTTGTCAACCGCCATTCAGGAGTCTAAATTTGGCGGCGAAAATTTAAAAATTACACTGGCCAATGGTTTAGAAGTTTACCGACCAATGGGACTGACGGGTGAACCTGGAGGCGCGGCTATCGCCGGGTTCTACGCCTTACTACTGGGGATTGGCATTGCTCTACAAGCTCGTAACCCCCTCCTCCGCCTAGTCGGACTTGGCAGTGCAGCGATCGGGTTATTCTGCATTTATCTATCGCAAATTCGCTCCATCTTAATTTTTGCGATTGTCTGCTTACTGATTCTTGGAATTGTACTGTTGCGCCAAGGCAAGGTGCTGCAAGTCGCAGTCATGGGAACCGCTGTCGGTGTGCTATTTGCCAGCGTATTTAATTGGGCGGTAGCCGTGGGTGGGAATCAAACGATGGAGCGGGTGATGACCCTTTTTGCCGATACGCCACAAGCGGTTTATCAGCAAAACCGGGGCGGTTTCTTGACCTATACCTTTCAGACCTTACTCCTGGATTATCCAATGGGAGCTGGGCTGGGGCGATGGGGACCAATTTCGGGTTACTTTGGCATCAATAACAATCCAGAAACGCGACCGATTTGGGTAGAGATTCAACTCACGGGCTGGCTGATCGATGGCGGCATTTTGCTGATTATTGCCTATGCCGTGGCACTATACTTTACTTGCCAAGTTGCCTGGCGGCTAGCCAACAATCAGCAGTTAGGCGAGTTAGCGTTTTGGGCTGGCTTGATTTTTGCTTACGACATTGGGGCGATCGTGATTACTTTTAACTATCCGCTGTTTATTAGCCAAGGCGGCATGGAGTTTTGGCTCTTGAATAGCTGTTTGTTTGTGGCTGGGTATAAGAGTTGGCTTCAGTTAAGCCCCTTCCCCGTTCAGAAGCAACTTAGGCAGCGATCGTGATGCCCTACTTGCTAGTGACGGGCGATTTTGTCAAAACAGGTGGCATGGACAGGGCCAACTTTGCCTTGGCTGAGTATTTAGCGGCTAGCGGTCAAGAATTAAATCTGGTTGCTTACCGAGTCGCTCCAGAGCTATTGGCTTATCCGAATGTCGCGTTTCATCAGGTGCCTAAACCAGCAAATTCTCACTTGTTGGGTGGGTTCTGGCTAGATTGGGCAGGACGCAGGCAAGCAGAGCGTTTAGCGAAGTCTGGGGGAAGGGTGCTGGTGAATGGCGGCAATTGCCAATGGGGAGATGTGAACTGGGTACATTACACCCATGCCGCCTACCAACCCGTTGATCAAGCCGGCTTCCTGCAACAGATTAAAGGTGGGGTCGCCCATCGACTGTTTCTGGGTGCAGAACAAGCAGCGCTCCAGTCGGCGCGAGTTGTCATTGTTAACTCAACCCGGACAAAGCAAGATCTAATTGAGCATTTAGAGATTCCTGCCCACCGTCTGCATCGGGTATACAACGGCATTGACCCCCAAACTTTTTTCCCAGCTACTCCGTCAGAGCAAAAACAGTTACGCCCGCAGCTTGGCTGGTCGGTCGATCGCAAAATTGCTGTGTTTATTGGCGCTTTGGGCGATCGCCGGAAAGGATTTGACACCCTATTTGCAGCCTGGCAGCAACTCTGTGCTGATTCAAACTGGGATGTCGATCTAATTACAATCGGGGTAGGGGCAGAGTTACCGCTCTGGCAGCAGCGGGCTGCTGAAGCAGGCATCGGCGATCGGATTCAGTTTTTGGGATTCCGTGCCGATGTGCCAAATTTACTCAGAGCAGCCGATTGCCTGGTTGCCCCAACTCGCTACGAAGCTTACGGGCTAGGCGTTCACGAAGCGCTCTGCTGCGGTTTGCCGGCGATCGTCAGTGCCAATGCTGGTGTGGCAGAACGGTATCCGGCCGATTTGAGTGACTTACTGCTCAGCAATCCTGATTGTGTGGAAGAACTGATGGCTCGCCTGCACGGCTGGCGCACTGCCCAAGATTCCTACCGCCAGCGGACAGAGGCGCTCGCTACAGACCTCCGTCGCTACACTTGGACAGACATGGCAGCAAAAATTGTTGAAATTATCCAATTAGAGCACTCCGCCCCTGAGCGCGATCGCAAGCGTATACTGGGAGGGTAAAACGTAAACGTCAGAAGGCTTGGGGCATGGCATCGATCCGAGAGTTGCATCAACAACTGGTCAGCAAAACGCGATCGGCAACTGAAATTACGCAAGCTGCCCTGGCCACGATTCAGCAATTAGAACCCAAGCTGCACAGTTTCTTATTGGTGACTGCCGACTATGCCTTGGCTCAGGCGTCGCGAGTGGATGCCCAAATTGCGGCGGGCGAAGAAATCGGTTGGCTGGCCGGGATTCCGATTGGGATTAAAGATAATTTTTGCACCCAAGGGATTGCTACCACCTGCGGCTCCAAAATTTTGTCAGGATTTATCCCGCCCTACGAATCAACCGTGACCCGCAAACTGAATCTGGGCGGCGCAGTCATGGTCGGCAAGACTAACTTAGATGAGTTTGCGATGGGCAGTTCGACTGAAAACTCTGCCTATCAAGTCACCGCCAATCCCTGGGATTTAACCAGAGTGCCCGGCGGCTCCTCTGGCGGCTCCGCCGCGGCTGTTTCCGCTGGTGAGTGCGTGGTGGCCTTGGGGTCAGACACCGGCGGGTCAATTCGGCAACCGGCGGCTTTTTGTGGTGTGGTTGGTCTGAAGCCAACCTACGGATTGGTGTCTCGCTATGGGCTGGTCGCCTTTGCCTCTTCTCTCGATCAAATTGGCCCGTTTGCGACCAGCGTTGAGGATGCAGCGATTTTGCTGGGGGCGATCGCGGGTCACGACCCGCAGGATGCCACTAGCCTCAACGTGCCAATTTCAGACTATACGCAGTCGCTGATTCCTGACTTGAAGGGTAAAAAAATTGGCGTTATCCAAGAAACCTTTGGCGAAGGCTTAGACCCGATCGTGGCCGAAGCCGTTCAGCAAGCAATTCAACAACTCAAAGACTTGGGGGCAGAAATCCGGGAAATCTCCTGTCCGCGCTTTCGCTATGGATTGCCCACCTACTACATCATTGCCCCTTCAGAAGCTTCCGCTAACTTGGCCCGTTACGATGGCGTTAAGTATGGCCTGCGAGCCAAAGATGCCGATAATTTGCTGTCGATGTACGCCAAAACGCGGGCAGAAGGGTTTGGCACCGAAGTCAAACGCCGGATCATGATTGGCACCTACGCCCTCTCGTCCGGATACTATGACGCTTATTACCTAAAAGCCCAAAAAGTCCGCACCTTAATCAAGCAAGACTTTGAAGCCGCCTTTGAGCAAGTGGATGTTTTAGTTTCTCCGACTTGCCCCACCACAGCTTTTAAGGCCGGTGAGAAAACCGCTGACCCGTTGAGTATGTATCTGTCTGACCTAATGACGATTCCAGTTAACTTAGCCGGTTTACCTGGACTTAGCCTGCCCTGCGGCTTTGATCCTGAAGGCTTACCGATTGGCTTACAAATGATCGGCAATGTGCTGCGAGAAGACCAGTTATTCCAAGCCGCCTATGCTTACGAGCAAGCAACGGAGTGGCACAAGCGAACACCTAAACTCTAGTTAGACCTCATGGTAGTACAAGTGTGGTAGTACAAATGCAATCGCTAGAACTCAAGATTCCACCGCCAGTCATTGCCGCTCTAGTCGCCATCGCCATGTGGGGAATCTCGTTGATGACCCCATTGCTTGAAATGTTCACTCCATATTGTGTGTTCGTAGCAATTGCCATCGCTTTGATAGGCATCGCATTCAATATCTCTGGCATCATATCTTTCCGCCAAGCTCGAACAACTGTCAACCCAATGAAGCCAGAATCGGCAAGTTCTCTGGTTAGCTCAGGCATCTACAGAGTCACTCGCAATCCAATGTACGTGGGGTTTCTATTTGTGCTGATTGCATGGGCAGCGTTCTTATCATCACCGTGGGCGTTGCTTGGTCCGTTAGCCTTCTTTCTTTACATTAGTCGCTTCCAAATTGCTCCTGAAGAGAGGGTACTTTCAAGACTCTTCGGCACCGACTATTCTGCCTACAAGGCAAAGGTTCGTCAGTGGCTCTAAAGCATAACTCTTCTATCGAGGGGACAGATGTTATCCCGCTGCGCAATACTCACTTACAGGTCATAACAAAAACTAAAAAGTATGGAAACAAAAACTCATTGGCAAGAAGTTTACAAGACAAAAGATTCTACTGAAGTAAGCTGGTTTCAGGAAAATCCTGAATTGTCATTGCAGTTTATCGAGCGCACTGGCGTGGACAATTCGGGTCAAGTTATTGACGTTGGTGGTGGTGCCTCAACTCTGGTAGACAATTTACTGGATAGAGGTTATCAGAACATCACAGTTTTGGATATTTCAGGAGCCGCACTTCAGGTAGCGCAAGCACGGCTTGGCTCGAAGGCAAAAGCAGTCACTTGGCTAGAAGCCGACATTACTCAAGTTCAACTGCCTTACCAATTTTATGATGTGTGGCACGATCGCGCCGTTTTTCACTTTCTCACTCGCGGGGCAGACCGTCAAAAATATGTGGAAGCCGTCAGGCACTCGGTCAAAGCTGGTGGCCATGTTATTGTTGCCACCTTTGGTGTTGATGGTCCATCTCGTTGTAGCAGTCTAGAAGTCGTCCGTTACAATCCTGATAGTTTGCATGATGAGTTTGGCGATAACTTTGATTTAGTGCATAGCACAAGTGAATCCCACGAAACGCCATTCGGGACAGAGCAAAAATTCATCTATTGTTATTGCCGCAAAGCTTAAAAATGCATCAACTCTAAGATTTCTTAGCTTTCATAGCGCTCGTAGGCATCAATAATTTTCTCGACCAAGGGATGCCGCACGACATCTCCCTTCGAGAGGTAGCAAAAGGCAATTCCTTCTACCTGCTGCAAGATTTTTTGGGCTACGGCCAGCCCTGATGTTTGATGGGTGGGTAAATCGGTTTGGGTGACATCGCCAGTGACGACTAGGCGAGAATTGAAGCCCAGACGAGTCAGCACCATTTTCATTTGGGCCGGAGTGGTGTTTTGAGCTTCATCCAAAATCACGAAGGCATTATTGAGGGTGCGACCTCGCATATAGGCCAGCGGAGCGACTTCAATTACTCCTCGCTCAATCAAGTCGGGAATTCGTTCGGGGTCGATTAACTCGTAGAGGGCATCGTAGAGGGGACGCAGGTAAGGATCAATTTTTTGCTGGAGGTCGCCGGGTAAAAATCCGAGCTTTTCGCCGGCTTCGACAGCCGGGCGAGTCAGAATCAGTCGCTCAAATTGATTCGACAACAGAGCTTGCACCGCCAAAACTGCGGCCAGAAAAGTCTTGCCGGTTCCCGCCGGGCCAATGCCAAACGTGAGGGTGTGGGTACGAATTGACTGGATATATTGTCGCTGCTTAAAGGTTTTAGCTCGAATCAACTCGCCCCGCCGGGTGCGGGCCAGCACATCCTGTTGTAGATCCTTGAGTTCGCCTTGCTGTTGAGCGTCAAGTGCTTGGCGCACCGTCAAAATATCTACCCCGGAGATGGCCCGCCCTTCTCGCCAGAGCGGTTCTAGCGATCGCACCAGTTGCTCGCATAAACTCACCTGCTTGCCAGTCCCAGAGAGCAGTAGCTCTTGTCCGCGCAGGACAACCTTGGCCCCAGTTTGCTTGGCTAAAATGCTCAGGTTAGTTTGCTGGTCTCCTGCCAGGGCGATCGCGCTGGCGATCGTCGGCAAGTCAATGGTGAGAGATTCGGCCATTTAGAAAACCATGCAGGCCCGATCCGGTTCGTTAAAACTTCAAGTCGTCCTCAAGAAATGAGAATTTTGGGTAGCGTCAGCGAAGCCAACACTCCTCAAAATTTTCACTTAAATATCACTACCAAACTTCACTCAGATTCCTGGTTGACTTTCTTGATCACGGGGGGCTGATAGGTCGAAGAGCGTTTAGGTGCTTCTCGTTTGCTAGATTCTGCCTTTTCATCCCGCTCACCGTAGATTTCTAGATGAATCGAATGCCCAACCACTTGGGCGGCGGTTTCCAGCACCGTCCGAATCGATTGAATTGTGCGCCCGCCTCGCCCAAACACTCGCCCCTTATCAGAGTCGGCAAAGGCTAGACGTACCCATACTCTGGCTTTTGCAGGGCGGGTTTCGCAGTCAATTTTGAGACTATCTGGCTTTTCTAGAAAAGGCTCGACGAGAAACCGAACCAACCGCTCATAGTCAGGTGGCAGGGCAGTTTGAGGGGTTTGGTCGGAAAATTCAGGCACGAACCTGTTCAAGAATATTGGCTTTTTCTAGAATGCGACGAACGGTATCAGTCGGCTGAGCACCTGTTTTTAAGCGAGCGACGATCGACTCGGTATTGAGCTTGATTTCATCCGTCATCGGGTTATAGAAGCCTAGCTCTTCTAGCGGACGACCATCACGGCGATCGCGGCTATTCATCGCTACAATTCGGTAGCTGGGAGATCTTTTCTTGCCGTATCGCTTCAGTCTTAATTTGATCATGGTGTCAGAAAATCTGCGGTTTAGGGTCTAAATGCTTAGAACATATAAGTGTAAAAACACTCAAGATTCGGATACTTATCCTAACATATTCGCAAGTTCACTCAAGCCGGCCGCAAGCCTAGAAACCGCTTAGAGCGTCCCAAATCCTTTTTTCTTTTTCGGTTTTTTGGCTTTTTTGCCTCCTTGGCCTGGGTAGCCTCGCCAGCCCGGCCCAGCCGCTTGATTGTCGCCGCCAAAGGGATTGCCCATGCCCGGCATTCCGGGCGGCATGTTGCCCTGTCCCATCTGCTGCATCAGCGATCGCATCTTCTGAAACTCGCTGACCAGCTTGCTGACATCTTCAAGCTTGTGCCCAGAGCCACCGGCAACTCGCTTGCGCCGACTGGGAGAACTCGACAGCAATTCTGGGTTGCATCGTTCTTCTAGGGTCATCGAACCAATCATCGCTTCGGCTCGCTTCAACTGCTGCTCACCGTGCTGCAACTGCTCGGAGGAAATTTTATTCATGCCCGGAATCAGCTTCATCACGCCGCCCAGGGAACCCATGGTCTTCAACAAGCGAGTTTGCTTGAGAAAATCAGTGAAGTCAAATTTGGCTTCCATGATTTTCTGGGTCAGCTTCTCTACATCAGCCAAGTTGACTTCTTCTTGGGCTTTTTCGACCAGGGTCAACACATCCCCCATGCCCAAAATCCGCGAAGCCATGCGATCGGGGTAAAAGGGTTGCAGGGCTTCCACTTTTTCGCCGACGCCAATAAACTTGATTGGCTGCCCCGAAATTCGCCGCACCGATAAGGCGGCTCCCCCACGGGTGTCACCGTCCATCTTGGTTAAGATAGCTCCGGTAATCCCAATCTCTTCCTGGAAGGTGCGGGTGAGGTTGGCGGCCTCTTGCCCGGTCATGGCATCCACGACCAGCAGGGTTTCATCGGGCTGGATCGCCGCTTTAATTTGAGCTAGTTCCGCCATCATGTCGGCATCAATTTGCAGCCGACCGGCGGTGTCAACAATCACCGTATCAACGCCTTGGGCTTTGCCGTACTCAACGCCTTGGCGGGCAATCTCAACTGGGCTGATATCAGTGCCTAGCTCGAAGACAGGCACGTCAATTTGCTTGCCCAAGGTGAGCAGTTGGGCGATCGCCGCTGGGCGGTAAATATCAGTGGCAACCAGCAGCGTCGAGCGATTGATTTTACGTAAATGAAGGGCTAATTTAGCTGTGGCAGTGGTTTTGCCTGTTCCCTGCAATCCTGCCATCAAAATCACAGTGGGAGCAGCTTCTGCCAGGGGAGCATTGGTTTCTCCCATGACTTCGACCAGCTGATCGTAGACAACCTTAATAAACTGCTGGTCTGGCCGCACGCCGGCCACCACCTCTGCCCCTTGGGCCTTCAGACGGACTTCTTCGACAAAGTCCTTGACCACCTGCAAATTGACATCGGCTTCTAAAAGCGCCCGCCGAACTTCCCGCAGGGCTTCCTGAATGTTCGTCTCTGAAATTTTGTCTTGCCCTCGCAGCTTCTTCCAAGCTGATTCCAGGCGGTCTGAAAGTGCGTCAAACATAAGCTTTACCTTGGCCAGATAATCATTTTGACACACTCAGGGCGGACGCTGTTGGGTCGTGTGCTTTAAACCCCGTCAAACCCGAATCAGCAAACCTAAGGGGAGTGGGATTTAAGTGATGATTTAGGACGACCACCTACGGATTGAGGCTGGCAATCAATTGCTTTAATTGGTTAACGGTTTGCTGACCCGTCCCATTTTGCTCAGAACTGAGCGACTGGCGCAAGCTGTTCAGATTATCTTGCAGCGGTTGCAGCGTCTCCCGGTAGGTGTTCACCCGCCCCCAAATTTCTGCGATCGCGATCCGCCGCGCTTGCAGGCTGCTAGCCGACTGGTCTAGCTCTTGCTGCTTGGCTTGCTGCTCTGCGGTCTGACGGCTAACAGATTCCTGCAATTGCCCCAGCCCAGAGCGGATTTGATTGATTTCAGCTTCTAGCTGTTGGAGTTCTGCCTCTAGCTGCTGGTGCTGGGTTGCGAGTTGCTGCACCACAGGCTCTAGGTCTATTTCAGATTGGGCATTAGGGTCTTGACGGCGCTGGAGAATACTTTCGTGCAGTTTCAGCAGGTTTTGCCGCTCTTGGAGACGCTGGCGCTGTCCCTGTAGAGCTTCATCCAAAAGCTGGTAGCTTTGTTTTTCTGCCCCTAAGTCAGCTTCCAGCGTAAAGCGCTCATATTCGCTTGCCCGTTGAATTTTTCTTTGAAATTCTTCCAGGGTTTGCTGCTGCAATTTCAATTCTTCTTCTTGATCATTCACGAAGCTAGACATTTTCGCTAAGTCACGGCGGAGCGACTCGACAACTCCCGTCAGTTCATTCAGGGGCATCTGCATCAAGGCTTTATAGTCCACTTCACTATTGCTGTTGGCAGCGCCCCCTTCCGCAATCAGCCTTAACTGGTTTTGCAGAGCCAAATTTGCTTGCATCCGCTGATTCAAATCTTCTTGGCTGGTCGTTTTCAAGCCAAGGGTCTGTTCTTGAACTTTTAAATCAATTCGAGCTTGTTCCAAAGCCGCTTGATTTTGATGCCAACTTTGCCAGCCTGCCTGCAACTGATTGGCTTGAGTCTCAATTTCAGCCTGCTGCTGCTGAGCAGAAGACTGCTGCTGCTCAAGGGTTTGCCAATGTTGATCCAGCAGAGATTGCTGCTGGTTGAGCACAGGCGCAGAATTTTGTGCTTGTTCAATCCCCGCGCTCAAACGATGCAGCAGTTGTTCGATCTGCTGCACTTGCTCTGGATCCAGACCGCCGACGCCAGCAGCCTGCAATTCCTCTAGCCGCTGGCGATTCCGCTCAATCGCTTGGCGATCGGTTTCAACTTGCTGCCGTAACTGTTCCAAGTCTTGCCGCTTTTGCTCATAGTCTTGCACATCGACTTCGAGCTGCTGGATTTCCTCTTGGCGAGTTTCCATTTCCAACTCGCGCCGAGTTAGCTCCTGACTTTGGTAAATCAGAGACTGCTTCCAGCCTTCAATTTCTTCTTCTTGGGTGCGAAACTTCTCTTTCATGCGCGAGAAATTTTGCAAAATCACCACCAATGGCTTCGTCGCATCTTGCACGGTTTGGACTTGCCGATTAGCACTCACCTCGACCAGCACCAAGTTGCCATGGTTATAATCGCTGGCTGCATCGGTAGCAATCATATCGTCTCCAGGCACCGCATTCCAGCTTTGCTCAGCTTGCTGGCGAGCCAGTAACTTTAGCTCAACCTTGTTGCCCATAAAACCAGCTTTTTTGTGCACTTCGGCTAAATACAGCACGCCGATGATCCTCTTTACATGTACCTAATTTAAAGTCAAACACCAACAGGGGCAATCCAGCGTCGCTGCCCACAGACTTAGCGGCTTTCCCACTCTAGTGTAAAGAGAGAAACGCTGCTTGCACAATAGACAATTGCCCAAAACAGTAGCGTTGCGGATTGAGGGGATGTTTTTAAACCTGAGAGCAGAGCTGTCAGACTTAAAACTATCCCTTTACTATGCAGTCTAGACAGTACCAAAACCCTAACCGATTGAGTTAGCGTTGATTGAACCCGTTTGAGTTTGATTCGACCTAGGATTAGGATGCCCGGATAAGTTATCCAACTGATCAGCCCGTCTTCAGATGCTAAGCAATCAACCTTTCTTTCTGAGCGCAGATTCCAGTTGTGCTTGCCTGCTGTTGCATGGACTGGGGGGTGGGGCTTATGAAATGCAGCTTTTAGGTGAGGCAGTGCACCAGCAAGGAATAACTGTCCAGTGCATTCTTTATCCTGGGCACGATACTCCCGCCAAAACGATGCCTCATTCTACCTGGCAACAATGGTACGCCCATATTGTTGAAACTTATCAAAGCCTGACTCAAAAGTATTCACAGGTCGCTGTGGTTGGCTTTTCGACTGGTGCAACTCTAGCCCTCCATCTGGCGGCGGGGCATCCGCTGCATAAGCTAGTGCTGCTTAGTCCCTACTTACTGATCCGGCGGTGCTGGTACTACCTGTTGCCGCCAGAAGCTTACTTATTCTCGATCGGCAGATGGATTGACAGCATCCCGCGGCGACAACTGCCGATTCGAGATCCGGCAATCCAAGTTGCTGCTCTTCAAGCCAGCTTCTTTCAGACCTTCAACCTGGCCGCAGTTCGGAGTGCGACTGAATTAATTGAGCAGGTCAAGCGGGAAGTCCCTGGTATCCAAGTGCCGACTCTGATTATCCAATCTGATCAAGATTCAGTCGTTGACCCCTCTGGCGCAGCCTGGCTATACCAACATTTAGGGTCAGCCAGCAAGCAAATCCACTGGTTAACACAGTCGGATCATGTTATTCCGCTTGATGTCGAGCGAACCCAAGTTTTTGCTGAAGTTGCCCGCTTTTTAAGCTAAGCCGAATGTTTGCCCGCTAACCCTTGAGTCCGCTGCCGGCTTCCGAAGGAATGATGTAGCGCTGCATCATCAAGAAGAAAATTAAAACTGGCGCTATGGAAATGACAGAGCCAGCAGCAATCAAGCGCCAGTCAAGGGAAAACGTGCCAGCTAGGGTCGCCACTCCCAAAGGCAATGTGTAGTAGTCTGGCTGGTCTAGGATAATTAGCGGCCAGAGAAAGTCGCTCCAAGAGCCAATAAACACAAAGATCGAGAGCGTAACTAGGGCAGGGCGCACGGCAGGCAGCATCACAAACCACCAGATGCCTAGTTCTGAGCAGCCGTCAATCCGGGCCGCTTCTTCCAATTCTTTGGGCACGCCCTGGAAAGCCTGTCGCAGTAAAAAAATCCCGAAGGCGGAGGCGATCGCCGGAAAAATAACTCCCAAGTAGCTGTTTTTCAAGCTCAACTGCACAGCCAAAATATAGAGGGGAATCATCACAATCTGAAATGGAATCATGATTGTAGAGACGACTGCGGTGAACAGCCAATCTCGACCCCAAAACTGTAAACGAGCTAAAGGGTAAGCCGCTAAGGCGCAGAAAGTCAGATTAAAGATAACGGTCAACAGGGCTACCAGCAAACTATTGAGCAGGTACCTTCCGAACGGGTTGGTTTGCCAGACGGTAATGAAGTTGCCCAGCGTCGGCTGACTGGGCCAGAGCTGAGGTGGAAATTGAAAGATATTTTCGGTTGGGGATTTGAATGCTGTACTCACTAACCACAACAGTGGCATAAGCATGACAATTGCAATTCCCCCCAACAGCAAATAAGTTCCAACTCGGAAAAGCCATCGATTTAAATCGGCTGATTGCTGTGGCATGGCATTTAAAAAATTACTTGCCCTGGCCTTTACGTGATTTTGATGTCCAAAGCGTTGTGAACATCATCAGCATCCCCCCAATTAAAATTGTGATCGCTAATCCACCCGCAACTACACTTGCCCAGTCTGTTCCTTCCATAAAGTGGGCGTAACTCCCTAAAAATTGCCATTTCTATATAATGCCAGCCCGACCACCATCATAAGGCTGAGAGTCCTGCCGGGAGCATTCTAAGCCTCAGCAACTTCGGTCGTCACCTGCTTCAAATGAATGTGCTTGCGACCCAAAGAAATTTCAAATTCATCTCCTGGGGCTAGATCCATTTGCTTTGTGTAGGCTGAACCAATCAGCAAGTTGCCGTTTGACTGCACACTGATTCGATAGCTAGCGCTGCGCCCACCCCGCCCATTGCCATTCTTGCCTTTGCCGTCTAGCTGAATGCCTTCAGCATCGACCAGCGCGTTCAAGAACTTCATCATACTAACTCGCTCTGTCCCGTTTTTAGTGACGGTAAAGTAGCCACAGGCTTTTGCCTTTTCTTCCTTGGTCAGGTTTTCAAGCTCCTTAACTTTCTTCAGCAGTGGATCTCCTGTCAATGGTTCACCCTTGCGTTTTTTCATCGTTCGATATGCCCTATCTTGAAGTTACGTGATTGTCCTTAGATTACTCTTTGGATATTGTTTAGTTTAGATATTGTTTAGCTAGAAGCAGTCATTGAGGTCAAAAACCACCGGCAATTAAAAAACCTACTAAACAAAATCATTATACTGACATATTTAGATTTTGGCATGATTTATTTGTCATTGACAGGACTTTCTAAAAAATACCAACTTTAGGTCAAAAATGAATCAGAAAAAACGGTTGTTTTAATCTCAGCCTATGCTTAGTCTACTCAATATTCAAGCTGATATTTAATCTGAGTAGAAATGACTGATCGATGACTCAACTTATACTGTTTGTTAGATGGGCTGACGGGCTGAAGCAGTTTATCTTTAAAGGAACCAGCTCATCTACTAAATGTATGAATAGACAGCAAGAAATCCAAGCTCAAGTTCAAGCATTACTCGCTAACGCACCGCAGGATCAACAAACCCTGAACGGAGTGCAGGCGATTGTCCCAGCCCTCCAGCAGATGGCTCAGCGGTTAAAGTGTCCTACATACTACATCCTGCAAAGCTTGGATCAGCGCTGGCAAATTACAACCCTTAAGCATCGGCAACAGCCTAAACGGGAAAAAGCAGTCATCTACGCCTACGCCGATCGCCAAGCTGCGGTCAGCGCAGGTCAATCTCAACTTGATCATCAGCTTTTGGTTGTGCCTCAACCCTTAATCCAACTCCTATTTCAGATGCTATCCCTAGAGGGAATAGACAGCTTAATCTTCCTAGAAGATAGCAGTGATCCAAACGTCGGCCAGGAAATAACTCGACCAGAGATTCAGCAAGCCGTCCAAACGCAACTGCAAAAGTTGGTTCAGTCAATTCCCCCTGATCTGGCCTAGCAGTATTCTTACTTTTAGGATTTTCATCTTGAGGATATAGCAATCCCGAATCAGTCATGAGTAGTGAATTCCATTCCTAAGCCGCCCTCAACTGATTTGAGACTGCTATTTAGGGTTGCTATATCCTTAACACAAAAACTAACTTTCAGAGATTTTTTAGAACAGTTTTGAATTTGATTAAGTTGTTTATGTTACATCCGTGTGGTCATTTTGGTTTGTTAAGTTTAAGCAATCAAAAAGCAGTCAAAAAAGCCTGTTGGTCAAAGATTATTTCTGGCAAAGGGGAGTGTTGAAACTTAGATCAACGTTGGCTCGTTTTTTGTCAGCAGTCCACGGCACTACTTTTGGCAACAGGTAAAATTAGCATTGCATCGCCAAAGGAATAAAACCGATACTGAGCGGCGATCGCCGTTTGGTACAAATTTAGCAATCGTTCTCGCCCAATTAGGGCGCTGACGAGCATCAGCAGACTGGAGCGGGGGAGGTGAAAATTAGTAATCATCCCTTCTACCACCTGCCAACGATAGCCCGGAAAAATAAACAGATTGGTCTTGCCTCGAAAAGGCTGAAGTTTACCCGACTGAGCGGCGGTTTCTAAGGCCCGTACCACGGTTGTGCCAACAGCAATAATCCGTCCACCCTGGGCTTGAGTTTGCTGAATCTGGGCAACTGTGCCCGGTGAAACTTCCAACCATTCCTGATGCATGATGTGGTCTTGAATGTTCTCTGCCTCAACTGGACGAAAGGTGCCAACTCCGACATGCAGCGTTGAAAAACAGTGTTGAATTCCCTGCTGAGTTAATCGGGTGAGTAACTCTGGGGTGAAGTGTAAGCCAGCCGTCGGAGCTGCCACAGCGCCAGGGCGATCGCCATAGATGGTTTGGTATTGTTCTGGCTGAGAGGAAGCGCCTGTGATGTAGGGCGGTAGCGGCAACTGCCCAATTTGATCTAAATAGTTAAGCAGGCGATCGCCAACGGGCAGGTCAAAGACTAAAATTCGTCCCCGTGTCGCTAAATCAGTTTCTAAAACTGTTGCTTTGATTTGAACCGATTCAACCTGGCCAAACTCAATTTGACTGCCTGGCTTCAGCCGACGACCCGGTTTGACTAGGGCTAGCCAGCGATGGTCAGCTTGCTCCTCTAGCAGCAACACCTCTACGGGCAGCGAACCCTGTTGGCTCACCTTCCGCCCCAGCAGCCGGGCAGGAATCACCCGCGTATTATTCATCACCAGCAAGTCGCCAGGACGCAGCAACTCTGGCAATTCTCGAAAAATCTGGTGGCGATGGCTGTCTGCCTCAACCACGAGCAGACGTGAACTGTCCCTTGGCACGGCTGGAGATTGGGCAATCTGACTGGCTGGCAAATCGTAGTCGTAGCTGGACAATCGCTGCTCTGGATCAAGGCTTGGGTCATTGCCTGACAGAGCTTCTGGGTGAACAAGTTGATCCATAGCAACGCGATCGCTAATGTAAAGTCAGAAATATGAATCAAGTCAAGACTTAGATCAAATCCAGAACCTTTCCCCCAAAACATTCTGAATAATTTAGATCTAAAGCTTAAGTCCGCTTGATCAAGAATATTAGATTTGAGCAACAGTCTACATCTAATATTGATGAAGATTTGATCAAGCATTCAGAGCCCTAACAGAATGCTACAATTGCTGGCCTTGAGTGAGTTGGCAGCATCATTCGGCGATCGCGAGCGAGGGCAATGTGAAGTGCATGGTGGTGGGCAGTGGGGGTCGAGAACACGCCCTAGCTTGGAAGCTATTACAGTCTGACACTGTGACACGGGTGATCTGTGTGCCTGGTAATGGCGGGACGGCTAGCCTGCCTGGCTGCGAGAATTTGCCGATGTCCGGGGAAGATTTTGCCGGCATTCGTCGCTACGCCCTTGTGAATGGGATTGCTTTAGTGATCATTGGCCCAGAAGTGCCGTTGGCAATGGGGTTGACTGATTACCTGCAAGCGGAAAAGATTCCGGTGTTCGGCCCGACTCAAGCCGGGGCCCAAATTGAGTCAAGTAAGTCTTGGGCCAAGGCGCTGATCCAATCGGCCGGGATTCCGACCGCTCAGGCAGCCAGCTTTACTGACCTAGAGTCAGCCCAAGCTTACGTCCAGCAGCAGGGTGCACCGATTGTGATCAAGGCTGACGGTCTAGCCGCTGGTAAAGGGGTAACGGTAGCAATGACCGTTGATCAGGCACTGGCAGCGATCGCGGCTGCTTTTCAAGGGCAGTTTGGCGAAGCCGGACAGCGGGTGCTGATTGAAGAATATCTAGAGGGGCAAGAAATTTCCGTCCTAGCCTTAACGGACGGCAAAACAATTCGCCCCTTGCTGCCAGCCCAAGACCACAAGCGGATTGGCGAAGCGGATACTGGCCCCAACACTGGTGGGATGGGGGCCTACGCGCCTGTTCCTTTGGCGACTCCGGCTCTGATGCAGCGAATTCAGCAGGAGATTTTGGAGCCAACCTTGCAGGCACTGCAAACGGCTGGGATTGATTACCGCGGTGTGCTGTACGCAGGCTTAATTGTTACCCCAACTGGCGACCCAAAGGTGATTGAATTCAACTGCCGATTTGGCGACCCGGAAACTCAGGTGGTTTTGCCGCTGCTGGAAACGCCCCTGATCACATTGCTCTTGGCCTGTGTGGAACAGCGGTTAAAGCAGCAACCCGCGATCGCTTGGAAGCAGCAGGTAGCGGCCTGTGTGGTGATGTCTGCCGCTGGCTACCCTGGTGATTACAGCAAGGGAGCCGAAATTTTTGGGATTGACCTAGCCGAAGCAAAGGGAGCAATGGTTTTCCATGCCGGGACTCGCCTGAAGCAGTATCACTTGATTACCGATGGCGGACGAGTGTTAGCGGTGACGGCTAGCGGGGCAGATTTTGCCCAAGCTTTAGACCAAGTCTATGTAGCAATCAAGTCAATTGATTTTGCTGGCTGCTACTATCGGCGCGATATTGGACACCGAGTGCGATCGAATTAGGGTAAATGAGAACTGAGCATATGAGTATAAAAGTAAGGTAGCGTCAGTTGTTAGATTTCACTCTCTTGCAGGGCACTGTAAATATATTCTTAAATCAATTAAGGACTTAATCATGCGAGAGCAATTTCCAGCTCGACTTAACTCCCTGATTTCTGAAAAGCAGTCTGGTGGCTGGGTTTGGGGGCGCTTGCAGCTAGAATTTGGCGAATTGCAGCCCGATGAACTCAACGCAATTGCAACAGCTTTGGGTTACAAGTACGGCTATAACTCGTTAGCAAAGAGAATGTGGGAAGATGACTGGAAAGCCACAAAATCTTCCTGGGAGTCTATTCAACGTGAAAAGGCCTTAAAAAAAGTTGAAAACGAGCGCCTTAATGCTCTTATACTCGCTAAGCAGTCTGTACAACATAACAACCAACCAAAGCAATCCTTAACCGAAGTCGAGCGGGTCTTAATCTCGATTATCTTTAGAATGCCGCCAGAGCAGCAACTTCAGCTTCTAGATGCTTTTCTTGATCGCCATAGAGTGTAGAAGCAAGATCGTAGGCTGTCCAACTAATCAGCGATCTCTACGAAGTCTTAGCTACAACACCTTGCTCAAATAGCGATGGACAAACTGGACGCAAATTGAGCCTTCGCCCACGCCGGAAGCGACTCGCTTGACGGAATTGTGGCGGACATCACCGACCGCGAAAATACCAGGCACGTTGGTTTCGAGCAGATAGGGGTCGCGCTCTAAGTTCCAGCCCGGCGATCGCTTGCCATCCTGCGGGCGGTCTGCTCCGGTCAAAATAAACCCTTTCTCGTCTCGTTCAATCATCTTGTCTAGCCAATCAGTTTGTGGCTCTGCCCCAATAAAGATGAACAGCGAGGTGGCGTCCACAGTTGCAGTTTCTCCGGTGGCTTGATTCTGGATCACCAAGGCTGATAGGCTGGTGTCTCCTTTTACCTCAACTACGCTGGAGTGCACCTGAACCGTAATATTTGGAGTCGCCTCAATTTGGTCAATCAAATACTGAGACATGCTTTTGGTCAGGGAATCGCCTCGCACCAGCATCGTGACATGGCGGGCGTATTTCGAGAAATACATCGCAGCTTGCCCGCCCGAGTTTGCGCCACCAATAATATAAACGTCTTCGTCTTTGCAGGCGATCGCTTCGGTTTGAGCGGCCCCATAGTACACGCCTGCCCCAGTCAAGCGATCAATGCCGGGAATACTCAGGCGTCGCCAGGATACCCCCATGGCCAAAATCAAAGCATGACAGCTAATCTCGCTGCCATCAGCTAGGGTAATCACCCGATAGGGATTTTGAATCCGAATCGCAGTTGCTTCTTGAGGGGTGAGAATTTCGACTCCAAACCGACGGGCTTGGGTAACGGCGCGGCGGGCCAAATCGCTGCCGCTAAGTCCGACTGGAAAGCCCAAATAATTCTCAATCCGAGAGCTAGTGCCAGCCTGACCGCCTGGTGCTTCTCGCTCAATCATCACCGTCCGCAGTCCTTCAGAAGCGCCGTAGACGGCGGCGGCTAGCCCGGCCGGCCCACCCCCAACAATCACTAAATCATAGAAGGGATTGCCGGCCTGAGTTTGTAAGCCAATTTTGGCGGCAATCTGGGTCGGAGTTGGTTGCAGCAGACTTGTTCCATCTGGGAAAAGCACGAGGGGGAGTTGCAGGCGATCGCACTGGGCGTATGCTGCCAACTGCTGGGCTTCCTGAGAAGACTCAATATCCAGCCATTCGTAGGGGACTTGGTTGCGGGCCAAAAAATCTTTCACCTGATGAGAAGCAGGCGACCAGCGATTGCCAATCACCCGGATGCCCTCAAAGGGCGGATGAAAAGAAGCCAGCCAGCCCTCTAGCAGGTCATCCAAAACGGGATAAAGCTTTTCTTCTGGCGGGTCCCAAGGCTTAAGCAAGTAATAGTCGAGCTTAGCACTGTTGATGGCTCGAATCGCCGCTTCTGTATCGGCATAAGCGGTTAGCAAGACGCGCTTGGCTTCCGGAAACTGCTCAATCGCCTGCTCTAAAAATTCCACCCCGCTCATTTCCGGCATCCGCTGGTCAACCAAAAAAGTGGCGACGACTTCGTTTTTGAGCTGGAACTGCTGGAGAAGCTCCAAGGCAGTCGGCCCAGAGTCAGCCCGAACAACCCGAAACCGATCGCCATACTGCTGCCGCAGATCGCGGGCGATCGCCTGCAACACGTTCGGGTCATCATCGACGGTCAGAATGATCGGCTTGGCCATACGCTTCAGAAATTGGGGATGACGCTAGTGACTTGAAATCATTGGACAGAAAGTAGAAAAGCCACTGCCAATTTCAATCTTAGAAATAATTTGTCTACTATAGGTTTAGCATTGCGGCCAACCTACAGACTTAACATCATGCTTTGCGTTGAAGATTTATTAAGTCTAGAGCTATTCCAAGTCTTACCCCAGGAGCGGCTGGAGTGGATTTGCAATCGGGCTGAAATCATTGAGCTGAAGGAAGGCGATCGGCTGGTACAAGAGGGCGATCCGCCGCGGGGCTTTTTTATCCTGATTACGGGTCAACTCTGCTTGACTCGCCAGAGCGAAGGAATTGAGATGCCAATCGGGCAGCACGATGCCCCTAGCTTTTTAGGGGAAATTCCTGTCCTCACCGACGAACCGATTATGGTCAGCGCTGACTGCAAAGGCAACTGCCGAATCTATGAGCTATCGGGGGAGGACTTTCGGACGCTGCTGCATGAGTGTCGCCAGTTTGAAATCTTGATTTTTCGGGCTTTAGCCCAGCGATCGCGGGGGCTGGAATCCTTCATTCGGAATCGGGAAAAAATGGCCGCCTTGGGCACCTTATCGGCGGGATTGGCCCACGAACTCAATAATCCGGCGGCGGCTTTGGTGCGGGCGCTCAAAAGTGTGCCCACGGCTTTAACAGAGCTACAGCGAATGAACTTGGTCTATGGGCAGCGCCAGGTGGACGAAGCGCACACGGCCCAGTGGCTAGCGGTGCGCGACCAAGGCTACGAAACGATTTTGCACCAGCGGATTGAGCCGCTCAAACTACGCGATCGGGAAGACCAGATCCTGGAATGGCTAGAAGATTATGGGGTTGCCAATGCCTGGAAGCTTGCTGAACCGCTGGCGGAAGCCGGGATGGAAGTTGATACCTTGGCGGCTTTAATTGCGCCTTGGCAAAATGACCCCACCGAACTGCGCGATATGGGACTGCGCTGGCTGGCCCTCTCGTTTGAGGTGATGTCAATGATTGGCAGCGGCTTGCGGGGCGCCGAGCGAATTGCCGAACTGGTACATTCGATGAAATCCTATTCCCATCTTGATCAAGGCGCTCAGCAAATGGTTGATGTTCACGAAGGTCTGGAAGATACAATTCGGCTGTTTTCCTACAAACTCAAGCACGGGGTAATCATTAAACGCGATTATGATCCCGACCTGCCGAAGATTTGGGCCTACGGCAGCGAACTAAATCAGGTCTGGACAAATTTAATTGACAACGCGATCGATGCGATGGATGAAAAGGGAGCGCTAGAAATTATCACTGCTAGCAGTGGCGATCGCGTCCAAGTCAAAATCACTGACTCCGGCAGCGGGATTTCGCCAGCGATTCAGTCCCGGATCTTCGAGCCGTTTTACACGACAAAATCCGTCGGGAAAGGCTCTGGTTTAGGCTTAGATGTTGTCCGGCGAATTGTCGAGAATCGTCACTTCGGCAGTATTTCCCTAGAGTCAACCCCTGGCAAAACCTGCTTCACGGTTTGCTTGCCAATTGCTTCTCCCCTCTCCCCCGAACCATCAACCGTTAGTCATCGTTTACCGTCATGAAGGCTCGCCTGACTATCATTTCTGTCTCCTTCTGAATTGAGAAGGTGCAGTAGCCAGCAATTTTTGGTTTGAACGACTAGGGAATGACTTAAAGAAATTATTGAGAAAGAATAACAATAGTTGAAGCAAAAGCCCTACGATGCCTATTTGAATGGCAACCTGAAAAGGAGATAACTAAGTTACAAAACTAGCGATCTTGACTTTTTTTGACTCAGATCCTTGATGCTTACTCTACTAGCAAATAGGAATACTTATGATTTATTCCTCTATTACGCTGGTAGATTAAGTTTGGTAGAAAATAGAACCCACTCTTCCCTAGCTCAGCCTTTAGAAAAGTGGTGCCAACTGCACATTCAACCCGCAACAATTCCCATGAGAGAACTCGACACCGCTAAAACCATTGAACTGCTCAACACAATTATGGAGTTTGAGTTAGCAGGCGTGGTGCGCTACACCCACTATTCGCTCATGGTCACCGGCCCACACCGAATTCCGATCGTGCAGTTTTTTCAAGCCCAGGCCCAAGAGTCGCTCACCCATGCTCAGCAAGTTGGCGAAATCTTAACCGGGCTAGAGGGACATCCCAGCCTCAAAATCGCCCCAATTGAAGAGAGTTTTCGCCATTCAGTCGGGTCAATCTTAAAGGAGAGCCTACTCCACGAAGGCAGAGCTTTAGACTTATATAAAGGCTTATTAGAAACAGTTCGCGACGCTTCAATTTATCTAGAGGAGTTTACCCGCACAATGATCAGTCAAGAAGAAATTCATGGGCTAGAACTGCGGAAAATGCTGCGAGACTACAGCGAGGTATAGGGTTTGGACTGGAGCTTGGCCCTACCGACGTTTCTGATTACGCTCCGCGAAGGCGTAGAAGCTGCCCTAGTCGTGGGGATTGTCTTAGCTTGTTTGCAAAAAGCTGAGCAAACGCAGTACAACCGCTGGGTCTATGCCGGAGTGGGGGCTGGACTGGGAGGCAGTGCAATAATCGGGGTCATTTTCAGCAGCGTTTTGTTGGCCCTGCAAGCCTCCGATCGCCCCTACGCTCAAGTGGTTGAACCGCTGCTAGAAGCAGGCTTTAGTTTAGTCGCGAGCGCCCTGTTAAGCTGGATGCTGGTTTGGATGACACAGCAAGCCGGTTCCGTTAAAACCGAGCTGACCCAAACGGTGATCACCACCCTAGAGCAACAGCAGGCCCGCTGGGGGATTTTTAGCCTAATTTTGATTGCGGTGCTGCAAGAAGGCTTTGAAACCGTGCTGTTCATCATGGCCCAGTTTCAAAGCGGCTGGATGCCAGTCGTGGGCGGCGTGGCGGGTCTGCTGGGAGCGGTGCTGATTGGCACCCTGCTGTTTGGCTGGGGAGTGCGAATTAATCTGGGCTTGTTTTTTCAGGTGATGGGTATTTTCCTGCTGATTATCGTCTCTGGTTTGGTTATTTCGGCCCTCAAAGACCTGGATCAAGCCGTGTTTCACTTCAGCCAAATCATGCCAGACTGGGCCGGCCTCTGCTCAGCCAATGGCGCTTGTATTTTGGGCCCGCAAGTTTGGG
Organism: Aphanocapsa sp. GSE-SYN-MK-11-07L; assembly: GCA_019359715.1. Classification (GTDB taxonomy): domain Bacteria; phylum Cyanobacteriota; class Cyanobacteriia; order Thermosynechococcales; family Thermosynechococcaceae; genus JAHHGS01. The sequence continues at coordinate 5,255 of JAHHGS010000105.1, read as the reverse complement.
ATGCCCGCCAGGTCTTGCCCGACAAACAGTTTCCAGGCGTGCTGCTAAAAACGCTGTTTGGCTACCGAGAGCGGCTGTATTTAGTGCAGGCGATCGCTTATCTGCTCTATCTAGTCTCAATGGCTCTGCTCTACTTTCAAAGCCTCAGTCATCGCTCAGTCAAGCCCAGCCTGAATCAGAGCTAACTCACTTCTGGTAAGCAGACCACAAACTTGCTGCCAGGGTGAGTGAGATTTTTGGGATCGCTAGGGCTAATCACGCTTAGGGTGCCGTGCATTTGCTGAATTAAATCTTGGGCGATCGCCAGCCCTAAGCCTGTACCGGGAATTTCTCCTTCAGATTGGACTCCCCGATAGTGGCGCTCAAATAGGTGGGGTAAATCGACAGCCGGAATGCCATAACCAGTGTCTTGAACTGCGACCGCCTGCTGTTGAATTTGGGGATCACGACTGACTTCAATTTGGACAGATTGCCCGGCCGGACTGTACTTGAGAGCATTGTCAATCAGGTTGCTGAAAATTTCCTGTAGGGCCTGCGGGTCAGCTTGAACCGGCGGCAGTTCCGGCGGGATCTGAGCTTCAAAGGTAAGCTGCCGAGTTTGAGCGATCGCCGTCGCAGAATCAAGCAGAGGGTGCAAGACATCGGCGATCCAACAGGGCTGGAACTGTAGATTTGTCCCAATACTGGAAGGAAGCAACAGCGTTGGTGGGCTAGCCGGCAGGCGTTTGAGTCCGGGTGTCGGGTCAGGAGCTTGCTCTAGAGCGGCTTCCCCTAAGTCAATTGACTGGTCAAACTGCTGGAGCAGCGTCTGGAGCCGATCGCTCTCTTGAATCATGCTGGTCGCTAAGCGACGGTTCGGATCAGTCGGCACCAGCCGCTTTAGCAACAGGTTAGCCAGGGTATGCAGGGTGGTGAGCGGGTTGCGAAACTGGTGCAGCAGGTTGGCTAAGGTTTGGTACTGCTGGGTATGCAGCGATCGCTGCTCAAAGTCGGCGCTTAAGGCCCACTGCTGGCGCTGGTCTAAGACACAGGCGATCGCCAGGGTATGGGCGACGCGCTCTAGTTGTGTTTGCTCCCAGGCGCTCCACTGCTGGTTTTCACGCGCAACCACCAACAAGCCAAACACCAAATCTTCATGCATCAAAGGCAAAACCATCCGCTCTGGTTGTCCTCGAAACACCTCAAGCGTTGCTGCCGAGGGCTGTTTCGGCAGCGCTGAAGGGCGAGATTTTTTAGGCCCGTTCGGATTAGCGCTGAGAGAGTCATCCTCTGAAGGCAAACGTGGCGCAGGCAATTGCAATCTAGAGGGTTCAACATCGTCGGGATAAACCACAATTGGCACCAGTTGAGTTTGGAGCGATTCTGCAAACTCTTCAGTTAAGTAAACAGCGCTCGCAGATGCCCTTAAACTTTGGACGACCAAGTCTACCTGAGTGCGGCAAAGGTCGATAAATTCAGCACTAGCAGGCAAAAGCATGAAAAAAACGAAACCCGATCAAGCTAAGACTAATCCTAACTTGAACCTCGCGGAATCGGATGATCCACAAACCAATAGAATAGGGGTGCAAAGCATTGCACCCCTGGGAGATCTTGAACACTATTGTGTTTTGCAGTTTATTCTAGCCCTGAAAGCAGAGCGTCTAAATCAAGGTCATCTTCTTCGCTGTTTTGAGCAGCACCGCTTTGGCTCGCAACTTCTTCCAACCGCTTTTCGAGTAGCTCAACCTGTTGCTTGAGTGCATCTAAAGATGGCGAGTTATCGACGACTGGCTGGTGCTGCAACTGCTCTTGCAAAATTGAATGTACTGTCACAGGCACATCTGCTACCTTCTGGGAAATTTCCGTCAAGGCGCTTTCCATCTGGGAATTGAGCTGATAAACTTGCGTTTGCAGTCCTTCTAAAGCCGCCGGTTCAACTCCAGGTGCTGGAGCTTCAGGTAGACTTGACATCCGAGCTTCTAGGCTTTCAACCTGCTGGCGGACGGGAGTAACTAGGGTTTCTAAATCAGCTCGCAGTTGACCCAAGTCGGCAGGTTCACCGGCAGGGGCAGCAGCCTCAGGCGCTTGTTCTAAAGACACCAAGCGGGCAGATAGGCTAGAGAGCGACCCTTCTAAACCAGCATACTGAGAGTGAACTTCTGTTTTGAAGTACTCAAGAGCGGCAGGATCAGTTGCAGACTCGGCAGAAGCACTAGACATCTGCGCCAGACGAGCTTCTAAGCTTTCGATGCTCGCTCTGAGGGGTGTCAAATCTACAGACTCACTGGCAGCAGCTCCGATGCTAACAGGCGTCTGTTCGACTGAGTTTAACCGAGCAGACAAATCAGCCAAAGCACTTTCTAAACCGGCGATCGCTCCCGTGCTAGGCACACTTTGCAGGCGCTCAGTCACGCTGCTGAGGGCAGAGTGCAAACCATCGTACTGTTGTTGCAAATAACCCACATTTGCCTGTAAAGGCTGTAAATCAACCTGCTCTCCCCCTTGAGAACCAATCGGAGCCCCAGACAGCCGCTGTTGCAACCCTTGCAGTTGCTCTGAAACTTGCTGCATCTGCACACGAGCAGCGCGGGTGTTTTGCAAGCTCAGTTGATCCATCCGCTGCCGATTCACACGGTTTAGCAGTAGCGCCGCGGTCATCGGGACTGCTGCAAACCCAATTTGCTGGGTGGCGATGGATACCCCAGAACCGACAACAGAACCAAGTAGAGTGACAAGTTCTGCCCAGTCTAAGGGACTGCCGCTTGCTCCACTCTCCGGTGATTGACTCCTTTTTTCCATAACGCTCCTGGTAATCTTTTCTCCAATTGGTCTGATGATTTATGTAACAGAGTACCCACACTAGCCAGACATTTTTAACAATCTGTTATTTAGGTTGTAAAAGTTCTAGTTTAACTACGCAGCAAACAGGCGTGGGACACACATTAATCAGAATGTTCCCAATTTGTTACATAAATTAGTCATAACTTTGCAACATGTCTGCTACGGGTTGAGACTATGTTAGTAAGTGTTCCCTTGCCGCTGACGTTTTGCAGCAAATCCCATGACAATTTCTCCGACTAGCGATCGCCCCCTTGCTGAAGTTGCCGAATTTTTTACCGATCAATGGCAGCTTTATCGAAAGATCTTACAGGCAAATTACATGAGCCACCAGCAGTTTTACACTGCGCTGAACTGCTTTTTTCAAGATTATGCCGCTCCGTTTCAGTTGCTCGAACTAGGCTGTGGGGATGCTTCGCTAACTCTGCAAGCATTGCAGGCAGCCGCAATTACTGATTATGTTGGGGTTGATTTGTCTGAGACTGCCCTCGCTTTGGCTGCCCAGAATTTTGCTCACCAGTCCTTTAGCCACCAGTTTTACCAAGGCGATTTTTGTCAGTGGTTGCCGACTCACACCGCAAGCTACGATTTGGTGCTGGCTTCCTTTAGCGTTCATCATCTGAGTTTGGCTGCAAAAGCGAACTTATTTGGACAGATCCAGGCTCACCTGAAGCCCGGCGGGAAGTTCTTATTGCTAGACGTGATGCGCCGTGACCAAGAAAGTCGTGATGACTATATGCAGCGCTACCTAGCCCATATTCAGCAAGATTGGACTCAAATGCAGCCCCAAGAAGTTGCCGCAATCAATCAGCATATTACCGAGTACGACTTTCCAGAAACCTTGGCTGAGCTTGAGGACTTGGCCCAAATCAACGGGTTTCAGACAGCAGAATGTCTGTACACTGATGCGGCGATCGCTGCTAAACTGCTGTGTTTTTCTAGTTAGTTCTTGGCTCAATTCTTTACAAATCTCAAATACCCATGCAGTTTATTGATCAGGCAGAAATTCACGTTCAGGCAGGTAAGGGCGGCGATGGCATGGTCGCCTTCCGGCGCGAGAAGTATGTGCCAGCGGGCGGGCCAGCCGGGGGCAATGGCGGCAACGGTGGCTCGGTGATTTTGCGGGTTGACTCTAACCTGCAAACTCTGCTTGATTTCAGGTACGTGCATATCTTCAAAGCAGAAGATGGCGAGCGGGGCGGCCCGAAAAATATGACCGGGGCAATGGGCAGCGATCGCCTGATTGATGTCCCACCGGGCACCGTCGTCTACGACGTTGAGACAGGTGAGATGATTGGTGACTTAACCACGGCTGGGCAAACTTTTTTGACTGCCAAGGGCGGCAAGGGCGGTTTAGGCAACAAGCACTTTTTGAGCAACCGCAACCGGGCCCCGGAATACTCGCTGCCAGGGCTAGAAGGTGAGGAGCGGCTACTGCGCCTAGAACTCAAGCTATTGGCCGAGGTGGGGATTATTGGATTGCCGAATGCCGGTAAATCCACCCTAATTTCAGTCGTCTCGGCGGCCCGCCCGAAAATTGCCGACTATCCCTTCACCACCCTCGTCCCCAACTTGGGTGTGGTGCGTCATCCGACTGGCGATGGCACCGTATTTGCCGATATTCCGGGCTTAATTGAGGGGGCCCATTTGGGCACAGGGCTGGGGCACGACTTTCTGCGCCACATTGAGCGGACTCGTCTGTTGCTGCATTTAATTGACGCAACGGCAATCGACGCGATCGCCTCCTACACCACCATCCAAGCCGAATTGCAGGCCTATGGGCATGGCTTGAGCGATCGCCCTCAAATTGTGGTGCTGAACAAAATTGACGCAGTTGATCAAGATGAGCTAAACCGCCTCCAAGCTGAACTGGCTCAGCAAACGGGCGCACCGATTTTTACGATTTCAGCCGTGGCCCAAACTGGACTAGAACCCTTGTTGAACCAGGTTTGGACAATGCTTGATGCCCTCAAATCGGCTCAGCCTGTTGATCCGATCAAACTCTCCCCCGTGCAGGTACATTGAGTATTGCAAACCTAATTGGTCAGCCCCTTAAAGTTCCCTGAGCTATGCATTCATTTCACTACCGAGTCCCCCAGTCGATCTGGCAAGCCCTGCAAGCGCGGCATCAAGCGACGGGAGAATCGATCAGCCACATTATCACTGCTATTCTGTCAGATCAATTGCAGCACGAAGGCGATTTTCGGATGTCGCTGCCCACCAATGCTGACTTTCTGAAGGCAGACTTAACCCGCGATCCAAGCCAAGAGTTAGAGCAAGCAGAAAAATCTCACCGTTAAGCCCTTAAGATCGAGTGCATCTCAATTTTGTAAGACTGAGGTTGAGAAGTCCCCATTGAGGTAGGCAGAGCGATGCATTAACACTTGCGGAACATTGCTTTTTTTCCACTGTGCTCCTGATATTTTAATCCGTCGTCC
>JAHHGS010000104.1 GCA_019359715.1 Aphanocapsa sp. GSE-SYN-MK-11-07L | reverse complement strand
CTACTGCCAATCGAGGGAGTGTAAATCCAAAGGGTTCTGGACGCAAAAAATCCACTAACTCAGAGGTTCCTCCCGTTGAAATTGGAAGCCCGCGCTCTATGCAAAGCATGAGCGTCGGGTAATTCACCAGCTTCTAATTGCCATCTACTAGACGGACTCTACTAGCCAGTCCTAGCCGCTGCAAACCACTAATAATCATCCAGGTGGTATCAATTTCCCACCACTTCATGCCGTGGCGGGCCGAGTGGGGATAGGCATGATGATTGTTGTGCCAGCCTTCGCCGTAGGTGAGCAGGGCCACCCACCAGCAGTTGGTTGAGCGATCGCCCGACTCATAGGTCTGGTAGCCAAACTTGTGGGTGGCGCTGTTGACAAACCAAGTGCAGTGGTAGACCAACACCAGCCGCATGAAGACGCCCCAGACCACAAATGACCAGCCTCCCAGTAGATAGAGCAGCCCAGCCAAGACAATCTGAATCGGTAGAAAATACTTGCTCAAGAAAACATAAACCGGATCGGTGTTGATGTCTTTGGTCAACCGCTCAATTTCTGCTTTGGCAGGCACTTCGTAAAGCATCCAGCCCATGTGGCTCCACCAGAACCCCCGGTTTGAATTGTGATGGTCAATCTCTTGATCAGAGTGCACGTGGTGATGACGGTGCAAACCCACCCATTCAGTCAAGCCGCCTTCGCAAGCCAAAGTGCCGCAGAAAGCCAAGCAATACTCTAGCCATTTGGGGGCTTGAAAACTACGATGGCTCAACATTCGGTGCCAGCCGAGGGTGATGCCCAGTCCCCCAGAAACCCAGTGCAGCAGAAGTGTTAAGCCGATCGCCGCCCAACTAAAATTAGCAGGTAAAAAAGCAAACAGTGCCCCAACGTGAACGGCCACCATGAACAAAATCACAGGCCAGTTAAACCGAAGTTGGGTCGCAGGAGGTGTGGCAGTAGTCGTCATGCAGAAAATTTTGGGTGAGTTGGATTAAACACAGGGATTATGGTCTAAATTTGAGCGAGATTGACTGAGAGGCGTCGGACTAATTGTCTGAGGTATCAAATACACCAAAGCATAAAAGAGCACGAGATTTAAACATACATAGGTACGATTTATGAATCGCTGGCTCCAGACAGCCGAACAAGCACTTCTCCCGATCTTTTCTAAGATTGACACCCAAGTCAAGGAAAATCTTGCCCGCGTCTTGGAAGCCTTTCGAGAGCAGCGGGTCGGGGCACACCATTTTGCCAGTGTGTCTGGCTACGGGCACGGCGATTTGGGGCGACAGGTGCTCGATCGCGTGTTTGCTCAAATCGTGGGGGCGGAGGCGGCTGCTGTGCGAGTGCAGTTTATGTCCGGCACTCACGCGATCGCCTGTGCCCTGTTTGGGGTGCTCCGCCCTGGCGATGAAATGCTGGCGGTGGCAGGTGCCCCCTACGACACCCTAGAAGAAGTGATTGGGCTGCGGGGGCAAGGGCAAGGCTCTCTAGCAGAATTTGGCGTTCACTATCGGCAGTTAGAGCTGACGCCAACGGGAGAGTTAGATTGGGCAGCGATCGCCAGTGCTGTTAAACCCGAAACCAAGCTGGTGCATATTCAGCGCTCCTGCGGCTATGCCTGGCGTTCCAGCCTCAGCCTAGCGGAAATTGGCAAAATTGTTCACTTAGTCAAGCAGCAAAACCCCAACACTGTCTGTTTTGTCGATAATTGCTATGGCGAGTTCATTGAAACCCAAGAACCCACCCATGTCGGAGCAGACCTGATTGCGGGTTCGCTGATCAAAAATCCGGGTGGAACCATTGTGACGGCGGGCGGCTATGTGGCGGGCCGGGCTGATTTGGTCGAAGCAGCCACCTGTCGCCTCAGCGCGCCTGGGATTGGCTCTGAGGGTGGGGCCACTTTTGATCAGAATCGGCTCTTGTTTCAGGGCTTATTTTTAGCCCCCCAGATGGTCGGAGAGGCCAAAAAAGGCAATCACCTGACCGGCTATGTCTTTCAAAAATTGGGCTATCCGGTCAATCCACTGCCCGATGCGCCTCGCCGCGATCTGATCCAAGCGATTCAGCTTGGTTCACCGGGAAAACTCATTGCCTTTTGCCGCGCGATTCAGCAGCATTCACCGATCGGAGCTTACCTGGAGCCAGTGCCCGCCGCGATGCCGGGCTACGCCAGTCAGTTGGTGATGGCAGGCGGCACGTTTATTGATGGCAGCACCTCTGAATTTTCCGCCGATGGGCCGCTGCGCGAGCCTTACATTGTTTTTTGTCAGGGCGGCACCCACTGGACTCATGTCGCGATCGCCCTGGAAGCAGCGATCGCGACTGTTGGTGAGATGTAATTTATTAGATGAAAGCTATTCTTCAGAAGCCCCCCGATCAGAGGTTATTCGTTCGGAAAATCAGAATACTGCTTTTCTCTGTTAGAAATATTTAATTCTGTAACTTGAATGTGTAGTTCTTGATCTACGCAACAACTTTCATCACACCCTCTTTTGCTGTTCGGATTTCGCTGCTAATGTAGCCATAGACACAAAGGATTGAGCTCAAGTACATCCTCAATCCCTTTCAAATTAATGGTTGCGCGGGGCTGTGTCTCCTTCCCTCAACCACCTGTGATTGCCCGGTCTTACGCACAATTTACTCTGCCACTGGCTTGTCCCGGACTGAGTAAATTAACACAGCTAGCACAAAGTTAATTTGTCTTACTAATGTTTAGTTTTTTGCGCGTGCAGTCTGTGTCACCAACCCCTAATCTCAAGGTGTCTAAGTGCTTTAATCTTCTGAAATTTGATAAGGAGGAGATCGTTGAAGCGGGTTGGGTTTTGTGCCACTGAGGCGAGCTATATTTCAGTCACAGGGAGATCGAGTCCACCTTAGTTAAGTGACTTTCTGAATTTGTTAATTGCTAAAATTCAATTCCCCAAATGAGCCTGGTTAAAATACCAGGCTCATTGCATTTTGAGGGTTGAGCGATAGCCGCGTATGATCGCTTGGAGCGTAGTTACTACTTTTGACAGCAAGGAGCGGAGGCTATTTGGATGGAAGATGCCCCAGGCATTGATGCTCAGGCAAACACAGCTTAGGGCTAGCAAAATAAACGTCGGCGGCATCACAATCCCAACCAGCAGCCAGCTAAAAACATGCAGAGCCATCACCAAAGCGACAGTAGTCGCCAGCACTACTGCCGATCGCACCTTTTGGCTTGACGGGTGCCAACCGACCAAAACTAGCGTTCGACCAGTGGCTAGCAGGTTGGCTGGCACTAACACAGCGCAAATTTCCACGCAGTAGCGGTGAGAAAATTCGACGAAGAGATTGAGAATTGGCATCGGCAAGCCTAGAAACAATTCTGTAAATTCCGGTATAGCCTAACGCAAATCTGCTGTCAGTACCGTTAAATTTATCTGATAGACCGATGTTGCAAGCCTAGGATCAGCCACCGTGAGATTTGACACCTATCAACCGGAAGACTTTTACGATGAATTGTTTGTTGCGCCTGGACAACCTCGCCCAGAAGCTCAACCCCTGATTGATCGGGTAAATTCTTTACCGACTGGGGAACTTCAGCAGCGCCGACAGGCCGCTAGTCAAGCTTTGCTCAAGTTGGGGGCCACGTTCAATGTCTATGGCGACGCTGAGGGCACAGAGCGAATTATGCCGTTTGACATTATTCCCCGGATTGTCGCAGAGCAGGAATGGCGACGGTTAGAGCAAGGCTTAAAGCAGCGGATTCAAGCCCTTAACCTGTTTATTGCCGATGTTTACGGGGAGCAGAAAATTGTCAAAGACGGGATTATTCCGAAAGACTTAATTGATTCAGCCACCGGGTTTCTGCCGCCTTGCATTGGACTAAAGCCACCTAGTGGAATTTGGTGCCACATTACTGGCACTGACTTGGTGCGCGATCGCGATGGGCAGTGGTACGTGCTAGAAGACAATCTGCGCTGTCCTTCTGGCATTTCCTATGTGCTAGAAAATCGGCGGGTGATGAAAAGCACCTTCCCGCAGGTGTTCAAAAAAATGCAGATTCAACCCGTAGACGAGTACCCCAGCCATTTGCTGGAAACGTTGCTCAATTTGGCTCCGGCTGGTTTGCCCGATCCAACCGTGGTTGTGCTGACGCCCGGTATGTATAATTCTGCCTACTTTGAGCATTCTTTTTTGGCCCAGCAAATGGGGATTGAACTGGTGGAAGGGCGCGATTTAGCAGTGGCGGATGGCTACCTGCAAATGCGCACCACGAAAGGGCTGAAGCGGGTCGATGTGATCTACCGCCGAATTGACGATGCGTTTATTGACCCCACCGTGTTTCGAGCTAATTCGCTGCTGGGAGTGCCGGGGTTAATGGAAGTGTATCGATCGGGGCGAGTGGCGATCGCCAATGCTTTGGGGACGGGAGTGGCTGACGATAAGGTGATTTATGCCTACGTTCCGCAAATGGTGCGCTACTACCTGGGCGAAGAGATCCTGCTGCCCAACGTGCCCACCTACTTGTGCTGGGAGCAGCAGCAGCTTGAGTACGTGCTGGCTAACTTAGACAAACTGGTGGTCAAAGCCGCTAACGAATCTGGCGGCTACGGAATGCTAATTGGCACCCAATCAACAACCGAGCAACGGGCGGAGTTTGCCCAACGTATTCAAGCCAACCCCCGCAACTACATTGCCCAACCGACGCTTTGCCTCTCGCGGGTGCCGACGATTTTGGGCGAACAATTTGAAGGCTGTCATGTTGATTTACGTCCCTATATTCTCTATGGCAAAGAAATTTACGTTCATCCGGGCGGACTGACCCGCGTGGCGATGAAAAAGGGGTCACTCGTGGTCAATTCTTCCCAGGGTGGCGGCAGTAAAGATACCTGGGTGCTGTGTGAATAGATGCCAATTATCCCTAATTGGAGTCAAAAAGCATGGTTACAGATTTCCTTTTCAGACCTTAAATTAGCCCTGATAACTTGGGGTTCAGGGGACTTTCCAGGATTTATGCAAGAGTTCTATTGTTTTGAAGCCTGTGCGAATTTCAAAAAAATCCTAATCGCTCAAAACTGCCTTAACAGAGCACTACTCAGCTTTAGCCAATTTGAGCGTAGCTTGCAGGGTTGCTAACTCATCCCTATGACCAATCACAGTTACAAGACTTTTGCCCTGGGGCTGGGAAGCTGGCGCATTTGGGGAGTCTAGCTCTTCAACTTTGAGTTTGACGGTTTCTATCCGCCGAGATTTTCGCCAGTAAAAGGCTGTGGTTAAGGGAGCGAGGATCACCAATCCTAGAAACTTGAGGCCAACTTGAGGCAACAGTAGTGACAGCACTAAACCCAAGCAAAAAAGTCCAGCCACCACCAGTAGGGTTAAAAATACCGCCAAGAACAGGCTAGGGCTGACCATGCCTTCAAACGTGACCTGATTTTGATCCGGATCAAGAGTGGTTGGACGGTAAGCTCGTTGGCTGAGGTATTGCTTCAGAAGCGTAACTGTAGACTCCTCTGACTGCTCGGAGATGAACTGAGCTTTTTCAATTCGAGGTTTAACCGAGGCTTTAACAAAGAAAAATAGCCCAATTACCATTAATAGGGTCAACAGCAGGGTAGAAGGTAAAACCAAAGTGGGGCTGTCCATCGTATAACTCTTAGATTGAACGGGCTGAGCGTAAGTTTGAGTTGTGATCAAGCGCAACTCTGTGCAGTGATCGAGGGTACAAATCCCTTCGACTAAGGTCACTGCTTGGATTGTTTGGCCATCTTAAAGTAAACCTCAGTACAGCACAAAGTCTAAATCGGTTGCACTTGTAACAATCCCTTGAACGAATTTTGTTCAAGATACTCAATACCCAAGTGTCGATCGCTGGCTCTCCGCTGAGACTTTAGTTTGCGCTTAACCTGCTCCCATTAGACTAAATTTGCTCAAGGAACACTCCTAAGTATTTTTAGTCCTCAATCCTGGGAAGAATAGAATTATCGACCCCAAACTCTAGAGGTAGCGATCATGTCAGCCATTCCCTTAAAAACCGCGATTGAACAGATCGAAGACCTCCCAGATCACGATGTCTTTAATCCCGCCCATGCGGTGGATTTGTCAGAGCCAATGGCAGATTTTCCAGAAGTAGAGCTAGGCTTAGCCAGCGAAGACGCTGATGGATTCAACGGTTGGCTAGAAGCTGACCTAGAGGTACTGGCAGATGACGAGGTGGCTCCGATCGCTGGCAATGGCGGGCGGCGAACAACTGACTTGGTGCGCTTGTATTTACAGGAGATTGGCCGAGTTCGCTTGCTGGGGCGCGATGAAGAAGTATCAGAAGCCCAGCGAGTCCAGCGATATATGCGCTTGGTCGAAAAGCGAGATTTGGTCGCCAAAGAAGCTGACAGCGTGCTGGCCCAGTATATTAATCTACTGGAAATCCACGATCGCCTGAATTCCAATTTGGGGCATCGGCCTGCCTTGGAGCGCTGGGCCAAAGAAGCTAACCTGAGCGTGGCTGACCTCAAAGCGGTTTTGGCTCAAGGCAAACGCACTTGGGCTGAGGCGGTTGATTTATCCGTGGCGGAGCTGGATCAAGTTCAAAAAGAAGGCTGCCGGGCCAAAGAGCACATGATCCAAGCCAACCTGCGGCTGGTGGTTTCAGTCGCTAAAAAGTACCAAAATCGCGGTCTGGAACTGCTGGATTTGATTCAGGAAGGCACACTGGGTCTAGAACGGGCGGTTGAAAAATTTGATCCGACCAAGGGCTATCGGTTCAGCACCTACTCCTACTGGTGGATTCGCCAGGGGATCACGCGGGCGATCGCCACTCAGAGCCGGACAATTCGCCTCCCTGTCCACATCACAGAAAAGCTGAACAAAATCAAAAAGGCCCAGCGCAAAATTTCTCAAGAGAAGGGATATACCCCCTCAATTGAAGACATTGCCGTGGAGCTGGAAATGACAGTGCCCCAGGTGCGAGATCTGCTGGTGAGAGTGCCCCGCTCGGTTTCGCTCGAAACCAAAGTTGGTAAAGATAAAGACACCGAGTTAGGCGACCTGCTCGAAACCGACGATATTTCTCCAGAAGAAACGATGATGCGGGAATCGTTAATGGGTGAGTTGCAGCAGCTTTTAGCTGACTTGACCAGCCGCGAACGCGATGTGATCAGTATGCGGTTTGGCTTGGACGATGGCAACGCTTATTCGCTGGCTGAAATTGGTCGCGCCCTCGATTTGTCTAGGGAGCGAGTGCGACAAATTGAAGCAAAGGCGCTGCAAAAACTGCGCCAACCCAAGCGCCGCAACCGAGTCCGCGATTATCTGGAGTGCCTGGCTTAGCGATGTCACTCTGGCCGCATCAATTCAAACCTCTACCTTGGGGCGTTTCTCACTTGGATTGAGAACGCTCTATTTTTTATCAAGGAAAGCTTCGTCAATAACCTGCAAGTCTTGTTGGCGATCGCTACCCGTTGTAGGCGTAAGTCGTATAGCTGAAGTTGAACTAGGCGCAGTTGCCTAACGGAATTTTATAATCAAAATCTGTTAGGCAATCTATTGCGCTAGAGCGGGCAGAAGCCATCGCAGCGGGCTTGGATATGTTCTGCCATTTTGACCGGAACCGGTTGGGTGTGCCAGATCTCTTGGCAATACTCTGCGATCGCCCGGTCAGATGAAAACTTACCGATCCGAGCCACATTCAAAATCGACATCCGCGTCCATGCTTCTGGATTTTCATAAACTTGGCTGACATGGTCTTGAGCATCAACGTAAAACTGATAGTCGGCCAGCAGCAAATATTCATCTCGCCCCAGCAGCGATTCAATCAGCGGCTTAAATAAGCCTGGATCGCCCTTGGAAAAATCACCCGCCGCAAGGCTGTCAATCACGGCCCGCAGGTCTGAGTTGTTGTGGTAATACTCCCAGGGATCGTAGCCACTGGCTTTGAGAGCAGAGACTTCTTCGGCTTTCAGACCGAATAGAAAGAAGTTTTCGGCTCCGACTTCCTCACGAATTTCGATGTTAGCCCCGTCCAAGGTGCCAATTGTCAGCGCCCCATTCATGGCAAACTTCATGTTACCCGTGCCAGACGCTTCCTTCCCTGCTAAAGAAATCTGCTCCGACAGGTCAGCGGCTGGGTAAACTCGTTGCGCAAATTTGACGTTGTAGTCTTTGAGGAAAACTACTTTCAGGCGATCGCCAACATCAGGATCAGTGTTGATCACCTCTGCCACGGAGTTGATCAGCTTGATGATCAGCTTGGCCATGAAATAGCCGGGGGCTGCCTTACCGCCAAACAAGAAAGTGCGCGGCGTAATCTGTAAATCTGGATTCCGCTTCAACCGCTGGTAGAGAGTAATGATATACAGCACGTTCAGATGCTGCCGCTTATATTCATGAATTCGCTTGGCTTGAATATCAAACAGGGAGGTTGGATCAACGACAATGCCATTGTGGGTTTGAATATAAGCGGCCAAATCTTGCTTAATCGCCAGCTTAATCTGAGTCCACGCTTGCCGGAAACCAGGGTCATCGACAAATTGCTCCAGTTGCCTGAGCTGGTCTAAGTGTTTGATCCAACCATCGCCAATTTTGCTGGTAATCAGGTTGGTCAAACGAGGATTACTCAAAACCATGAACCGGCGCGGCGTCACCCCATTGGTTTTATTGCTGAATTTTTCCGGCATCATCTCAGCAAAATCGCGCAGCACGTCCTGTTTGAGGAGCTGGCTGTGCAGGGCCGCCACCCCATTAATCGCATGACTACCCACGCTGGCTAGGTTGGCCATGCGGACGTAGTGCTCACCGCTTTCGTCAATCAGCGACATCCGCCGCACTCGCTCTTCGTCACCGGGATAGCGCGATCGCACTTCGGTTAAAAACCGCTGGTTAATTTCGTAAATAATTGCTAAATGGCGGGGCAGCAGATCGGCAAACAAGCTTAGCGCCCAGCGCTCTAGCGCTTCTGGCAACAGAGTGTGATTAGTGTAGCCAAAAATATTCTGGGTAATTTGCCAAGCTACGTCCCACTCCAGACCATGCTCATCCATCAGCAGCCGCATCAGTTCTGCGATCGCGATCGCCGGGTGAGTATCGTTGAGTTGGAGGGCGCACTTCTGATCCAAGGTTTCAATGCTCTGCCCCCGCCGCAGGTGAATCCGAATCATGTCTTGCAGTGAGCAAGAGACAAAGAAAAACTGCTGCTGGAGGCGGAGAGTTTTGCCCTGCGTACTAGCGTCGTTGGGATAAAGGACCTTGGTAATCGTTTCAGAGGCAATTTTTTCATGCACGGCTCCAAAGTAGTCGCCCATGTTGAAGTCGCCAAAGTCAAAGGACTCGACGGCCTCAGCCTTCCAGAGCCGCAGCGTGTTAGCCGTGTTGGTCTGATAGCCCAAAATCGGTGTGTCGTAGGGCACACCCCGCACCACCTGTTCAGGCACCCAGCGGACTCGGTAGCGCCCTTGGGTATCGGTGTAGGCTTCCGTGTGACCGCCAAAGAAAACGAGTTCTGCCGCTTCTGGACGGGCAATTTCCCACGGGTTGCCAAGCCGCAGCCATTGATCAGTTAGCTCAACCTGCCAGCCATCCCGAATGTCCTGGTCAAAAATGCCAAATTCGTAGCGAATCCCATAGCCGATCGCCGGAATTTCTAAGGTCGAGAGGGAGTCCATATAGCAAGCCGCCAGTCGCCCCAGGCCGCCATTGCCCAACCCCGGTTCTTCTTCGGCTGCCAGCAGGGATTCAAAATTCAAGCCGAAGGACTCTACAGCCTGCTGCATCAGCTCGGAGATGCCCAGGTTAATCAGGTTTTTCCCCAAGTGGGGGCCGAGCAAAAATTCGGCAGACAGGTAGCCCACCACCCGCACATCTTCTTTGAGGTAAGTTTCATGGGTATTTAGCCAGCGCTGCAACAGCCGATCGCGGACGGTATAAGCGACGGCCATGTAGTAGTCGTGGGCGGTGGCAATCGCTGCAAATTTTCCCTGGATATAGAATAAATTGTCGGCGATCGCCTGAATTAAGGCTTCGAGGGCCAGGCTGGTGCGATCGTCTTCGATTTGGATATTACTGAGCGCTGGGTTGGCTGAGCTTAGCATCGGAGTCCTCGCTATTCCTAAGGTCTGGTTAAATCACGCTTGCTAGTCACACTTCAAAGCTCCCTTTCACCTTGGATGATCTTAAGCCAACCTTTTGTCAGCAAATCCTAATTTAAGTTTTATCTTCCCCAATTGCCGCACTGCTCTTTTAATAGGGTGTCAAAAAATTTGCTTGAAATTTTGAGTTAGTGTCAACTATGATTTTGGCATTCATAAATTAAGCTTTAATTAAAAACTGCCATGCTTGAAACTATTGCTGCTAAGGAAATCGCCAAAATTGCTTTAGATGAATTGGCCAAGGCCGGAGCTGGGGAGTTGGCCAAAAAAACGGTCAGCGGTGCAGTTGAACTGGCAAAAGCCCTGCGGGATAAAATTCGTGCCAAGTTCACAGGCAATGCTGAAGCGGAAGCGGCTTTAGCCCAAGCTGAACATGAAAGGACACCAGCAGCCATTGCTGATGTAGGCAAGTACCTGCGTCTAGAAATGGAAAATGATCCAGAATTTGATACTGAAGTTAGACATATGGCTCAGCAGATTATCAGTCAGACAGCCGGACGAGATATCTATAATATTGGAAAAATTGAAGGTAATTCCAACCGATTTGGTGGGGGATGAAAATGGCTCAGCAAGATCAACATGCCAATCGCGATCTTTACAACATCGGAACCGTTGAGGGTAATGTTTTTATTGAGAATCAGAAATTAGACTGTTCTCCTAACGAACAAGACTTACGGTTATTAAAAGATTTACGGTCACAAGTTGAGAATGGCGTCACATCTTGGTTGGCACAGAATTTCCATCATGGTATTTCCTTAAATCCAGATAGAGAGTTACTGCTGGAACGAAAGGAGCGTGGGATCAAGCCTGTTCATAAACCAGCAACACTTCTAGAAAAAAACACGACAGCTTTACAGGTCTTTGATTTGCCCGAAATTACGGGCAAGTTGTTAATTCTAGGACATCCCGGTTCTGGCAAAACTACTGAATTGATGAATTTAGCCCAAGCTCTCCTAAAACGAGCCAAAGCCCAAAGTAATTATCCGATCCCTGTGATATTTGATTTATCTACTTGGAAGGACGATCGCCAGTCGATACAAGCCTGGTTAATTGATTCACTGTCCACTTACCAGGAAAGTCTTCCATTGAGGCAGCAGTGGGTAAAAGAGCGCCGGATTCTACCGTTATTGGACGGACTAGATGAACTTCCAGCGGAACGACAGGCGGGCTGTGTGGCCCGAATCAACGAATACCTGGGGGGTGCAAATGCTCCTTTCTACCTCGCTGTATGCTGTCGCTGGAAGGTATACAAGTTCTGTCAGAAAGCTCTGGAACTGAATGGAGCGATTCGTCTCAAGGATTTGAGCAACGAGCAAATCATCACTTATTTAGATGTGGGGCGATCAGAGCTATATTCGTCCATTTCTGCTTATCCAAAACTGCTAGTCTTGCTACGAAAACCTTTTTTCTTAAGTATTATTACCCTAGCCTACCCTCCAGGCTCTGAACAGAAATGGCAGCGATTTCAAACCACTAGAGAACACCTAAACCACATACTTCGTAACTATATCGAGCAGATGGTGAAGCGTGTGGTTGAAAGCCGCACCTACGGGAGACGAAAGGCTCCAACACCAAAACAAACGAAGAAATGGTTAGGTTGGTTGGCACGGCAGATGAAGCAGCAGTCGCAAACTACGTTTCTGATTGAAGACCTTCAGCCATCAATGTTGCCTAACGAAGTACAGCTCCGCTACCAGCAGAGTATTGGGCTGATATTTGGGCTGACTGCTGGGTTGATATTTGGACAGGGTATTATGTTGGTCGTCGGTTTAGCATTTGGAGCGAGATTTGGGCTTGAGTGTGGATTGATGGCTGGAGTGGGATTTGGATTGATCTTTTACAGAATAGGTTATGCATCGCTTCGCATTAATCCAATAGAAGCTTTGAAATGGTCTTGGTCGAAAGTCTTGAAACGTGTGGTGATTGGTGGGTTAGTTATTGCCTTAACTGGCGGATTGACTGCTGGATTAATAGTTGGACTGAAATATGGGCTGATTACTGGATTGATACTTGGAGCAACTGCTGGATTGACACTTGGATTGTTTGCTGTGCTGTTCGGCGGTTTGATGCTTGGGCTAAGTCCGAAATCAGTTCCTGTAAAAAGGCATCCAAATCAAGGAATTAAACGATCTGCTCTAATTTCTGTGATTGCCGGGCTGCTGAGTGAACTATTGTTGGGGAAGCTACTGATGAGCGGAGTGGGGTTGATTGTTGGGTTGGTGTTTGGAGGATTGGCCTGTATCCAACACTTTCTTCTTCGTTTGCTCTTGCATAGAGCTGAACTATTTCCTTTGGATTATGTGCGCTTTTTCAATTACTGTAACGAGCTTAGGTTTGTTCAGCAGGTTGGAGGTCGCTACAGCTTTGTGCACAAGTATTTGCAAGACCACTTTGCCGCAATGGAGTAGGGCTAAAAAGGTAGAAGAGGATCACCTTTAAGCCTATTTGCTTTGGAGTTATGAGACAGTGATTAGTTGTTGTCGCAGTGCTTCGGTTTGGGTCAGCAAGTCTGCTTGCGAGATTACCTGCTGCTGACCGGACTTGAGCCATTTGAGTTGAACCGTTTTAGCTTCAGCTTCAGCATCACCAATAATTAGGCAAGCCGGGGCACCACTGCGATCAGCGCGCTTGAGTTGCTTGCCAAACGCACTACCGCTTAGATCAAGCTCAATCGCAAAACCTTGCTGGCGAAGCTTTTGGGCTAAGCAAAGGGCTTGGGCTTCTGCTACCTCACCTCTAGCGACAACGTAAAAATCTAACTGAGTTGAGAACACCTGGGCTTGCTGCTGGAGCAGTAAAATCAGTCGTTCTAGCCCGATCGCCCAGCCCACCGCTGGCGTTTCTGGCCCGCCTAATTCTTGCACTAGTCCGTCGTAGCGACCGCCGCCACAGACCGTTGCCTGCGCTCCCAGGTTTTCGGTTTGAAACTCAAAGGCGGTATGGGTGTAGTAGTCTAGCCCTCGCACCAGGCACGGGTTGAGCTGATAGGCAATCCCCAAATCCGTCAAATACTGCTGCACACGCTGAAAGTGCGACTGCGACTCCGGCCCCAAATAGTCCAAAATGCTGGGGGCAGTTTGGCAAATCTCCTGGGTGCGCGGGTCTTTGCTATCGAGAATTCGCAGCGGGTTGCGGTACAGGCGCTCTTGAGAATCTGAATCAAGTTGAGTCTGATAGGGCTGAAAGTAGGCGACCAGAGCTTCTCGATAGTGCTGGCGATCGCTCGGATTGCCGACTGAATTCAACGACAAAGTGCAGTCTTTCAGCCCCAGGGTTTGCAGCAAATCAGTGGCGATCGCAATCACCTCAGCATCTGCTCTGGGGTCAGCGCTGCCCAACACCTCTACGCCTAATTGATGAAACTGGCGTTGCCGTCCGGCTTGCGGGCGCTCGTAGCGAAACATTGCCCCGGTGTACCACAGCCGCTGGACACCGCCTTGGGTGTGCAGCTTGTGTTCAATAAACGCCCGCACTGCTCCAGCCGTTCCTTCTGGACGCAGGGTCAGCGATCGCTCTCCCCGATCGACAAAGGTGTACATTTCTTTGCCGACAATATCTGTCGCCTCACCAATTCCACGCTCAAACAGAGAGGTTTGCTCAAAAATCGGGGTACGAATCTCGCGATAGGCGGCTCGGCCAAGAATCTGGCGGGCGGCGGTTTCCACCTGCTGCCAGTAAACCACTTCGTCCGGCAAAATATCTCGTGTGCCCCGCGATGCCTGGATCAAACCCATGCGCTCAAACCCTGCTGTATTGAAACATTTTTTAGCTCGGTGCTTTCTTCATTGAACAACAGATTGTTTAAAAGGCAGAAGGCAAAAGTTAATGATCTGTGCTCACTCCTAACATGAAAACAGAGTGATTTTCTAACGAGGGAGCAGTGAAAATAGCGGACTCGATTTGGGCCTTCTGCCCTCTGCCTTTCAACTTCTGCCTTTTGCCTCTTTATTGCGGAAGATTGCTTAAATGAGAAAACCCCTTGCTTTGGGTCAGGTTGACGCTAATAATGGGGGCTTAACCCCTTTTCTCCCCAACTTGGAACGCCATGACCCACCGCCCCATTATCCTCGGTATTGTTGGTGATAGTGCAGCCGGTAAAACCACCCTAACCCGCGGGATCGCCCAAGTTTTGGGAGAAGAAAACGTTACCATCATTTGCACCGACGACTACCACCGCTACGATCGCCATCAGCGGGCTGAAATGGGGATCTCTGCTCTCCACCCAGATTGCAACTACCTAGATATTATTCAGCAGCACCTGACCCTGCTTCGCACCGGGCAACCCATTCTCAAACCAATCTATAATCATCACTCCGGTGAGTTTGACCCGCCCGAATACATCAAGCCCAATCAATTTGTGATTGTGGAGGGGCTACTCGGCTATTCCACCCGCGTGATGAGAGACTGCTACGACATCAAAGTCTACCTGGCTCCCACCGAAGACCTGCGGAAGACCTGGAAAATTAAGCGCGACACCCGCAAACGGGGCTATACCGAGGCTGAAGTGATTGAGCAAATGCGCAAGCGGGAGTATGACTCAGAAGCTTTTATTAACCCGCAGCGGCAATGGGCAGATGTGGTGGTCAGCTTTTACCCCGGCGATGCCACTCGCCAGAGCGATTTGCTGTTAGATGTCCGCCTAGTGCTGCGCCCGACGATTCCCCATCCTGATTTGAGTACGCTGGTGCTCAACGTGGAAGGTGAAGATTTGGGGTCAGCGGTTCGCTTAGGTCTAGACCGCGATATGGGCAAACCAGTTGATTTGTTAGAAATTGATGGTCACGCCACTGCTGAACAGGTGCTCGAATTAGAACACATGATGTGCAATGAAGTGCCCCACCTCGGCAACTACTGTAATTTAAAAGGTGATTCTACGATCGGCACTGTGATTGGAACAACCGGCGAAACTTTACGCAGCTATCCGCTGGCGATTACGCAACTGCTGATTACCTACCACATCTTGAAAGCAGCCAATCAGCTACGAGTTCAGTCTTGAGGAGTTAACAGTCCAGGTTGCCGGAGAACAGCTTTAGTTGCGATCATGATGATTATAAAAGTACCTGAGTTCGACGGAAGTAACTCGCTTCGGTAGCAACTTCGAGTTGCCCCCTAAGTCCCCCAGAATTGGGGGATTTAGGAGGCTGAAGCACCCAACAGCGAAGCGAAAAATTTGGGCAAGCTCACGTTAAAAAAAGTGGTCTATTTACTTAAAATTCTTTTTTCCTTGATCGCCCACAATTTTTGACCTATGCCTTCTGCTACTGCCAGTCCTACCGCTTTTCCGCTCGCAGCCGTGGTTGGGCAAGAGGCGATTAAACTAGCCCTGCTGCTGGCCGCCGTTGACCCCGAATTGGGAGGAGTAGCGATCGCGGGGCGTCGCGGCACAGCTAAATCTGTCATGGCCAGGGCCATGCATGCGCTATTGCCGCCAATTGAAGTTGTCAAGGACTCTTTTTGCCACTGCGATCCCAGCCAGCCCGACCAGTGGGACGATGGACTGCTCGAACAACGGTTAGCGGGGACAATCCCAGTTGTGGACGGGCAACCGGAAACCGAAATCATCCCGGCTCCGTTTATTCAAATTCCCTTGGGTGTAACCGAAGATCGGCTGCTCGGCTCCGTTGACGTTGGGCAATCGGTCAAGCGGGGAGAATCTGTTTTTCAGCCAGGGCTGCTGGCGGAGTGCCATCGGGGAGTGCTCTACGTCGATGAACTGAATCTGCTGGATGACCAAATTTCCAATCTATTACTAACGGTATTGACCGAAGGGCGGAATCAAATTGAGCGCGAGGGCATCAGCTTTCAGCATCCCTGTCGCCCCTTGCTGATTGCCACTTACAACCCAGAAGAAGGAACGCTCAGAGAGCATTTGCTGGATCGGATTGCAATTTGCCTTTCGGCCGATGCGGTGCTGGGGCTGGATGAACGAGTCCAGGCGGTTGAACAGGCGATCGCCTATGCCAACTCTCCGCAGGCCTTTTTAGCCCAGTACAGCGAAGACATCGACGACCTGAAGACGCAAATCATCTTGGCCCGCGAGTGGCTGAAAGATGTCAAAATCCAGCCAGAGCAAATTAATTACCTGGTGACAGAAGCGATTCGGGGTGGGGTGCAGGGGCACCGGGCCGAACTGTATGCGGTGCGGATTGCCAAAGCCCATGCGGCATTGAATGGGCGGGCAGAAGTGATCGCGGAAGATTTGCGGCGGGCAGTCGAACTGGCGATCGTCCCTCGTTCTACCCTAGTTGAGATGCCGCCGGAACCACCGCCACCCCCACCACCGCCACCCGATCGGTCGCAGCAAGAGCAAGACGATCAGGATCAGGACGAAGATGAAGAGGAGGAAAAAGAGGAACAGCCAGAACCCCCCAGCCTGCCGGAAGAGTTTGTGTTTGACACGGAAGGAGTGATCCTTGACCCCAGCGTGCTTTATTTTGCTCAAGTCGCTCAGCGTCAGGGCAAGTCAGGCAGCCGCAGCATTGTCTACTCGCAGGATCGGGGACGCTACATCAAGCCGATGCTGCCGAAGGGGCCAGCCCGTCGGATTGCCGTTGATGCCACCCTGCGGGCCGCTGCCCCCTACCAAAAAGCCCGTCGCCAGCGTCAGCCCGGTCGGCGAGTCGTGGTCGAACAGACTGATCTGCGGGTGAAGCGCCTGGCCCGCAAAGCCGGGGCGCTGGTGATATTTGTCGTGGATGCTTCTGGCTCGATGGCGCTGAACCGGATGCAGTCAGCCAAAGGGGCGGTGCTGCGGCTGTTAACCCAAGCCTACCAAAACCGAGACATGGTGGCCCTGATTCCGTTCCGGGGTGAGCAGGCAGATGTGCTTCTACCGCCAACCCGATCGATCGAAGCTGCCCGACGGCGATTAGACTCATTGCCCTGCGGGGGCGGCTCTCCACTCGCCCACGGACTAACCCAAGCGGTGCGAGTCGGTCTCAACGCCCGCCAGTCCGGCGACATTGGGCAGGTAATGATTGTCGCCATTACGGATGGGCGAGGCAACATCTCCTTAGCTCGTTCTTTAGGTGAACTGTTGGAAGAAGGGGAAAAGCCCGATATCAAAGGTGAGCTGCTGGATATTGGCAGTAAAATCCGCGCCCTCGGCTTAAAGCTGCTGGTGATTGACACTGAAAATAAGTTTATTTCGACTGGCTTTGCTAAAGAACTAGCGGAGCAAGCCGGCGGCAAGTATCATCACCTGCCCAAAGCAACCGATCAGGCGATCGCCGCTGTCACCCAAAACGCGCTTTTCTGATCAACTCTGCATCATGGCTGGATCAATTTCAATTCCCAACCCTTCAGCGATTCGCAAACCGTACTTCACATCTGCCCGGAAGAAGTGGCAGAGTTGGCGCATCTGAATCTCCCGTCCGGCTCCGCTAAGGCTGCCGACAATGTTTTGAGTCAGACGTTCCTGAGCATCAGGCTTCAGCAATCGATACAGGTCGCCAGCTTGCGTGTAATCATCATTCCTCTGACGATGATCAAAGCGATCGGCTTTGACGCTGCCTAAGTCTAAGGCCGGTTCAGCGTAGGCAGAGTTTTGCTGGGGTGTACCCGGATGCGAATTCGGTTCATAGTTAGGTATATTCCCGCCATTGTTGCCCCCATTGTTGCCTAAGGCCATTGCCCCATCCCGCTGGTAATGCATGACCGGACATTGGGGTTGGTTGACTGCCAACTGCTGGTAGTTGGCACCGAGCCGATAGCGTTGCGCATCAGGATAGGAGACAATCCGGGCTTGCAGCACCTTATCTGGTGAGAAGCCAATCCCCGGCACAATATTCGAGGGAGAAAAGGCTGATTGTTCAACTTCAGCAAAATAGTTTTGCGGATTGCGGTTCAGTTCTAGCATCCCAACATCAATCAACGGATATTCTGAGTGCTGCCAAATTTTGGTCAGGTCAAAGGGGTTATCTCTGTAACCAGCGGCTTGGGCCTCGGTCATCACCTGAAGGCAGACGCGCCAGCGGGGGTAGTCCCCTTGCTCAATCTTGGCAAACAGGTCACGAGTGGCATGGTCTGGGTCTTCGCCTTTGACCCGCACCGCTTCTGCCGCCGTGAAGGTGGCAATTCCCTGCATACTCTTGAAGTGAAACTTGCACCAAACTCGCTCTGATTGAGCATTAACGAGGCTAAAGGTGTGGCTACCAAACCCGTCCATTTGTCGATAGTTTTTGGGTGTGCCGCGATCTGAGAACAAAATTGTAATTTGATGCAGTGCTTCTGGACTGAGAGACCAATAGTCCCACATGGCATTGGCATCTTTGCAGTTCGTCTGCGGATTCCGCTTTTGAGTGTGGACAAAATCAGGGAATTTAAGCGGGTCACGGATGAAGAAGACGGGCGTATTGTTACCGACGACATCCCAGTTGCCTTCTTGCGTGTAAAACTTGACGGCAAACCCTCTCGGATCGCGCTCTGCATCGGCTGAACCTTTTTCACCGCCAACGGTTGAGAAGCGGAGCAGTACCGGGGTTTGCTGACCCACGGCTGAGAACAGCTTGGCTCTGCTGTAGCGAGTAATGTCGTGGGTGACCCTAAAGGTGCCAAAGGCAGCCGCTCCTTTGGCGTGGACAACCCGCTCCGGAATGCGTTCGCGGTTGAAGTGAGCGAGCTTCTCGATTAAGTGAAAATCCTGCATTAGGACAGGCCCGCGCTCACCTGCCGTCAAAGAATTCTGATTGTCGGCGATCGGCGTTCCATTCGCAGTCGTCAACGGGTTATGTTCAGCCATAAAAGTTGGATCTCCTTGCGGGTGAAAGTTGGGGTGACTGGGCAGTACAGTGAGCTGCTGCGATGTCTGTTCTACAAAATCAGCCAATCGAGCCTAAACTGAGCCGGGATGGGCTTAAATGTAGTCGTTATGAATTCACATAAAATCGTACCCGAAGCGACTACGCATAGCAAAGGACTGGCAGCTAATTGCAACAGACTGTAACATCTAGCCGATTTTGCCCCGCAAGTTGGGCGACCTGTGAGCAGAAGTCCAAGCATGGAGTTGGCTTGGATCGCCACAATCTCGCCTGACTGGGTGAGAACAGCCTGGGGACGCTTCGGGTAGGATGTTTCAAACCAGTGCTAAATCAGATCTGCCAAATTTATCCTAGAGGCTGTTGGTGCAATTGCGATTTTGTACTTCTAACATTCTGCCTAAACGGCTTGGACAGGCTCTAACAACGTAGTCACTGTGCCCCTGATTGGTATCGATCTCTGATCGTGTTTCAGTCTGTTTTTTGAGATCCCGTTCCCCGATTAATTTGGTCACTCAAATCGCTTCATTTATTTTTGGACTAAGCGCATGACCTTGGAACTTCAACCCCAACAGATGAGTGCTAGCCGCTTGCAGCGGCAAGACCAAGTATTGGTTGAATTGGCTAGACACAAGTCTCTGCATCAGGGTAACTTTACGACTGCCTTGGAGGATATTCTGGCTGCCACAGCTCGTACCCTAGAAGTAGAGCGGGCAAGCGTTTGGCTCTACAGCGCCGATCGCAGTCGAATCGATTGCCTTGACCTTTATGAGCGCAGCCCAGACCGTCATTCTCAGGGTTTAGAGCTGTGGTCTAGCCTCTACCCAGGCTACTTCAAAACTTTAGAGCAAGCCCGGACAATTGCCGCTCACAATGCGCTCCAAGATAGCCGCACTAAAGAATTTTTGCGGTCTTACTTAACGCCGTTGGGAATTACTTCGATGCTAGATGCCCCAATTTGGCTGGGTGGGCAAATGGTGGGGGTGCTGTGCAACGAGCACATCGGTAGCCCCCGCGAATGGACGCTAGAAGAGCAGCAATTTGCGGCTTCAATTTCTGATTTGCTTTCGCTAGCGATGGAAGCTCGCGATCGCCAACAGGCGAGAGAAGCTCTCCAAGCCAGCCAAGACCGCTTGCAGAGCTTTTTTATGGCTACGTTTGAAACCGTTGTCATTCACGATCAGGGTCGAATTATTGATGCGAATGTGGCGGCTGAAACCCTGTTTGGCTATACGACAACCGAACTAATTGGCATGTTGGCAACTGAACTGGCTGCCCCCGAAAGTCGGTTGATGATTCGGCAGCGAATGCAGCAGGCGGACGATCAGCCCTATGAAGCAAAAGGAGTTCGCAAGGATGGCAGCACATTCATGGCTGAACTTTCTGGCAAAACGATTATTTATCAAGGTCGGCCACTCCGGGTAGTTGGAGTTCGAGACATTACCGAACGCAAGCAGGCTGAAGCAGAACTTAAGCTTTCCCTACAGCGAGAGCGCCTGCTAGGAGAAATTGCTCAGCGAATTCGGCGATCGCTGAACCTGCAAGAAATTCTTGATACAACTGTGTCGGAAGTGCGGCAGTTATTGCAAGCCGACCAAGTGCTGATTGGCTTTATTAACGTCGTGAATCAGTTTCCCCAAGCTCAAGTGATGGCAGAATCGAATTCGCCTGACTGGCCAGTTGATTCAGCGCTGGTGTTCAATCATCCCAGCTACCTGCTTACGATTGTTGATCACTGTCATCAAGGCAAGGTTAAAGTAATCAATAACGTGGCTGAAGTCGCCTCAGAGCTTGAGCGACAGTACTTAAGCCATTGCCAAGTACAAGCCTGTTTAGAAGTCCCGATCGCCTTGATCAACGAGCGTGAATCTTCGGTTTCCGGTGCAGATTGCGAGTCTTGTCAGTCTTTCGGTGTCCTGATTGCCGATCAGTGTTCTCATCCCCGCCAATGGCAGCCGTCTGAAATTGAACTGCTCGAAAAATTGGCGACCCAAGTGGCGATCGCCATTCGGCAAGCAGAACTTTACCAAAAGCTGACGGCGCTGAATGCCAACCTAGAGCATCAGGTAGAAGAGCGAACCGCTCAACTGCAACAAAACATGCAGGAGTTGCAGGAAATCAACACACTGAAGGAAGCATTTTCCCATGCCGTTTCGCACGACTTACGCACCCCAGTCATGGGGACGCTGCTGGTCTTAAATAATCTGCTGCATCCCGCCGGACAATGCCATCCCTCCGCCCAAGACTCCTCGATCGCCGTGCCGCGCAAAATATTAGAACGGATGATCGAGAGCAGCAATCGCCAACTCAACCTGATTGATTCCTTGCTGGATGCCCATATCAGTGATGCCGGCGGGATGGTTTTGCATCGGGAACCAACGGCGATCGCTCAGGTTGTGGCTCAAACCATTACTGACCTTGATCCTCTTTTGGCGAAAAACCAGGCAACCCTCAGCTCTATGATGCCTGCCAACTTGCCGCTGGTAGATATTGACCCCCACCAGCTCCGCCGAGTTTACGAAAACTTGATTACTAATGCCCTCAAGCACAATCCACCAGGGCTACAGTTGACCCTGAATGCCAGCCTGGAAAGCAATGAATTAGTCTGCATTGTCCAAGATGATGGGATTGGGATTAGTCAAAGCCAGGCTGAACATTTGTTTGACCTCTATTTTCAGGGTGCCAATACGCGTCATCTGACGGGCATTGGTCTGGGGCTGTATCTCTGCCGCCAAGTCATTCAAGCTCACGGCGGTCAGATTGGTGTGAACAGTCAACCTGGCGCAGGCGCAACTTTTTGGTTTACGCTACCCCTGAGTGAGTCATCTTCAGCGGTCAGCCCCTAGTTGGCAGTCTTAAATTTGTGATGATTTTGAGCAGCAGCGTCGCTGCTGCTCAAAATCATCACCTGTATTCCACAACATCGGTTTAGACCAATGGCAGGACATAGTAAGTGGGCGAACATTAAACGCCAAAAAGCGAGGGTTGATGCCCAAAAAGGGAAAGTGTTTGCCCGCATTTCACGGGCAATTATTGTGGCAGCTCGGCAGGGAGTGCCTGACCCAGAAGCCAATTTTCAGCTCCGAACCGCGATCGAAAAAGCTAGGGCGGTCGGAATTCCGAATGACAACATTGAGCGGGCGATCGCCAAAGGGGCCGGTAAGCTGGGCACAGACGGCAATGAGCTAGCAGAAATTCGCTACGAAGGCTATGGCCCCGGCGGTGTAGCAGTGTTGATTGAAGCGCTGACCGATAATCGCAACCGGACTGCTGCTGATTTGCGAGCCGCCTTTAGCAAACAAGAGGGCAACCTGGGCGAAACGGGTTGCGTCGGCTGGATGTTCAAGCAGACCGGAATTGTAACTGTGATTGCCCCACCTGATGAAGAAGCCTTTTTGGAAGTATTGCTAGAAGCTGGCGCTGACTCCTATGAAATTGTTGAGTTAGAAGAGGCAACTCTGGCGGAAGTCACAACTGGGGTGAGCCAACTGGAAGCCTTGAGTCAAGTGCTCAAACAGCAGGACTACTCTGTTCAAGAGGCAGAACTGCGCTGGGTTCCAACCAACAGCTTAGAAATTACCGACCCCGATCAAGCCCGACGGATTCTAAAACTAATGGATGCCCTCGAAGACCTAGACGACGTCCAAAGTGTGACCGCCAATTTTGAAATGGGCGATCGCCTTCTGGCTGAAATGATATAAGCATTTGCCTGAGACTCCGATTTGTCAATTACTAAATCACCTGCTGAAGTGCTTTTTCAACAAGTGTATTTAAGCTAATTCCCTCTTTTTCAGCTTTAGTAGCAGCCTGTCGATGTAGCTCCGAAGAAATTCGCAGATTGAATCGGCCTGAAAATGGCTTATCAGGCGTCTTTCCGATTGTTTGGCAATCGGCTAAATATTCATCAACTGCTGCGTGGAAAGACTGCTCAAGTTCATCCACTGACGCGCCATCAAAAGCAATGACATCGCGAGTGTCAATCACGCGACCAAAGAATAAGCGATCTAATTCGTCAAATTCGACGATCGCCTCGTAGCCTTTATAGTTCATGGTTCCACACCTGCATTATTTAGAAAATCCCTAACAGCCTTGACTTGATAGCGTTTTAGCTCTTTCTGAGGATGGGGAGAGTGAAGGTTAAGTGAAACTCCATTTAGATCGAAACGCACTTTGGAGCCATCTCCTTGAATCACATCACCACCTAAGGCAAGCACTAAAGTCACCACCTCAGTCCAGAGAATAGTGCAACTAATCGGCTTAGCAAAAATAGCATCATAGGTTTTACGGTTTTTATTGTTCATTATATTTTTATAGTTTAATAGTATCACTAAATAGTATCATGCTTGATCTTGGCTTAAAATTTGTAATGCTTAAACTCCCTTGCCCAATGTAAAGATCTGAGAGTGAACATTGGCCAAGTCGGTACAATAGAAATTCTAAAGGCCGGCGACTCCAGCCGCCTAGACACTATTGACCAGCTGATCTAAGGAGACAACCTTGCTCACCAGTACCTTTAATACGGCTAAATCAGAAGAAATTTTTACTGCTGCCCAAAAACTGATGCCGGGGGGTGTCAGCTCGCCAGTGCGGGCGTTTAAGTCGGTGGGGGGACAGCCGATCGTCTTCGATCGCGTCAATGGGGCCTACATTTGGGATGTAGACGACAACAAATACATCGACTATGTGGGAACGTGGGGGCCAGCCATCTGTGGCCATGCTCATCCACAGGTGATTTCAGCTTTAAGAGATGCCCTGGAAAAAGGGACGAGCTTTGGTGCTCCTTGCGCGCTCGAAAATGTTTTGGCTGAAATGGTGATTGATGCCGTACCCAGCATTGAGATGGTGCGCTTCGTCAACTCTGGCACCGAAGCCTGTATGGGAATGCTGCGGCTGATTCGGGCCTATACAGGGCGAGAAAAAATTATCAAATTTGAAGGCTGCTACCACGGTCATGCCGATATGTTTTTGGTCAAAGCTGGCTCTGGTGTCGCTACCCTCGGCTTGCCCGACTCGCCAGGCGTGCCAAAATCCGTCACAGCCAGCACCTTAACCGCTCCCTACAATGACCTGGAGGCGGTTCAAGCCTTGTTTGCTGCTAACCCGGATCAGATTGCTGGCGTTATTTTAGAACCTGTGGTTGGCAATGCGGGCTTTATTCCCCCGGATGGTGGATTTTTGGCGGGTTTGCGAGAACTCACCCAAGAAAACGGCGCTTTGCTAGTCTTCGATGAAGTGATGACTGGGTTTCGGATTGCCTACGGCGGCGCCCAGGAGAAATTCGGCATCACCCCAGATGTGACAACCTTGGGCAAAATTATTGGCGGTGGTTTGCCGGTCGGTGCCTACGGCGGGCGGCGAGAAATCATGGAAATGGTGGCACCCGCTGGGCCGATGTATCAGGCGGGTACGTTGTCAGGCAACCCGCTGGCGATGACTGCCGGGATTAAAACCTTGGAGTTGCTGCGGCAACCCGGCAGTTACAAACACCTGGATCGCGTCACTGGCAAGCTCATTAATGGGCTATTGCAAATTGCCAGAGCGGCTGGACATCAAGTTTGCGGTAGCCATATCAGCGGCATGTTTGGGTTCTTTTTCACAGCCGGGCCTGTCCATAACTTTGAAGATGCTAAAGCCGCTGACGTGAAAAAATTTGCCGCCTTCCATCGCGGTATGTTGGAGCACGGTGTCTACCTCGCCCCGTCTCAGTTTGAGGCTGGCTTTACCTCCCTTGCCCATACCGATCTAGAAATCGATAAAACTTTGGAAGCTGCTAAGGCTGTTTTATCTAGTCTGTAGTATTCGTTATTAGTTCAGAATTAATACAGAGGTCAGAACAAACTATTTGCTGAAGGATCTTCTCTGTAAGGCTTTCAGCAGATAGCGTTGGTCGTTTAAGCGCGAAGCACGATAGCAATGTCCTTCCCTAGCAGTGCTGAGGCGTGATTTGAGCTAGCTTTTAGTCCCGCTCAGTCAGTCCTACAGGAACTTAGCCCAAAAAGGTCGAAGATACCGCCCATTAGTACATAAAAGCGGCTAAACTATCGTCAATAAACAAGGGTCGTTGGATCTAGTGGGCTAAAGACGGCAGGCATACGGTAACGGCATGAAAAACTGGGAATTTTTGATTCAAAAGGAAGGCGATGCAGAGTGGCTGACACTTGAATCTCCAACTGTAGAAATACTGGAAGGATGCTATCAGGTGATGGCTTACTCCTGTTTGCCCTCATCGATGATCAAAATTCAAATTTGCCATACCTTTGTTGAAAATGGGGTTTCCCAACAGCGATGTCATCAGCGATCGCAGCAGTCTAGCCCAACCGGCGCGATCGAGGTCATGCCCTTCGCCTACCTGGAGCCAGGGCTATGGACTTTAGCCTGCCGTTTACCGCCGGGCAGCAACCTGCATACTGAACTGCCGCTGCTGCAACTACAAGTCTTGCCCCAAGTTGAACTGTGTGCTGACTGGGATATCGATCCTCCCCAGCAGGATCAGTCGGCCGAGCAATCTCAGACCCGACAAGAAGAACAAAATCTCCCCAATATAGAGGACGCAGTTGAACTAGTTGAACAGCAAACAGATCAGGCGGCGGTGATTGCTAGTTTAGAAAATGCTTTACGCAATTTTAGCTCAGAGCCTGTTTTTGAACAGTTCACTCCCAGCTTAGACTTTACCGACCTGTATGAAGCAATGGGTGATATTGGGTCTGAGGTGCCTTTTTCCCAAGACATGTTGGAGTTCTTGTTTCAGCACTTAAATGACGCAGTTTTATCCCCAGAGCCAAGCGATCTTGAGAGTGATCGCGATGATCTAGAGATTTTAGATTTAGATTTAGATCTAGACAACAGTTCAACCAACCCAAGTCTACAAGAGCCAATCTTTGACTCCCTGGAACTATCGCCGACGCTCTTTGATTCCCCGACTCAGCTCTCCTGTTTAGTGATTTTGGATCAGAGTGCTTACACAGCGATCGCAGGCGAGACAATCGAAATTGCCGGTCGGGTCTTTGCTGAAGGCGAACTAGTGATTCGGCTTCGAGATCCGCTCACCCAAGTGCAACTGTCTGAGCAAATTTACATCCTGCCGCAGCCAAATATTCCCAGCAGTTTTAGCCATCTGCTGACAGTGCCGACCGAGCATCGGGTGTTAGTCGGTGAAGCCAAGCTGGTGACAGCAGATCAGGCTCACGAAATTCGCAGCACCCAGGCGTTTATGATCACTGTGATCGCGGCGACCGTTGCCAGCAATCTTGTTGTTAAAGACGTTGAAGTTATTGAACCAATTGAACTAGACAACTTAGTCGCAGAGCCAATTCTGGAGCCAGCGCCCTTACCGCTGGAGCCTCAGAAACCCAAATCTGAGCCGATGTTAGAACTCCCAATCATTGATGCCACTGCGGGTTTAGTTGCCTTGCAGCCTGCTTCTGGGCCGAATCTTCCCCCTCGGCTTTATCCCCGCCAGACCCCGAAAAAGCCAGTGCGATCGCCTGCATTGCCCCAATTTTTGCAGCGCCAGCCGGCTGAGCGAGAGCTAGTCAGAACTGGCAGTGCAAAACCTACCGAAGCTGGCTATGAAGCCTTAGATTTGGGCAAGCGGTTTTGGTCAACCCTAAGTACGCTAGCCCACCAAGTTGACTTAGTCCCCTCTGGATCGCTAGAAGCTGCTGCACCTGACCTGTTGAGCGGGGTCGAGTTACCGACGTTTGACCGGGCAGCCCCCCTGCCGATTCCAACCTTGATTTTACCGGAACGAGACCTGCGAGCCGGTTTACCCCTCGTGGTTGAGGTGCGGCTTCCAGACACAGAAGCTCAACTGTGTATCAAGCTTTGGGTGATTGACCAAGAAACTGAAGCCACTATTGTGCCGCCTCGCTGGCTGGTGGACTTTAGCTATAATCCCCGCCAAGAAATTTTAGAAACTTCAACCCAGTTGAGTCTGCCCAGCAGCAGCCAAGAAATAGCGTTTAAGGCGATCGCTGTCGATATGACCTCTCAGCAAGAAAGCCCCCCGCTGACGATTGTTCGTTCATTGCTGAGCGAGTAAACCGAATGAAAGTTTGGCTGGTTAGTCTGGTTGTGTTGCTGCTGGCGGTGGAAGCCTGGCAGGGAGCTTACCAGTGGATTGCCCATTTGGTACTGCCGGTGCCAGTGCTGCTACTGGCCGGTGCAGTTTTGGCGATCGCATCAAATACTCGGCAATTGTTGCCAACCAGCCCCAAGCCCGCCATCAAGGCAGATGAGTAGAAAAATAGCGATCGCCGCGAGTAGACCAGTCCCAACTCCCAATTTCCGTGGGACAAGTCCTAGTCTAAACTAGGGTCAGGAAGGAGCAGGTGTTGGTGGTTGCGGAGGGATAGCGACAGCTCATTTCTCTGAGGAAAGTCCGGACTCCCGAAAGACCAGACTTGCTGGGTAACGCCCAGTGCGAGCGATCGTGAGGATAGTGCCACAGAAACATACCGCCTTTGGAAGGCAGGAGGCAGAGGGCAGGAGGCAGAAGGGAAAAACTTCTGCCCTCTGCCTTACCCCTTCTGCCCTCTCTGGAGGTAAGGGTGCAAAGGTGCGGTAAGAGCGCACCAGCAGTATCGTGAGGTACTGGCTCGGTAAACCCCGGTTGGGAGCAAGGTTGGAGGGGCAAGGGTTGGTCTTTTCCCCGCTCCGCGTTCGAGATACCGCTAGAGGCATCTGGCAACAGGTGTCCCAGATAGATAACCGCCCTCCTGATGCCGTCAGGCTTAGGGGAACAGAACCCGGCTTACTAGCCCGCTCTTTCCTAATTTTTCTAACCTTATGGCGTCTGCCGCTTTGATCAATTAGGATGATTTTTTGAAAGCTTCGCTGCGCGAGGTCTTCAAAAAAAATTGTTCTAGCTCTGACTTCAATTGCCATCGCAGTCATATTTGATGCCATTCAATGATCCTCGCCGCCCGAAGCAGCTAGAAAAGCTGATTGCCCGCTTGGGTCTACCCGCCTCATCACCAGTGCAGTGGCAGTTGCTGGATTTGGCGCTAACCCACCCAACTGTTCATGCCGAGGCCAACTACGATCGCCTAGAGTTTCTGGGAGACGCCGTTGTCCGGCTGGTGGTGGCTGAGTTTTTACGGGAGCACCATGCTAGCCGCTCGGTTGGCGAATGGTCAGCCATTCGGTCTGTCTTGGTCAGCGATCGCACTTTGGCTAAACTTGCTGATAGCTATGGTCTGGATCAGTATTTACGGCTCGGTAACAGCGCGGCTGGCGATCCGTCAGGCCGAACTTCGCGCTTGGCCGACTGTTTTGAGGCTTTATTGGCGGCTCTTTACTTAAGTACCGGCGACTTTAGTCTCATTCGCTGCTGGCTAGACAGCAATTGGCAACCCCTAGCGGAAGAAGTTTGCACCGATCCGGCTTATCACAATTACAAAGCTGCCTTACAAGCCTGGACTCAAGCCCACCATCAGGCTCTACCTGAATATCGAACCGAGAGCATCACTGAATCTGACCATACTGAATTTGCTAGTCCAGCTCGGTTTAAATCAGAAGTTTGGTTTCAGGGCCAACTGCTGGGGCAGGGACTGGGCAAGTCGAAGAAAGAAGCTGAAAAAGCTGCTGCTCAGACCGCCTATTTATCCCTAACCGAACTCCCCTGACCGGTTTGGATAATCAGCCACGATCGCGGGTTCGGTTAGCCTGCAACAGAGCAGCAATTGGCTCTGGGCTGGCTGGCGATCGCGCATCAACTACTAGAACTTCCGTAAAATTACTGTTGGCTCATCAAGTAAAACTTTTTATCTTTAATACAGTGTTCCCTGAATTCCCGCTTAGTATTTGAGGTTTTTAGGAGAATTATTAACCAAGCTAGAACTTTTGTTGCTAATCAAAGATTTTGACATCACTCGTTGTCAGGATAATGATTAAGTTTCAATTTTATTTTAGAGAATTGAGTATGCCTGGGGGGTGTATGCCAAAAGTAGAAGAAGTTAAAAGTACAACCTTAGAGTTGCTGCACAAGTATCGTCAAACTCCTTCCACAGAAGTTCGCAATCGCCTAGTTAACATGAACTTGGGATTGGTCAGAAAAGAGGCTCACCGCTGGTTGAATTATTCAACTGAAACCTATGATGACTTGGTGCAAGTGGGCAGCATGGGTCTGATTCGGGCGATCGAGCGGTTTGATATTTCTAAAGGTCATGCCTTTAGCTCTTTTGCTCTGCCCTACATTCGGGGTGAAATTCAGCATTACCTGCGCGATAAGAGTCCACAGTTGCGAATTCCCCGCCGCTGGCAAGTTTTACACAAGCAAGGTTTGTTGGTCAGCCAAGAATTGCGAGATCAACTCCGGCGCTCTCCGACCGATCAAGAAGTGGCAGATGCCTTAGCGGTGTGTGTTAAAGATTGGCAGCAAGTCAAGCTGGCCTGCTCTAATCGATCGCCGCTCAGCCTAGATGCGCCCGTCAGCGACGATGATGGCTCCTCGTCTTTAGGCGATATGGTTCCAGATCATCATTACCGCAGCTTTCAACTGGCTCAAGAAGACCAGATTCGCCTCAGTGTTGCCCTGCAAAGTTTAGAAAAGCGCACCTGTGAAATTTTGGAGTTTGTTTTTCTCCACGATTTAACCCAAAGAGAAACCGCCGAACTGCTGGGCTTAAGTG
Organism: Aphanocapsa sp. GSE-SYN-MK-11-07L; assembly: GCA_019359715.1. Lineage (GTDB taxonomy): Bacteria > Cyanobacteriota > Cyanobacteriia > Thermosynechococcales > Thermosynechococcaceae > JAHHGS01. The sequence continues at coordinate 13,235 of JAHHGS010000104.1, read as the reverse complement.
CTGTTACCGTCTCACGGCAGGTCAAAAAAGGTTTGATTTCCCTCCGCCAATTGATGCAGGGAACCGATGAATAGCCTGGGCTTGAGTCTGGCATCCCATGCCCTAGTGGTATACAAATAATGAAAGCGGTCTGGGCAAAACTCAGGCCGCTTTCCTGGCAAATTTAGAATCTCCACCTATGAAAATTGTCTTTTTTGGCACACCAGATTTTGCTGTGCCCAGCTTGAAGCGGCTACTGGTGGAGCCAGAGGTTGAAGTGCTGGCGATCGCCACGCAACCAGACAAGCGGCGGGGTCGAGGCAGCCAACTGATTCCTTCTCCGGTCAAGCAAGTAGCCCTAGCGCATCGGCTCCCTGTTTTGCAGCCGCAGCGGATTAAGCAAGACCAGCCAACCTTGGCCGAATTAAAAGCCCTAGCAGCCGACTTTTTCGTGGTGGTTGCCTACGGGCAAATTTTATCGCCAGAAATTTTGGCCATGCCCCGCTGGGGCTGCATTAACAATCACGGCTCTTTACTGCCCAAGTATCGCGGTGCTGCCCCAATTCAATGGGCGATTCACCACGGCCAAACCACGACCGGCATCACGACGATGCTGATGGACGCAGGCATGGACACCGGAGCCATGCTGCTCAAGGCCAGCCTAGAGATTGGCCTGCTAGAAAATGCAGCCGAAGTTGGGGACAAACTGGCAGAAATTGGAGCTGAGTTAATCATACAAACGCTGCGAGGCTTGCAGGCAGGGCAAATTGAACCTGTACCCCAAGATTCAACTCAAGCCACCTATGCGCCACTGATCAAAAAAGCAGACTATGAACTGGATTGGTCGAAATCAGCGATCGCCCTCCACAATCAGATTCGCGGCTTCTATCCTGACTGTTTGACCCAGTTTCGCGGCTCTCCGCTCAAAATTATGGCCACTGCGCCCTTGGCAAGTGCTGCCTGGGCAAACCTCCCACTTGACCTGCAAACCCTGGCCGCAGAATGGTCGGAACCAGGCAGCGCTGACCCCGGTACGATTGTTGGCATTGCCAAAAATGTCGGCCCAATTGTGCAGACGGGCGAAGGATATTTACTATTGCGCCAAGTGCAGCCAATGGGAAAACGCCTTCAGTCAGGCTCAGACTTTGCGAATGGAATGCGTCTACAAGTCGGCGAGAAATTATTGCCTTAATCAGCCGGTTCGTAAAACCGGCAGTCTTGGCAGGGGCCGTCTGGATTGACGGCGCACCGAATCAGTTCGGAATGAGCATTTAAGCGGCAACTAGCATCGCCAATCACCCAGCGCCCTTGCCAGAGGGTTCGTTCGCCCACCCAGGTAGAGGCCTGGACATAAAGGGCAATCTGATGCAACTGATAGCGGCCGCCCTTGAGCTGATAGCGATGGCGACGCTCCAGAACCGTATAGGTTTTGTCTTCGTGTTCGAGATAAGCTCCGGGCTGGGGCAGCCAATCGAGATGAACCTTGCCCAGCGATCGCTGGGGATGGGTCAGATAAATCTCAGTCGGCAGCGATGTGAGTTCCATAGAGTAGCCAGTGCTGTCCACCCATCGTATCGCAAGATACAACTAAACTCGGTTACTGGAAGCGAGCTAGAAAACAGGCGACTAAGATTTTGCCCTGCTCCAGCCCAGGCAGATCGAAAGTTCTATATTGAGCCTGGAATGGATTAAATTCTGATTGGTAAGATTTAAATCATTCAGTGCTTACCATTGCTTACCCTGCCTATGCTCATCCCTGCTTACAGTCCGCCCTGGTGGTTACGCAATGGTTTGGCGCTGACGCTCTATACTGCCCTTTGGCAAAGTCGGCGTTGGCAAACCACGATCGCTGAACCGCAGCCGCCCTATCAGTCTCATGTGTTCACAGGGGCAGACGGTGTGCCCATTTATGGCTGGATCGCTAAACCTGAACTGGCCCATGCCACGATCATTGGCACCTACGGAATTACGGGTAGCCTAGACAACCAGTGGTTTCTGCAAATTTTGGGTCGTCAAGCCTTTGCAGCCGGGTTTGCGGTTGTCCTGTTCGACTGGCGGGGGCACGGACAAACCGCCGCCCTCTCGCCCACTCTGACCTCAGATGGCTTGTACGAAGGTACTGATTTTATCCAGATTGCCGCTCAAGCCAAACAGATGGGCTGTCCGGCTCCGTTGTGGTTTACGGGCTATTCGCTGGGAGGGCAACTGGCTCTCTGGGGCGTCAAAGCCGCCGCAGAACTAGACTCTGCATCTCTTAATTTATCTGCCTCAGAGATTGGAGGGGCGGCGGTGATTTGCCCTAATTTAGAATCGCAGCGATCGCTGACTTACCTGCTCAGGCATCCACTGGGGCGCTATCTAGAACGGGCGATCGCCAAAGAACTGAAAAAATTGGCTTGGCAAATAAATGCCTATCACCCTGGCAGCTTAGATCCAGAGGCGATCGAGCGGGCCAACCACATCATTGAGTTTGACCACGAATTGGTGATTGGACGACTCGGCTTTCCAGATGTGGAAGCCTACTACCAGGCGACAAGTCCCCTCTACATTTTGCCCCACCTCAACCGCCCGACGTTGATTCTGTACGCCGCCGATGACCCAATGTTTATCCCAACCCTAGCGGATGAGCTAAAGGCAATTTGTGCTGAAAATCCCTGCTTGGAGTTAATTTTGACTCCCCACGGTGGCCACGTCTCGCATTTCAGCAGTCCGCAGAGTCAACAGCAGGCAGGCGACCCCGATCCTTGGTGGGCCTGGCATCGGATTTTGAACTGGTTTCAAGAGCAAGCTCCTTGAACCAATGACGGTTAGGTGCTCCAAATCATCACCTGTCTACCCTTCCTGAAGAATCCAATAAAAAATAATAATTACTGAGGGCGATCGCCCACCTATGCAATTCTGAGGTCTGGTGCATTTCAGGGCAAACATAAGTTTAAAATGCCTTGACTCATTTTGGGGGTTGTACTAGATTTGGGGGGTATCGAGGTTGAAATCTTGATTTAACGCTAAATCTAGTTTTAGAGGTAAGTTGGCATGGTGCTTTCTCAGTCCCCCACCCTTGAACTGAGCGAATCCCAAAGAGCGGTGCTCCAGAAATATCTGATCAATGGTGAGACGACTTGGGAAGAAGTGGCCCGGCGGGTTGCTCGCTACGTGGCCAGCGCAGAAGCGACGCCAGAAGCACAAAAGTTTTGGCAAGAAAAATTTCTCTCGATTCTGCTGCCAATGAAGCTGATTCCTGGCGGCTCAATTCTGGCCAACTGCGATTACGGCACGCGCGGCTTGCTCAACTGCTTTGTCCTCTCGACTGAAGACGATATTCATGGCATTACCAAGCTGGTTTCAGATGCCGTCTTGACGACAAAATTTAGAGGCGGGGTCGGGATTAACATTGGCTCCGAGGGGCAAAAAGGCTACATTCGCCCTAAAGGTTCACCGTTTCAAGATGGCAAGGCCCTCGGCCCCTGCGCCGTCCTAGATATGGTGTCGGAGAACTCAAAGAAAATTACCACTGGCAACAAAGCTCGTCGAGGCGCTTTTTTGTTCTCGATGGACTGGCGACACCCGGATATTTGGGAATTTATCCAGGCCAAAACCCAATCAACAATGGATGCCAAGGTAATAAAGGCGATCGCGGAACAAATGGCGGCCTTGGTGCTGAGCACTGACAGCACTGAACAGAAACGGCAAAAATTACAGGAATTAAATCGCCAACTGGCAACGGCCTGGGTGGAAACGCATTTGAATCCAGAAGGCAAGCGCGATCGGCGTTGGCACAACGCCAATATCTCGGTTCAACTTGACGATGAGTTTTTCGAGAAATTAGATCAAGCCGACGAGCGAGCTACCACCCTCTGGGATCAGATTGCCAACTTTGCCCACGACACGGCTGACCCTGGCCTCTTACTGATTGACAACGCCAAACGCCGCAGCCCAATCCGCGATTTTGTCACCTGCACGAATCCTTGTGGTGAAATTTTTCTACCGCCAAATAGTGCCTGTAACCTGGGTTCTTTGGTATTGACCAAATTTGTCAGCCGGAAAGCCGATGGCAGCGTTGAGATTGACTGGCAGGATTTGGCGGAAACTGTGGCGATCGCCACTCGATTCCTCGATAACGTCTTGAATGTTTCCGAGTTTGCCACCCCTGACCAAAAGCAGAATGTCCGGCATGTGTTTCGGCAGTTGGGCTTGGGCATTATGGGCTGGGCAGATTACCTGAAGCTGGCCCACATTCCCTACGATGGGATTGAACACTTGGATGAAATCGATCGCTGGGGCAATTGGATTGCCGAACACGCCTACCGCGCTTCCGAGGCGATCGCGGAAGAAAAAGGGGCCTGCGGAATTTGGAGCAAGATTAGCGATGTCCGCACTGGCAATCTGTTTGAGCGCTGGGTAGACAGTGAAGGCAACCGCTACAACGGTCGAGAGGCACTGAGTTCCCGTCGCCAGGATTTAACCCAAGTTCCCCGCCGCAATTCCACCGTCCTGTCGATCGCCCCCACGGGCAGCATTGCTCAACTGGCAGCCTGCTCTTGGGCCTTTGAACCCGACTTTGGGCTGACGGTCTGGAAGCAAGTCTATGTCGATGCCTCTAAGAATGAGCAAAACTGGATTCAAATTCTCAATCCTTACCTAGAAGACCTCGGCCTTTCAGAACCAGACAGCGAAATTGTCAAACGAACAGGCTCTTTGCAGGGCACAGACTTTGCTGAAGCCAACCCCGATATTGCCCGCAGTTTCAAGATTGCCCGCGAAGTGCCGCCCGGTTGGCACATTCTGGTGCAGTCAAAATGGCAAGACTGGATTGATAGCTCAATTTCCAAGACAATCAATTTGCCCGGCCATGCCACGGTGGCGGAAATCAAGCAAATTTATCGCCTCGCTCAAAAAGCGGGTCTGAAGGGCGTCACCGTCTACCGCTCTGGCACCCTAGAGTCTGAACCGATCAAAGTTGGCAGTGAGGAGAAAGCCTAATGCCCCAAACTAAAGACCTTTTAAATCTGATTCAAGAATTCCCGGCCGCCTTTGCTGACCCCGAACAGGCGATCGCTAGTCCGCCACCCAGTAAAAACCAAGCCCTGATGGCCCTGATGACCGAATTTCCAGAGGCATTTGCTGACCCGGAAGCCCCCAGCGCAGAAGCGCCCACTCAGGCTGAACCAGTGGCTGAATCGATCGCGGCGACCGTTGCCCAACCCGCAGCAACCGCCCTGCCAATTGGCTATCGCCAAGCCCTGCATCGGCAGATTTCTACCTTTGCCTGGGGACAAATTGACTGTGAACTAACCTATGGCAGCACAGGTCTAGAGCGAATTTGGCTCACCGTTGGTAAGTCCGGCACGGAAGTTCAATCGCTCTGTGAAGCGATCGCCCGTTTGGTCAATTTACTCTTAGCCAGCGGTGCGCCTATTCCCACGTTGGTCAAAGAACTGCGCGGCATTCGCGGTGGTGATGCCGAGGGATTTGGCCCCCATCGAGTTTTGGGCTTGGCAGATTTAATTGGCAAAGTCCTGCAAGAAGCACCAGAGGTAGGGGCGATCCCCCTGCCTACCATCGGCAGAGAACCATCTGCTGCTGCCCCTCTGCTCCCGGTGGATATCTACGACCACGTCATCACAGAAAAGACTGCTGTTACCTCTCTGACCTCAGCAAAACCGCATTCAATTATGCATGAGCAGCCAGCATCCGATTGGGCTAGCCTGCCCACCGATAGCCGCCACTCAGCTTCCCTTTGCCCAGAGTGCGGCTCTGAACTCCACCAAATGAACGGCTGTTCCGGCGGAGCCTGCAATGTCTGTGGCTACAGCAGTTGTAGTTAGGAAGTTTGTTATTTAAGGGCTACCAAAAAAGTCAAAAACCTTTCTATACAAGGATTACAGTTGATTTAATGCAAGGCAAAATCGCTGAATTGAAGTCTCATTGAAAACCCTTGAACTTTTCTGGGAGTTCGTCGGCTGAAATAAGGATAGAGCAAAGAATCCGACTTTTTCAGTAAGCCCTAATTAGTAGTTATTTCGCCAGCACAAGGCAGGTTGTCTTCAAGGATCGAATGAAAGGCAAGAAAAATAGTTGGCGTTGTCTAATTGTTAGTAGCTCCTAATAAATTATCCGAAAAGGTTTAATTTTCTATGGCATTTCAATTTGAAAAAACTTCAATCGTATTAAATCGTTTTGTAGTAAAGAACTTGTCCGTAGCTGATCGGACATTTCCTGAATATAGTTGTAGCTTTACACAAAATCCTGATCATGGACAGGAACAGAAAGCGATCGCCAGTATTTGCTATAAACTTGGAGTGCCTGCCATTAGACTAGGGAATAGAATCATTGCTAAAGAGGCAGTAAATCCAGATCGATTGCAGGGTGATGGTTGGGAAGTAAAATTTACTTGCAAAAAAATACTAGATTGTACTAACCCTACAGAACGTCAAGGAATTGAGCAACTAGAAAGAAAAATATTAGAACAGAGCTTAAAAAAATGGGACAAGACTGCGATTGAGAAGGCTTCTGAAGGTGGGTTAATTTGGTGGATTACAGGAGAAGAAGGTAAAGAAATGTTTGGGGCGGGATGGGAAGTACATAGAGGAAGAAGAATAGATGTCAGTATTGATACAGATAGTACACTCTACCTAGAAATCGATCTACACCATCGTTTTTATACTCCTTGGACACTGCAACAATGGCAAGACGAATACTCGGATATTCCAATCACTTACGTTCGCAACACATATAAAGATAAAAATAATAACTACATCACTTGGCAATATGATGATGTTTGCGATCAAGCACCAGATCAAGTATTAATAGAAGGCTTGGGAATAACACTTGCTGATTATCATCGGCAAATTGGAGCTACCGAGGAAGAAATCCAAAATTCCTGCACTGTCTACGTAAAAAAAGCTAACAATTGGAACGCTCAGTTAACCACTCATCTATCTCAGAGGCTTTCTCCTTGCTTAACTATGGAGATGTTAGCTAATGTAGCAGAAAAATCTGATCCTAAAGAGAAGAAAAATGTACAAGGAGTGTTTGACTTCATTAGAAAGTCTTTAGATGTTCGCCTAAAAAAATCAGAGAAAACCGCACATCAAATTATTGAGAATATTTATAAGGTATCTATGCCTGCTCAACCATCTGTTGTAGCTGGGTTTATCCTACCCAGAGGAAAACTCTTCGCTAAAAATGGAGAAGTGGATAAAACTGGCAAGGTTCGCTATAAGGGCTGCGTTAAAGTTGGAGAAGTGAAGTTTGGTTGCCTCAATCTACATAACACTCAACTCAAATATCCCGAAGAGGTTGAGAAGTGTTTAAAAGAGGTGGCGAAGAATAGCGGTGCTGAAATTGAATATGACTCCTACAGGATATTAGAGCAACTGCCTCAAGGAGAGCTAGATCGGCAGATGTTTTGGCAAGAGTGGGCACAGACTAACATACAGACAATTTTGGTAGTTGCCCCTTGGTTACCGAATGCGCGTAAAAAACAAATTAGAGTTGAAGCACTACAAGCTGGAATTGCCACCCAATTTATATTGCCCTTGCCAAAGGCTGATGCCTACAAGGCGATGAATGTGGTTTTAGGCTTACTTTGTAAAGCAGGATGGCAAACTGTTCGATTGGAGCCACTAGATCATCCTAAAGCCGCAGATTTGATTATTGGTTTTGATACTGGGACGAACCGTGAGCTTTACTATGGAACTTCGGCTTTTGCGGTGCTTGCAGATGGACAGAGTTTAGGATGGGAACTTCCTGATGTGCAGCGAGGCGAACGTTTATCGGGTGAGGCAGTTTGGCAAACAGTCTCTAAGCTAATTCTCAGATTTCACAAAATCTGCAATCGCTATCCGAGACAGCTACTATTGATGCGAGACGGATTAATTCAAGAAGGAGAATTCCAACAAACTATAAATGCACTAATAGATAAAAATATCGCTGTTGACTTAGTTGGTGTCCGCAAAAGTGGAACAGGAAGGATGGGGCGTGAAATTTCTCAAGATCAAGGAAAAATATATCGGGATGCCGAAATTGGTAGCGTAGTATTTATGCCCAAAGAGAACTCTTTTCTTCTCGTGACAAGCCAACCAATCAATCAAAGTATTGGTAGCGTAAGGCCTCTGCGAGTTATGCATGAGTATGGTGACACCTCTTTGGAGGTATTAGCTTTGCAAACTTATCATCTAACTCAATTACATCCCGCTAGCGCCTTTCGCTCTTGCCGATTACCTTGGATACTGCATTTAGCTGACAGAAGTAGTAAAGAATTTCAGCGAATTGGTCAAATTAGTATTCTCCAAAATCTCAATCGAGAAAAGCTAATTGCTGTCTAAATACCTGAAATGTTGACTAGTAAAATAAGTAGCTTATGAGAACCTTTACTGCAATCGTCGAGCGAGATTCTGACACTAACCTCTACGTTGGTTATATTCCTGGATTTTCTGGAGCGCACTCCCAAGGAGAAACTTTGGACGAGTTGCACGAGAATCTTCGTGAAGTTATTGAGATGCTCTTGGAGGATGAGGAAGTAGTGTTCAAGACGGAGTTTGTTGGTACACAGCAGATTGTGGTTCAGTAAACAATGAGTAACATTCCCGTCCTGAAGCCGCAAGAGGTTGTACGTATTCTGGAAAATCTAGGTTTTGCAGAGGTTCGTCAAAAAGGTTCACACAAGCAGTTTCGGCATGAAGATGGGCGAGCGACAACTGTTCCGTTTCATAAAGGACGTGATATTTCTCCCAGACTTCTACGGCAAATTGCAAGCGACATCGAATTAACTGTTGAAGAACTGTTAGAGTCGCGATGAGGCGTAACAAGCCGCTTGCACCCGATTTCCAAATGATTAGAGCTGTTATTCTTAGATGCGATCGCGCACAAACGTAGATGGGATGTAGCTTTTGCTGCAAAGGGCAGATAAAAGCAGAAGCGCTGGAAAAGATTAAAAGTGCGATCGCAAGTTAGCAATAGGAGCGATCGAAGGAAGTTGAGGCTTAGAATAGCAAATAGATTAAACAGTGGCTTTCTATGAGCATTCGTCTCAATCCCGACCAAGAACGCCTGATTCAGACCAAACTCCAATCTGGCAAGTACCGCTCTATAGAAGAAGTGATTGAGACGGCTTTGCGGCTGTTGGATGAGTACGATCGCTCCGAATCCGAATGGGTCGAGGAGGTTCGAGTAAAAATTGATGCAGCAATTGAAGCCTCCCATCATACCCCTTCAATTGATGGCGAAACATTCGTAAACGGCATCTTAACGCGACTAAAACAAACAAATCAGGCATGAGTCGCTACGTTATTAACGTTCTTGCCAGTCAAGACCTGAACGAAATCGCTGACTACTTTGCCGAAAATAGCGTTGAAGCTGGTGAGCGTTTCTTTCATGATTTCAACCGCAAGTGCCAACAACTTGTTGCTTTTCCTAACAGTGGCAAAAGCTATAAAACAATCCACCCTGGACTCCGAGGGCTGTCATTTGAAGGTTACGTCATTTTTTATCGACTATTGGATGATGGTATCGAAATTCTGAGAGTTGTGAGTGGTCGCCGTAATTTTCCATCTCTCTTCGAGGAGTCCAATTAAGACCTCCTCGCCTGCAAGACTTGGACAGGCAAAGCAGCACAACAAGTGCATCGCAATGGATCAAGTTGCAACGAAGTCAAACCTATGGTGATTCGCCAACGGCTTTACAAGAAGAATTAGCTTAAGGTGGTGCTCAGAGGTACGAATCTTAGATGCGATCGCGCACAAACGTAGATGGGATGAAGCTTTTGCTGTAAAGGGCAGATAAAAACCGAAGCTCTGGAGAAGATTAAAAGTGCGATCGCTGCTTGCCTTCAGCTTCAAGTAGAATGAAGTTTATCACTGATCGTCGAAACCTAAAACTTCGAACCAGGTAAGCGAGGCGGCAAACCCTGCATTCGAGGCATGAGAATCACAGTCTACGATGTCCTAGAGTCCCTTGCGGCAGGCATGTCTCATCAACAAATTCTCGACGACTTTCCCTACTTGACCGAAGCCGACATTCTTGCTTGCCTCAGCTACGCTGCCGATCGAGAAAAACTGTTGATGGTTGTAGAAGCGTGAAGCTACTCTTTGACCACAATCTCTCTCCAGCCTTAGCAAACCGCTTACAAGACATTTATCCTAGTTCTAACCATACGCTTTGCAGCGGACAGTCTGACCGGCAGAAGTCATGGTCGGATTGGCGTCTCGCAGCAAATCGGACGGATTTACATTTTCACTTTTACGATGTGATGACTGAAACATGACCCAATATGAGCGGCTCATTCATCTTTAGGATGAGATTTCTTGGCTCCATTTACGCCTAATGACAGAGCAAAAGTCACCTCTAAAGCCTGAAATGCCTGAGATAGGTTGGCTTCTATGCTAAGGGGAGTGAAAGTATGAGCTAGCTTTACTTTTTCTAAATCGAATATTAGGCTGACGAGGGAAGGTGAAATGTTTCAAGCAACACATGTCGCGACAACCACAATGAATCGGTTGTTTTTGTCAGGAATTGAAATGGCGCAAACATCAATACCGCTAAATCCAGACCCCATTACTTCAGATCTAAGCAGAAATTATTTTCCCGTCCCTCAGTTTTTGGTGTCTTTAGCCGTCGGGCTTGTGATTGCTTTTGCCTTACAGGTTTTGTTTACCAACCTCTCCGTTGCCCTCGGTATTTCGATTCTTGGCGACGACTCATCCGATCGAGATGATTCCGAAAGCTTTGGTCATACGGTTCGCAGTATTGAAACCAAGGTTGGGCTGTGGGCGCTGCTAACGGTTAGCATTGCTTTATTTATTGCTTGCTTCTTAGCCGTCAAGCTGAGCGGAGTTAGCACTGGCTTTGTCGGGATGATGATTGGGATTGTGATCTGGGCTATTTTCTTTTTATCTTTAGTTTGGGTTAGTTCAACCGCAGTCGGTGCTTTGATTGGTTCGATCGCGAAGACGGCGATGTCAGGCTTTCAGGGCGTGATGGGAGCCGCCAAAGCAGCGATCGGGGGAAATATCGCTAAAAAGCAAGCCGTTTCGACAGTCGAAGATATTGTCGCCTCTGTGCGCAAAGAGCTAACGGGTGGCATTGAACCGGCAATGATTGGAGCCAAGTTAAAAGATAGTCTGAATACCCTCCAGCTTCCGAAGGTTGATCTGGCTCAAATTCGTCAGCAACTGGAAGCAATCTTGAGTAAAGCAGACTTAAACGCAATTGCCGAAGTTGATGATTTACGGAATGTTGATCGCCAAACCTTTGTTGATTTGATTGGTAAAAATACCCATCTTTCTAAGCAAGAAACAAATCAAATTGTCGATCAACTGGAGCAAGTTTGGCAGCAAACGGTTGCCAAGCGAGCCAAGGGCAATCCTCAAACTGCCTTGGTGGAATTTTTTAAGTCTGCCCCCAGAGAAGACCTGAGATCTGGCAAATTGAGCGATCGCCTCAAGCAAGCGCTGGCTGTCTATCAGGAGAATGATTCAAACGCTGACCGCAATCTCCTGAGTCAGGCCTTAGATTTAGGGACAAAAACACTAATTCCCGTCATTTTGAGCCGAGTTGATTTATCAGATCTTGATGTTGAACGGATTGTCCAAGAACTGCAAAAACTAACTTCTAGCGCCGGTAACTCAGTTGGGCAGCTCACAGCGCAGACTTTCAACCCCAGCCGCGCTGATCTGGATAACTATCTCCTCCAGGCTTATCCGTGGCATTTTAACCGAGAGACGATTCGCCAAGAGCTAACGAAAATTCTCCACGATGTCGAGGCCGATCCAGTCAGAGTTCGGCAAAATTTAGAAGGCTTGAACGAAGGCTACTTTGCCCAAAAGTTAGTTCAGCGAGGCGACCTCCAGCCCGATTTGATCCGAACAATTGCCCAACAGGCCGAGGCCATTCGAGTTGAAGTTCTGAGTACAGTTCAAACGGCTGAATCAGAAGCGCGATCGCAGGAATTGTCGCAGCAAATCGAATCCTATCTGCAAACAGCAAATCTAGGCTTGCTGGATCCTGAAACGCTGCAGCGTGATTTTGAAGCGTTGCTCGACGATCGGGAAGTCAGCGATCAAATACTCCAGCAGCGGCTGGCTCGGCTAAATTTTGAGGTGATCGCCCAACGATTGCAGCAGCGGCAAAGCTTGAGCGACGAGCGGTTAAATGAAGTGATTCATCAGCTTGAATTTGTGCGTCAACAGATGTTAGCCCAGTCGAAAGAGCGGCAGCATCAACTCCAGCTTCAAACTGTGACTCTCAGTGAAAAAGTGGCAGCTTATCTACGAGATACTGGCAAAGCAGAACTCAACCCAGAGGGAATCAAGCGCGACTTCAAAGCATTGCTGGAAGACCCAGAAGCTGGCTTTAGCCGCTTCCAGGATCGGCTAGGGCAATTTGACCGCGATACTTTGGTGAAACTTCTCAGCCAGCGCCAAGACTTGAGCGAAGCGGAAGTAAATCAGGTGCTAGATCAACTGGAATCTGTTCGGAACCAAATCCTGCAAGCGCCAGCCCAACTGACTGACAAAGCCAAGCAGCAGTATGAAAAAACCGCCCAAGATATTGCTCAGTATCTTCGCAGCACCAATCTTGAAGAGCTAGACCCAGAGGGAATTCAGCAGGATTTGCACAGGCTGCTAACTGAGCCTAAAGCCGGTGCCTTGGCCCTGCGCGATCGCTTGTCCCACTTTGACCGCGAAACTCTGGTTAAGCTGCTCAGCCAGCGCGAGGATCTAAGCGAGGCGCAAGTGAATCGGACGGTTGATCAAGTCGAGGAAGCGATGCGTCGCTTGGCCAAAGCACCGCGTCGGTTAGCCAGCCGCGTTCAAACCCAAGTCCAGGACTTTGGCACCAGTTTGGCAGACTATCTGCGCAATACCGACAAAGCCGAGCTGAATCCAGACGGGATCAAGCGCGACTTGCAGCTTTTGCTCAAAGACCCGCGCTTGGGAATTGGCAACCTGCGCGATCGGCTCAGCCATTTTGACCGTTCCACTTTGGTTGCTCTTCTGGCTCAACGGGAAGACATCAGCGAGGCAGAAGCGAATCGGATTGTGGCCCAAATTGAGTCAACTAGAGATTCAGTCCTGGAACAAGCTCACCAAGTGCAGCAGCAGGTGCAGGCGGCAATTCAAAGCGTCTTCGTGCTGAAAGACAGAACTTCGGCACCTTGAGTCAGAACTTCGGCACCCTCTTAAAAGCAACCCCTGGCAGGGGAGAAAATCGACAGGAAATGGGGGGTTAAATCCAGGCGCTCTCGGATGAACTAA
>JAHHGS010000103.1 GCA_019359715.1 Aphanocapsa sp. GSE-SYN-MK-11-07L | reverse complement strand
GTCTACTCCCTAACTTATCTCCCAAAAAATATATACATGACACTCAAATCCGGCCCCTAGACAAGATTATTTACTAAAGTGCCTGTTTTTTCGTAATGTTTTGTTACCTCAAAAGAGCCGCACCCAACTCTATTTATGGACATAAGTGGGATACTGACGCACGCAGCCATCAGGTGATGAAAGCCGTGCTGATGAACTCAGCCGACAAGAAAGAAGGCATTCTGGGCATGAAGAAAACCATTCTAAATAGCGATCCGAAAGTGGAGCTAGACTGGCTGCATTCTGATGCTTTCCGGCAACAAGAGATTCCCCTTGATAAAGAGATGGGAACGGGTCAACTCAACGCTAGCCGTGCCTTTACGCAATTTAAGCCAGGTGAGTGGGGGCCCGCAGACTTCGTGCGTCAAAGTGAAGCTACAAGAGTTCCCTTAATTGGATGGGACTCCTCGTTTATGTTTGGTGACGGACTCACTAACAAATATACCTTCGGCCAAGCCCTGAAAAAAGGCAGCTATATTTCCATGACCCTAGCTTGGGATCGAAAAGTTGACCTGCAAGATTTCGGCACTGACGGTAAGGCAGGAACTAACGATAAAGATAAAAGTGAAGGCAACGGTAAATTTGACCTCAACGAGAGCTTTAAGTCTTTCGATCTGACCAATTTGGATCTGTTCTTATTACCCAAAGGGGCGAAAGACGCATTAAAGCCTATTGATGCCTCAATTAGTACAGTGGACAGCGTCGAGCACATTTTCTTCAAAATTCCTGAAGAAAAAGAATACGAATTTTGGGTACAGCAAAAAGATACCCCTGATCGCGTCCAATCCTACGGGCTTGCCTGGTGGGCAGAAGGCTTTACCAAAATTAGCTTTTCTGCTCCCAACTATAAAGTCAATGAAAATGGCACGGTGGTTGGTTCAGAAATTACCCTTCTCCGCACAGGCGACACAAGCGGCACATCTACGGTCAATGTTGCGTTTGCCGACGGTACGGCCACTGGCGGTGCTGATTATAGCAACAGTACGCAAACCATCACTTTTGCTGCCAATCAGACCCGTGCCACAGTCACTGTTCCCATCAGCGACGATCGCTTGGTAGAAAACACCGAAAATCTGACTCTGAAATTGATCAATCCTAGTCAAGGAACCGAGATTGGCAACCAAAGTACGGCTACTTTAGACATTCTTGATAATGATACGCTCACGGGCGGCGATCCTGGTGACACCCTCATCGGTGGCAACCCTAATGACACTCTAATTGGTGGCAATCCTGGAGATACGCTTAGGGGCGGCAATCCTGGTGACACCCTGATCGGCGGATACCCAAATGACACTCTTGTTGGTGGCTATCCCAGCGACACGATCGTTGGCGGTAATCGCAATGATACGCTTGTCGGTGGTACTCCTAGGGACACCCTCGTCGGCGGTGATGTCAATGTTAATGACACTCTGACGGGTAGCGATCCTAATGACACGATCGCGGGCCGCGATCACAACGATACCCTCACGGGAGGCGACCTGAATGACACCCTGATCGGCACTAATCTTAGTGACACGCTTACAGGTGTTGACAGTAATGATACCCTCACGGGTGTTGACAGCAGCGATGTCCTGACGGGCAGCGACCCCGATGATACGCTGATCAGCGGCGGTAGCAGGGATACCTTAGCGGCAGGCGATCGCGCCATATTGACTAGCAGTAAAGCTAGCAATCCTCTAAACTCTAGCTCTGCTCAAGACACTTTCCGCTCTAACGGCAGTGATGGAGTTAATACTGTCAACCTGTCTGCAACTGGTGTAGGCAGCAATTTCGCCCCCTTTGAGGAGACTCAGTTCTTGAATCTTGCTCCGATTGGGGGATTGCCAAGCCCAACCTAGAGGAAAAAAGGATGTCCTAAGATTAAACCTACAGAAGACGGACCTTGCCCTAAAAAAGTGGACAGTTTTTTAGGGCAAGGTCATACCAATTCTGGACGGCACTTAAAAGTGCTTGTGGCGCGTTTCATCCCACGATTAGAAACCGTAGGCTTTCACGCTACCGCGCTATTCTGTAAGCTGTGTGCAGTCAGAGGAGCAGTGAACAGTGGAATCAAAGTTCTTGCTTCACAAGCCAGTCAGTTACGGAAGCTCCCTTGCAAACTCCGTCTTATTGATAATGCTTTTACTTCATATCATCGCAGGGGCGATCGCAGCGATTTCGGCTATTGTAGCCTTCACAGCGCGAAAGGGCAGCAAATCCCACGGACGCTCCGGACGCTGTTTCGCTGGGTCGATGGTCACCGTGGCGCTCACCGGTATCGGGCTCGACGTGGTTCGACTCTGCTTTTTCGTGAAAGAAAACCATACGAAATACGCGGGTTACACCATGCCTAGCACCTATCCGGCACGCCTAGGCTTCTTGTTTGTGGGTCTCTGCATTCTCTACATTTTACGAGAGGTCACACCGCCGCGCGTATTCCGTCGGCAGTCCAGGGAGACGGCTGTGACAATAGTGCCCAGCCTGCTTGTTGCGACCGGACTAGTACTCACGGTCATCATCACTTTGCGGCTCAATCCGTGGACTGGTGCGCTGTGGATGATCTGGACTTTCGTCCTGATTGTTATCGTCATGGTGCGAACAACTTCGTCCTCGGAAAATAACTGGGCGACGGATGTGGTGCGACATCGGATTGGCATGAGCTGCTTGGCAGCATTCAGTTGGTGGGGCGCGGTTCAGGGGTTTGGTCCAGCGATCGCTATTGCGCTCAAGGGCGACGATCCATCTACCAGCGCCTACCTGGGCAACCAGCCTGGTTCGTTTTCACCAGCGTTTTTTCTCTTCCTCGTTGGCTGGGCACCGTTCTTTGTCCTCGCAGCATATCTGATCCGCCGCTTCACCAAGCTGCATCACACCTAAAGCCAGACGGGCGTGGTTCGAGTTGGCACTTCAATTGACTCCTTGCCGCCGAGGTCAAAGGCTTGATGAACGGCGCGGAGGGCGTCAATCCCTTGGGCTTCGGCGACGACGCAACTGACGCGGATTTCGGATGTGGCGATCATTTTGATGTTGATTTGCTGCTGGGCGAGGGCGGCAAACATGCGAGCAGCAATGCCGGGTTGCCCAATCATGCCGACGCCAACAATGCTGACCTTGGCGATCGCCGGATCAACCACCACTTCACCACAGCCTAAATCGGGAGCCGATTTTTCCAGCACAACTTGGGCCGCTTCCGCGTCCATTTGGGCGACCGTGAAGGCAATATCGCGGGTAATTACGCCCTGAACTGGGCGCGATCGCTGGGATTGAATAATCATATCGACGCTGATGTTGGCATCCGCCAGAATTTGAAAGATTTTGGCGGCCATCCCCGGCAAATCGGGAACATGACGAATCCCCAATTGAGCCTGCTTGAGGTCGAGCGCTACCCCCCGAACCGGCGGTAATGTCGTCATTGGCTCAGTCGCCACCACAGAGTTATCCACCTCGAACACCTGACACAAGCTGGCGATCGCCCGGTCGCAGTCTGCCGCCGCGATCGTGCAGCTCACATTCACCTCTGAGGTGGAAATCGTTTGCAGGTTAATCCCAGCCGCTGCCAGGGTTGAGAACATTTGGGCTGCTACGCCGGGGCGACCAATCATGCCTGCCCCGACAATGCTAATTTTGGCCACCTGGGGGTCAATAAACACTTCTGGAGCCTCACTGCCGATTGTGCTAGCTAGGCTTGGCCCAAAGGCGATCGCCACGGCTTGGGCTGGCGTTAGACAAGATTTTTCTAGCGTAAAAGCAATGTCGTTCGTGTTGCCTTCGTGGATTGACTGAATAATCAAGTCAATGTCTAAGTGCTGCTGAGCCAGTTCCCCAAACAGTTGGGCGGCAATCCCAGGTCGATCGGCCACCCGCAGCAGTGCCACTTTGGCCTGATTGGTGGCAAACTGCACCCCATCCACCGGACGGCCCAGCTCTAGGTTTTGCAGCGGGCGGGGCTGGAGCAGCGGCGACACCACCCGTGTTCCCGAATCATCTGTCCAACTGGAGCGCACCACCATCTGAACGCCATAGTTGCGGGCAATTTCGACTGCCCGTGGATGCAGCACCTTTGCCCCCAGGCTGGCTAACTCCAGCATTTCATCGCAGGTAATTTGATCCATCAACTGAGCCTCTGGCACCAAGCGCGGATCGGTGGTCAGAATCCCTGGCACGTCGGTATAGATTTCGCACAAATCAGCCCGCAGCGCCGCTGCCAAGGCCACGGCTGAGGTGTCTGACCCGCCTCGCCCCAGGGTTGTGACTTCCATGTCGTCAGTACTGCTGACGCCTTGGAACCCGGCTACAACTACCACTTTGCCTTCGGTCAGATGGCGCTCGATTCGTTCGGTGTCAATCTGCAAAATCCGGGCCCGGGTGTGGGCCGGCTCAGTCAAAATCCCCACCTGAGCGCCCGTCAGCGAAATCGCAGGCTGACCGATCGCTTGCAGGGCCATACTCAGGAGGGCGATCGTCACCTGCTCGCCGGTCGAGAGCAGCATGTCCATCTCGCGCTGGCTGGGGCTGTTCGCTACTTCATAGGCTAATTTCAGAAGCGAATCTGTGGTTTTACCCATGGCCGAAACAACTACCACCAGGGAATTTCCGGCTTTGGCCGTTTGGATTACCCGCGCCGCCACGGCTTGAATCCGCTCTGCCGACCCAACGGAAGTGCCTCCGTATTTCTGAACAATCAGCCCCATTGTTTTGACCTGTTTACTGTTGTGACTGGCTAGAGCCAAACTCCGTTAAGACATTGCTAACCCTTCTCTACAATATGGGAATTCGCGATCGCTGTTTGCTATGCACAAATTGGCGGCTAATCTGGCTCAACTCAGATTGACTGAGATCGTCACTCCGGTTTCTAAAACGGCTCCAGGTGCCAAATGAGTCAGGTCTTCACCGCTGTTGAGGGCGTTGCGGGGGGCGCTCCACGGCTCTAAACAGTAGTAGTCTTTGCCTTGCACCGTCCAAAACACCAGCGTTGAATAGAGGGCGTCAAACGCTAGGGTAATGGTTCGTCTACCTTCCTTGGCGATGGCTTGCTGAGCCATTAAGGGACGAAAGGCAATGTCTAGCTCCGGCTGCTGCCAGTCAAAACTGCCGTCAAAGGGCAAAGTTGCTTTACTGATCTGATCCAGCATTTGGGCAGCAGGAATTTCAAACTCAAGTTGAGTTTTGTCCTGAACCGCAAAGTAAGGGTGAAATCCGACTGAGAATGGCATCCCCATTGCACCCAGATTGGCAATCCGCTGCTGGATGATCAGCCGATCGGCTGTCACTTGGTAGGTAAACTGCAATTCAAATTCAAATGGGTATTGGCTTAAGGTGAAAGCACTGCTGGTCAAGCTGAGGGCGATCGTGTCGGCAGTTTGAGACTGCACCTGCCAGGGTAAATCGCGGGCAAACCCGTGCTGCTTCAAGACATAGGTGCCACCGCCAGAGCTGAATAAATTCTCTGGTAAATTGCCGCAAATCGGAAACAGAATTGGAATGCCGCCCCGCACACTTAAACCCGGGTTGGCAAACCGTTCCGCATCTAGATACAAAATGTCTTGTCCTTGCACTCGCCAACGGGTAATGATGCCACCTCGCTCTGGCACCACCTCTAGCTGCGCTGTCCCAGATGGGTCTTGGAGGGAATAAATTTGAGACACAATCGATTCTCCTGCGGTTGGCGGTTAATCAGGTAATATTCAATCTTCGCTGACATCACTAATTTAAGACCGCCACAGCCACAGATTTCAAGAAAGGTTGGAAACCTCTCAATAATGACGAGGCGTATAAACCCAAGCTCGATCGCGCTGCTGAATGATCCGAGTTTTACCCGATCCAACCAGGACTAAGGTTCGCATATCTACCTCGTTCGCAGATAGCTGACTCAGCGATCGCACAACCACTGACTCCCCTGCTCGACCTAGATTGCGAGCTAGGACGACAGGCGTATCTGGCGATCGCACTGCGAGTAACAGCTCACGCGCTTTGTCTAATTGCCAAGTCCGCTGTTGGGAAACCGGATTATAGAAAGCAATCACAAAGTCAGCCGCAGCGGCGGCGGTGATCCGTTCGGCGATCGCTGACCAGGGTTTCAGAATATCTGAGAGAGAAATCACGCAAAAGTCATGCCCGATCGGCGCACCGATCCGGGCCGCGGCGGCTTGGAGGGCAGAAATACCTGGTGCAACTTGAATTGCAATCTGCTGCCAGGCTGGTTTTGCGTCTTGCTCTAGAGCTTCAAATACGGCCGCCGCCATCGCATAAATGCCGGGGTCGCCGGAGGAAACCACCGCCACAAATCGTCCTGCTGCGGCCAAGTTGAGGGCCAATCTGGCGCGGTCTAACTCCTGGCGATTATCTGAATCATGCCGCTGTTGGTGGGTTCGCAGCGGTTCGATTAAGTTCAAGTAAGTGCTGTAGCCCACCCAGTCGGTGGCTGAGTGCAATAACTGTTTTACTTCTGGAGACATCCACTCGGCGCTGCCGGGGCCAGTCCCGACAATTGCCAATCGCCCTTGGGGGCGGCCAACTGTGTTGGCATCCAGCGGTCGCAGCGCAACTGCGATCGCGCAATCCTGATCTTGAACCACGAGTTGGCTGGCAGCACCGGCCGCCGCGATCGCAATTGTCTCGGCTCTCTCGGCAGCTTGTCCGACAAAACTTGGCTCAAAAAAGCGGGCCGGCACGTTAAAGGCTTCAGCGATCGCTTGAATGCCTGAATGTCCGGCATGGCTGGCTAACCCAAATACCCCAGCGATCGCGGCGGGTGCCAGTTCAGCCTTAGTTAGGATTTGCTGGAGATGGGCGATCGCGGTTACGGGGTCAGGGCTAATCGTGCTGCTGATCCCAATCGCCAAGGTGGTTGGATAGTAAACCAAACAATCTTCAGCCGGCGTGACTGCCCGTTCTGTCACCTGGAGGGTTAATTGACCGTCGGCGGCGATCGGCAGCTTGCTATCTGCTAGCCAAGGCGCATTGCCCAGCAGTTTGACCGTTGCTCCAGCCAGCAAGTCTGAGATAAATGTCTTGGCAGCACCGGGATTGGCTAAACAGTAGCCGGGTGGTGGCGACAGCAAGGCGGTGCGGAAACGCAAATCGCCTGTAGTCGTAATGGCTGCTTGTACCTCTAGGGCGGCGGCAATCTGACGGGCTAAGTCATTCACGCCATGCAGTCCGCCCAAGAGGGGCACAACCGCACTGCCGTCTTCAGCGATCGCAATCACTGGCGGCTCTTGCCGCTTATCGGTGAGGAGGGGAGCCAGCGTCCGGATCAGAATCCCAGCCGCGCAAATGCCAATAATTGGCCGGGCTTGGGTGAATAGCGATCGCAGCGTTTCACCAAAGTTAGCAAAACTAACGTCAACGTCGATCGTGCGCCGATCCAGACCATACAGCGTTGCATTCGTTAATCCGGTCTGAATGCGTTTCCCTAAAACGACACTGTTTTGACCTAAAACAATGATGGCAGGCGTATTCACAAACTCAAACAGAAAAAGATAACTCCCAAAGGGTCAAATCTGATCCGCCTCAAAATCATCGAAAATTGTGGGTGGAAACCCCGTCCTTTAGCGCAGACGTTCGGCGAGCGCTCAGTCGAGCCGCGGAGGACGGCTTTGCTTTGCTGTTTGCTGGTATAGTTTGAGTGGTCAACGACCCACCCGCGACGATGGAGACATAAACCCTAACACCAAAGTTTGCAATTGCTTGCAACGGGGAAGAAAAATCGGTAGACCGGGAAAAGAGAACGGGGCAATGGGTAAAGCTATCCCTAGAATCAACAGACAACATAGATATTTCCTTGTAAGTATCGACACATCAGAACCGCTGGGCTAGCGGGGTTAGTCTGTGGAGCGAACATAAGACCAAATCTCCTTGGGGGAAGCGGCAGTTGCAATGAAGCAGAAACTCAAATCGTGAGGTTTGGGAATCACCGTTCCTTTGGGTCGGTGAGGATGTCAATCGATCCCCCTTGTATCTTAAAGGTAGAGCGGCAGACCGATCGCTCCCCGGTTGAAAAAACCGAGATTTAGTCTAGGTCGCCGTTCGCTCATTCTTCAAAAACTTGAAAAATCGCCAGGGTCTATGTCCTTCGGACACGCTTCGCGAGATGGGAATTTAGGGGGCAACTGCGTAAGTCCTATTGGGTATGCGTAGGGAAAATTATTGGACTAAACTAATACTTTAGTCCTCTGGCAATTGTGCATCTTGCTGATTGAAATTTGTCAGTCTGGAATGGAAGAAAATGGAAGCTGAACAAGGGGTCGATCGCAGTCGATTAAGAGGGAGTTTGAAAAGTATTTTTATCGCACCGCTATCGCACCGCTATCGCACCGCTATCGCACCGCTATCGCTAAAAAAAAGGGGGGAAATAATCTCAAAGTCCCCCTTTTTAAGGGGAGCCACTGCGTATCCCTGGCGGGACGCTTCGCGAGGTGGCGGCTGTGCCGACTTGAAGCAAGTGGCGTGGATTTAGGAGGATCAAGGATTTGCAAGCAGAGCAAATTTGACTCTTTAAACACCCGTTGCAGCAGTATTGCTCTCAAGACGATCGAGCTAATCTTTACGAAGCGGTATTTATTCCTATGACTTCTTCCCCTGCCAATCCAGAAGATTCATCTGATCTGATTGCCTCGGAAGCGATCGCTCCAGAGCAGCTTGCCAAGACCGATGCGCCGTTTCCAGTCGTCGGCATTGCTGCTTCCGCCGGGGGTTTAGAAGCTTTTACAGAACTGATTCGTCACTTGCCGATCGACACGGGCATGGCCTTTGTGCTGATTCAGCATTTGTCCCCTGATCGTGAAAGCTTACTGACCGAAATCTTAAGCAGATTAACCGCAATGCCGGTGCGGCAGGTGCAAGACCTAATGAGCGTCGAGCCAAACGAGATTTACGTGATTCCGCCTAACACCCAGATGACGCTGGCCGACGGAATGCTCCATTTGGCTCCCCGCCAGAAAATCCTGGGAAAATACATGCCGGGGGATGCGTTTTTTGAGTCATTGGCAATTGATCGCGGCAACAAAGCGATCGCGGTTGTTTTATCCGGCTCGGATGGAGATGGTGCTCAGGGCTTAAAAGCGATCAAGGTGGCTGGAGGAGTCAGCTTTGCTCAGTGCGAAGCAACCGCAAAATTTGACAGTATGCCGAATACTGCTGTTGCCACCGGCAACGTAGATTTTGTCCTGCCGCCGGAGGCAATTGCTGTCGAACTAACCCACCTCAGTCGCAGTCCCTTTCTTGCCGATTCAGTGCCGCTTCAGGTCGTGCAGCTACCTGAACCCGGTGATGCTTTGACGACGATTTTCGCGCTGCTGCGAACCAGCACGGGGGTTGACTTTACCCTCTATAAACCGACGACGCTTGATCGCCGGATGCAGCGCCGGATGCTGTTGTACAAGCTCGAAAGCCTCGAAGACTACGCTCAGTACCTGCAAGGGTACCCAGATGAAGTCCAAGCCCTGTACGAAGAAATTTTGATCCATGTCACCAGTTTCTTTCGTGACCCTGAAACCTTTGAACAACTGAGCGCACAGGTTTTTCCAACCATTAGCCAAAATAAATCCGCAGAGGCTCCGATTCGGATTTGGGTGGCCGGCTGTTCGACTGGCGAAGAAGTTTACTCGATCGCCATTTGCCTGTTGGAGTTTTTTAGCGATCGGGCTAGTATTCCGCCGATTCAAATTTTTGCCACCGACATCAGCGAAGCCGCGATCAGCCGGGCCAGATCAGGGTTCTACCTAGAAAGCCAGATGGAAGCGGTTTCGCCGGAGCGCTGCCACCGCTTTTTTGTTCCTTTAGCAGGTGGAGGATATCAAATTAGCAGTGCGATTCGTGAACTGTGTGTGTTTGCTCGGCATAACTTAGGCGGCGATCCGCCGTTCTCGAATCTTGACCTGATTAGCTGTCGCAACGTGCTGATCTACCTGTCAGATTCTTTGCAGGAGCGGATCATGGCTCTGTTTCACTACAGTCTCAACCTAAATGGCTTTCTGGTTTTGGGGACTTCAGAAAGCGTCAAAGCTGCTTCAAGCTTGTTTACCGCCGTCAATGAATCCGCCAAAATTTACGCTCGAAATCTGACTTTCGCTCGTCCGCTCTTTTCGTTCACGACTAACCCTTACCCGGTTGTCAACCTGGACAGTCAGCAGCGCCCGACCAAAACAATCACCCATACTTTTGATTTAGGGCAAGAAGTTGACCAGTTGATTGCAAATCGCTATGCGCCCGTGTCGGTCGTGATCGATGACCAGATGCATATTCTCCACCTGCGCGGAGATACCGATCGCTATTTAAAGCTGCCGTCTGGAACCACTGATCTAAATGTGCTGCTGATGGTGCGGGAAGGATGGGCGATCGCCCTGCGGACAGCGATTTATCAAGCCCAAACTCAAAACATTTCGGTTCGACAAGAGCAAATTGAGCTTGCCTCCGATCAGCAATCAACCTGTCTCAATCTGGAAGTGATTCCTTTTAAGCCTGCTTTCTCGAACACGCTCTATTTTCTGGTCATTTTTGAAACCGTTGTACGCCCAGTTACTGCATCCCCCTTAGCTGAACGCCGAGATCCGGCAGACTTAGAGTCTGAAATTATCCAACTCCGGCAGGCGCTGGCAGCCGCAACCCAGCGAGAACTTTCGGCACAAGCCCATCTGCAAGCGGTGATTCAGGAACAAAATTACCTGAATCAAAACCTGCGCGTGGCCAACGAAGAAATTTTATCCAGCAACGAGGAGCTGCAAAGCACCAATGAAGAACTTCAAACCGCCAAAGAAGAGATTCAAGCCACCAACGAGGAACTTTCCACCACCAATGATGAGCTGCGGAGTCGCCATCTGCAACAAAACCGAGACAACAGTGACCTCAACAATTTTGTTGACAGCATCAGTGTGCCGATTTTGATGCTGACCAATGACTTAAGAATTCGTCGCTTTACCCCGGCAGCCCAGCGACTGTTTGACTTCATTCCGACCGATGTTGGACGACCGTTTAACCACCTGCGGGCTAATTTTGACGTTTCTAACTTAGAAGCGATGGTATTAGAAGTGCTGGAGACGCTGAATACAAGAGAGCAAGAAGTTCAAACCCAAGCTGGCTATTGGTATGCTCTGCGGATTCGGCCTTATCGCACCACCGAAAATCAAATTGACGGGGTAACAATGGTGTTCCTCGACATTGACGCGCTCAAACGCCACGCCGCGATCGTCGAGTCTGCTCGAAACTACGCCGAAACGATTGTCGAGACGGTGCAAATTCCGCTCGTGGTGCTGAATGATGATCTGCGGGTGATCACGGTCAATCAATCTTTCTATGCCATGTTTCAGGTTTCTGAGTCAGAAACCCTGCAATCGTCTTGGTTTGAGCTTGGCGACGGCCAGTGGAATCTCCCCCAACTGCGATCGTTTCTGGGCGAAATTTTAGCAAACGATGCCCAACCGCAAAATTTTGAAATCGAGTCTGTTTTTGAGCGGATTGGCCAAAAAACCCTGCTGTTAAATGCCTGCAAGCTGCGAGGAGAAGATAATGCGACCATGATTCTGCTGGCGATTGAAGACATTACTGCGCGCAAGCAGTTTGAAACGGAGCGATCGCTGCTCCTCACCCAAGAGCAAACCGCTCGTCAGTCAGCCGAAACGGCCAACCGGATCAAAGATGAATTCCTCTCAAACCTGTCCCATGAACTCCGAAATCCGCTCAACACAATGCTCGGTTGGGCAAGTATGCTTCGTCATCGCACCCTTGAGCAAGCGACAACAACCCATGCCGTAGAAGTAATTGAGCGGAGTGCAAGAGCGCAGCTCCGCCTGATTGAAGATATTCTAGATGTTTCCAGCCTTACAAACGGCAAGCTTCGCCTCAACACCTGTTTGGTTGATCTCCAGTTGGTGATTCAAGCCGCAATTGAAACGGTGCAACTATCAGCCGCAGCCAAACAGATCGAAATTGTGTTCCAGCCCAAGTCTGAAGTTGTGGTGGGTGATCCTGATCGGCTCCAGCAAGTTTTCTGGAATTTGTTGTCGAATGCAATTAAATTTACCCCAGCCGGCAGACAGATTGAAGTCAGGCTAGAGTCCTTGCCAGCACAGGCTCAGATCCAAGTTACCGATACCGGACAAGGCATTTCAGCCGATTTGCTGCCCTACATTTTTGATCGCTTTCGCCAAGGCGATTCCAGCTCCAGTAAACCGACAGCCGGCTTAGGGCTAGGGTTGGCGATCGTCCGGTATTTGGTTGAACTGCACGGCGGCACAGTTCAAGCCGAGAGTCTGGGGGAAGGACAAGGAGCAACCCTCACCGTCAGGTTGCCCCTGCCAGATCTAGCTCAGGAGCTGACCCCATCTAGCGATTTAGAGCCAACTCCCTTAGCAGTGACTTCTGAAGGTTCAGACGATCCCGTGCTGTCAGGCTTGCGGATCTTAGTCGTGGATGACGAAGTTGATATCTGTGAGCTATTTGAGTTTGTGCTGAACAGCTATGGGGCGGAAGTGCTGACAGTAACCTCTGCCAGACAAGCCCTATCCGCTCTGAACGCCAACCCAAATCAATACGACGCGCTGATTTGCGATCTTGGGATGCCAGAAGCAGATGGTTACTGGTTGATCCAGCAAGTCCGACAATTAGAGCCAGAAGCTGGAGGGCAAATTCCAGCCGTTGCCTTGACTGCCTATACTAGCAGCGCCGAGATCCAACTGGCCCTTGAGGCTGGGTTTCAAATTCATGTTGCTAAACCCGTTGACCCCCTTCAACTAGCATCACTCGTGGTAGATCTCGTTAGGCGTTAGACCTGCCCAAATTCAATCTTCTAGACATAAAAACCTATTGTTGTGCATATAATATATGCATGGAAGCGGAATATGATTTTAGTCAAGCCAAGCGGGGTGCTGTCATTCCTCAAACAGGTAAAACTCGCATCACAATTTATATTGATAATGATGTGTTAGAAACCTTCCGAGAACGAAGTGACTCTGCTGGTAAAGGTTATCAAACTATGATAAATGAGGCTTTGCGGCAGTATCTAGAAAAGGTGAAGCAACCCCTAGATGAAGAAACACTGCGCCGAGTTATTCAAGAGGAACTGCGTGCAGTCAGATAATTGAGTTTTCATCGGTCTTCCTGCATTGTCTAACGAGGTATTCAGGCAGATCATGCTAAGCGAATTCGGATGATTCTAGCTCGTCTAAATGCTGCAACTTTACCGCAAGACATGAACTTGCCTGGATTGGTGCTTCATGAACTGGCTGGGAACCGGAAAGGAACCTGGTCAGTGAGAGTATCTGGAAACTGGCGGATCACGTTTACCTTTGACGGTGCTGATGCTTGTGATGTTGATCTTGAGGACTACCACTGATGAAAATGCATAATCCACCCCATCCCGGTGAAGTTCTGAAGGAACTTTGTATTGAACCTTTAAATCTGACTGTCACTGAGGCTGCCGAAGCGCTTGGTGTAAGTCGGAAGACTCTGTCTGCTATCTTAAACGGTAGGGCAGGTATTAGCCCTGAAATGGCTATTCGCTTCGGAAAAGCTTTTGATACATCTGCTGAAAGCTGGCTCAATCAGCAAATGCAGTACGATCTCTGGCAAGCAGAGCAAACAGTTGGCAACATAGAGGTCAAACGTTTATCAGTTGCCTAACCAGAGTTTGTAGCGAATGGCCCCAACTCTCTGATTGTGGCTCAAAGATCCTTGCTACCGCTGAAGCCCAAGCCATTCGCCGCAAAGATTTCTTGTTTAAGCCCGTTCACGCCCTCTGCCGCCTGATATTCTAATGCGGTACTAGATGGTCGTGAGATATAGTGATCTTGCCAACTGCTGAACAAAGTATCAGGTGTGTAATCCTGTGCCAGTCTTTGACCAATACATTGGTTCCTATTTTCGTTGTCCGACTTGATGAGCGAACAGGCAATCTGTTCGTTTTAGCTGGAGATAATCTAGAGATAGAAATCTATCGCAATGGTCTTTGGAGGTTCTTGCAATGAATCTTGATTTTAGTGCCATGTCCAAAAGTGAGTTAAGAACTTATGTCATAACTCATCCCGACAATAAGGCTGCATTTCATACTTTTATTGACCGCTTCACGTCTGAAGCATCTCCAGAGACTTTTGACCTCCCAAACTCAAATGCTGAGCTTGAAGAAGTTGAAATCTTAATTAAGCAGAAGCTAGAGCAACTAAAAGCAGGTTAGGAGACTCAAATAGGTTTTGTGCTCATGATTGTCTAACCATTTGGTGGCAGCAGACGGACGAAAATCGTTCGTTTTATAGCAAAGTTTGTCCTGTCGTCTCTGAACCAAGCTGTTAAATGACGTAGCTGCTGCGGGCCAATTCTTGCTCGTAGGATAGGAATTTGAGCGAACACAAAGACTTCAGGCTCGGCAGATCCATAATATTGGCATCGTCAGGATTCACCTTTAAAAAGTGATGCACGAGCAAAAAGCCAACAATTGTCCAGGTTTGGTAAAGCCTGGCCTGCTGACCAATCCAGACCCCGGTTGGGCCGTCGAAGTATTCTGCCCACTTTTGCTGAGGCAATCGCTGTAGCATCACCTCATAGGTGTCTTGCAGTAAAACATTAATCGATGCACTATCAGCGGGGGTTTGGTTGTAGTGCAGCTTGTGGCGTAAAGTCGCCACCGCAAAAAACCAGGGCAGGCTGGGCCAGTGTCCAGCATTGTGATAGCACCAAGGCAAATTCTTGCGATCGTAGCCCGTTTTTTTGCGCCAGTCCCCATCATCTAAAGGCGGGTGGCAGATCCGCAGCGGCATTTGACCAAACAGAGAACTGCGATTCAGCAGGACAAGGGAAAACAGCGATCGCTGTTGGTTGGGACTAATCGCATCAAAGATCGCTCCCAAACAATTTCCGAGCGTAAAAAATCGAAAATCGGGTCGCCCCGTCCGAATGTTGCCAATTAAATAGCCACCCCGTTCGCCCAACCAGTCTTGCAGCCAGTGCGGAATCGTCTCGGTTTGGATGTTGTGCTCATTCATCACCTCGTCGCCGTACTGCTCGGTCGGGCGACGGCGCAGCATTTGAATCCCCTTGGCATTCACCCAATAGTGCTTCAGCAGGTAGCAGCGCAGCCTGACTAACCAAGCGATCGCATACTCTAACTGATAAATTTGCAGCTCTGCCGCCGTATCGTTGAGATGCGGTTTCAGGACTTGGTTTTGCTGATTCAAATAACCCTTGGCAGCTAAATCAAGCCTCAACAGACCAGCGGCGCTGAGCAAGGCCCCGTACAGCAGCACCTGAATTTCGAGCGGATTGCCCCAGACATCGAGGGGACGGTCAATCATAAATGCTCCATCCGGCACAAACAGAGTTGGGGAATCTCGGAAAGAAGGATGCAGAATTAAGTTCAGAAAAGATTGAATCCCAAGCTGAACTTCGGGCAAAGTTGCCCACTCCAGATCGTTGGTGCGCTGAACGTAGATGTGAGCCAGAATCATCCACCACAGCGAAGCATCGACGGAACAGACTCGCCCAATTGCCCGTTGCCCATAATCTGCAACCAAGCCTCCTTCTGAATCAACAAAGCTGGTTGGAAAAATGCCGCGAGTTTGAAATTGCTCGCTCTGTAACCGCAGGCAGGTTTCTAAAAACCGCCGCACAATTTCATATTTGCCTTCAATCAATAAGTAGATCATCACCGGCACGTTGTCCCGAATGAAAATCTCACTGTAGTTGAGGTCACTACTGACGGCTTTGCCAGGAATTGCTGCTAGTGCCCCGACAAACTCGCCATCTATTTTGGCTAAGGCCTTCTCGTAGAAGAGAGTTTTGGCTATTTGAATTACAGTTTCTTCGTGCATCGCAATCCCAGTGATTAAAAGAGCAGATGGCGAACAATTAACCTTGAGTCATCCTAAATTTGAGCAGTGAACGGTGATTTTTTACCCTTCAATCGCAGTCCCGCGCCAACTATCTCAGACTTAAGTGGCTTAAAATTTGTCATGATTAGCAGCATTGGTCTGACCCAAGACGCTAATTATGCCCTAATTACCACGATTCTGCGATATGTCTGCAAAGTTTTTGCTGGTGACAGACCTAGATAACACCCTAATCGGCGATCTCGAGGCAACGATTGCGCTCAACCAAAAACTAGCTCTGATTCGTTCTGATTTCTATCTTATCTATGCTACTGGCAGATCACTGATTTCGTTCAGACAACTCTGCCAAGAGTTTCAAGCCCTCACGACAACCTCCCTGCTAGAGCCAGATTATTTAGTCGCTGGGGTTGGCAGTGAAATCTATCAGCGCAGCCTCCTTGACCAAGCCTGGGCTGACCATCTCTCCCAAGATTGGCAACGAGCGGCGATCGCTGAGCTGGTAGCAGCTTGCCCAGAATTTCAACCGCAAGCCAAAGCCGCGCAGAATCCCTGGAAGCTCAGCTACTACGCCGAGGCTGAACATAATCCGGCGGCCGTCACCAAGCTGGCTCATCAGCTTGCAGCCGCCGGACTGGCGGCCCAGGTTGTGTTTAGCAGCGATCGCGATTTAGATATTTTGCCTCGCAACAGCGGCAAAGGGCAGGCCATGCAGTACCTGCGCCAAAAATTACAAATCCATCCCCAACTTACCCTGGTCTGCGGGGACTCTGGCAATGATATTGGTCTGTTTGAGCAGAAAACTTTAGGGGTCATGGTCAGTAACGCTCAGCCTGAACTGCTAGACTGGCATCGCTCCAACGCTTATCCCTACCATCATCGGGCCAGGTCGGCCTATGCTTGGGGAATTCTAGAAGCGTTGGCTCACTTTCAGCTCTGTTTGTAGCCGTTTGTCGCCATGCCAAGTCAATTAAAAAATGCCGCTCCAGAAGAAACGGCATTCTTTAACCTATTCATATTTTGTAATGCGTGGGAGAGGGATGATTCTCACTTTGACTGAGAGAGACAGTCGCCACGATTTTATAGGGTCTAACTATACACGAACACACAACAAGCCGGACTTAAAGAACACACGAACAGCTCAACAAGAAACACTCAAGTCTGAAATGCTCAACCCATTAGAGGTTGGGCGATCGCCTACTTTCAGATCGACTGAGTCGCAGCAGGAATAATAGTTTGAGGATGGTCAATATGGAAAGCTTCCGCCCCAGGAGCCGTCTGAGGAGCCGTGGCAACCGGATTTAAATAACCAGAGCCAAGGGCAGCAAACGTGGTGATAATCATTGCGTAAAGTAGGCGTTCCATAAGCTTTGTCTAACCTCTATCTCTCTCTTTCTAGATAGTGCCCTTTTAGCTAGAAAGATTCGGTGATAGCGCTAGAAGTTCCTGGTGATGTTTGTCACCTAAAGCCTGTGGTGAAAGCCTCTAAAGCTGATTCTGGAAATCTTTCGAGCCTTGATAGCTAGAAATCTTGGCTAATTCTGGCAGCGGTTGAGCGCCCTTGTAGAACTGGCCATTAATTTCCCAGGTCGGGTAACTTTGAATCTTGGCAGCTTGGCAAGCTTCCGGCTGAGGATTGGCCCCGTTCGGGTCGCATTCAACGTAGGGAATTTGCTTGACGGCTTGTTTGCCAAACAGTTGCTTTTGGTCAAGGCAGTGCGAGCACCAGTAAGCGCCATACATTTTGGCCCCAATTTGATTTAAATGCTGAGCCAAACCAATTTCAGCCGCAGTCGAGTTGGTGGTAACGTTGATCCCTGGGCCGCTAGAGCCAGTGTTGCCCGTGCTAATCCCATAAATGCCCAATGTGCCAACCAGCGTCACAATCCCGACCACGATCGCTGTAAAGACTAAATTACCGACATCCGGCCAATCGCGCCCAACGATAGTTAACACCAGCATCAAGACGCTAAAACAGGCAGAAGCAATGCAGTACAGGCAAAGCACCTTGATCTGAGCAGACAGCAAATACATCAGGTAGCCGCTAAACACCGTCATGGCGATCGCCCCGGCAAACAGCAGCAGCCAACTCCAGCTCTCTAGTTTTTGCCGCAGTTCTTTTTGCTCAGGATTATTCACCCAGAGAGGCGTCACTGCCAGAATCGCCATGCCAGCGTAGGCGACAAACCCAAACAGCGATAAGGGCAATCCAAACACGGTTGCATAGGGGCTGTTGAGGACAATATCACAGCCTTCGGTTGGGCAAGCTACCCCTTTCCCCAGTTGATGCGAAATCGTCAGGTAGGCGGTTAAGACCGCTCCCAGCAAAGCAATACCGCCAATGAGGGGGCGCGACCAACGATGAATCGTAGGAGTAGAACGGCGACGGCTCATAAGCTTCTCAGTGGTTGAATGACACCAAAATTCTAACTACTGACCATGTACCTTGACCGAAGACCTTGGGGTTTGCTCAGGCGCTTCAGAGGTACAGCGGCGAACAGATTCCACAAACCGACTGACTCGAATTGGATCAACGGGCTGCTCAATCTTGCCATGCCGCTTCAGAGAGCTAGAAACAATGACGCCATTCGCAAATTGGATCAGGCTGGGAATGTTCTCCCAGTCGGCTCCACTGCCAATAAACACGGGCACACCTTTGGCTGCATCTGTGGCTAGCTCTAAGTCTTCTAGGTTAGGCGGGCTACCTGTCGCCCAACCAGACAGAATCACGCCATCCGCCAAGCCGCGTTCAATCGTTTCGCGGACGGCGGTGGTTAGGTTAGGGGCACCCAAGGGACGGGCGTGTTTGACCAAGACATCCGCCAAAATTTTAATGTCGCAGCCCAGCTCCCGCCGATAGCGCAAAATTTGGTGGGCTTGCCCTTCAATCAGGCCTTGATCCGTAGCCATCACCCCAGTCAGCACATTCACCCGAATAAACTTAGCACCCGTGCAGGCGGCGATCGCCAAGGCGCTCCGCGCATCATTTCGCAACACATTGATCCCAACCGGCAGCATCACCAAGTTCATCACTCGCTGCACGACTAAGCTCATCGCGCTCACAACGGCCGGATCAACCTGCTCTTTGGTGAAGGGAGCATCAAAAAAGTTTTCAACAATTAGCCCATCAACGCCACCGGCCGCCAGGGCTGCCGCTTCCTGTTCTGCCCGGTCAATCACGGCTTTCAGGCTACCCGACCAACGGGGCGACGTGGGTAAGGGCAAAAGATGCACTACGCCAATCACAGGGGTAGAAGTTTTAAATATTTGTTTCAAATCCACAGCTTTAGCCAGTCAGACTCAAAGTTAAGTTATGAGTCAGAAGCAGTACACGAAGGTTCTAATCTTTGTCGGTACGCTATCAGCAAGAGCGATCGCTTTTGCTAATATCCCTATTCGTTAACAGTATATAGCGCGGCCACTCCACTCATGCATCAGCTTGGCAATGATCCTGCGATCGCCGCGATCGGGTTGGGCAGTAACCTAGGTGATTCTAGGGCGATCCTGGCTGCGGCTGTGTCTGCACTCAACGCGACTGCTGGGATTCAAGTCTTAGCCCGATCGCACTGGTATCGAACTCAGCCGATTGGCCCACCGCAGCCCGATTATTTGAACGGCTGCGCCCTGCTCCAAACCACCCATTCGCCCCTGAGTTTGCTGGATATTTTGCTGACGGTCGAAAGCCAGTTTGGGCGGGTTAGAACGGAACGCTGGGGGGCGCGATCGCTGGATTTAGACCTGCTGCTGTACGCCGATCAAATCCTCTCAACTCCAACCCTAGATCTACCGCATCCTCGGCTGCGGGAACGGGCGTTTGTGCTAGTGCCGCTGGCCGAAATTGCCCCGGATTCGATTGAGCCTGTGACCGGATTAGCGATCGCTGATTTAGCCAGCAGGGTAAACTGGTCAGGAATTCGACAGTGCCCTAATTAATGACCCCATGCTGCTTAACTCTGAACCGGCCGAAGTGCTGCAAACCCAGCTTTTTTATCGCAGCCGCAAGTTTAGCTTTGAAACCCAGCGCTTGCGCTTGCCAAATGGGGCAGAGGGCGAGTGGTCTTGCATTCGGCATCCCGGCGGGGCGCTAGCCATCCCCGTGACTGCTGAAGGCAAACTGGTCTTAGTGCGGCAATATCGATTTGCTGCCGCCGGACGGATTTTAGAATTTCCGGCCGGCACCTTAGAAGTTGGAGAAGCCCCAGAGGCGACCATTCGGCGCGAAATTGAAGAAGAAACCGGCTATCGGGCCCACCGCTGGCGATCGCTGGGGCAATTTTTACTCGCTCCTGGCTACTCCGATGAAATTATTTATGCCTTTTTGGCAGAAGACCTAGAATTGCTAGAGACTCCACCCGCCCAAGACGAAGATGAAGACATCGAAACCGTGTTGATGACGCCGGCCGAATTTGAAGCGGCTGTTTTACAGGGAGAGGCGATCGATGCCAAGTCAATCAGCAGCTTTTTCTTGGCTCGTCAATTTTTGATGGCAAGCAGAGGTTAAAAGGAAGAAGGCAGAAGGTCAATCTCAACGAATGTCTTCTACTTTTAGCTCTTAAATCCAACTCGCTTTAGAATGAAAACACCTTAATTATGAATAGATTGTGAAAGTAGCCCTCGGTCACTCTTCCGAACAAGCCAACGTAGATTCTGTGCCAATCAGCTCACCTAAAATTTATCCTTGGCGGGAGTTTTTTACTGCTTTCTTCACCGTTTTTTTGGCCGAACTGGGCGATAAAACTCAACTGGCCACGCTGCTCATGGTGGCTGAGTCTAAATCGCCGTGGGTCGTGTTTGCGGGGGCGGCTTCAGCTTTGGTCGCGACGAGTTTAGTCGGGGTATTGCTGGGGCGCTGGTTAGCGAATCGACTTTCGCCCCAAACTTTGCAAACAGCCACCGGAGCCAGTTTGGTTTTAATTTCGGTTTGGCTGCTATGGGATGTAGTTCATCTTTAAAAGAAGGCAGAAGGCAGATGGAAAGAATGCCTCTATCTTCGCCTTCTGCCCCCTGCCTTCCTCCTTCTGCCTTTTCTATCTCTTAGAACAGAAAATTTTAGCGAAACAAATTTATGGATTGGCGACTGTTAGGACTGAGTTTTGTGATGGTATTTCTGTCGGAGTTGGGTGATAAAAGCCAACTGGCGGCGATTACCTTAGGCGGCAATGCCCGATCGCCCCGGATTGCGTTTTTGGGGATTGCGGCTGGGTTAGTTTTTACTAGCTTTTTGGGGGTGCTACTGGGCCAAGGTGTCTCGCAGGTGCTGCCCACTTACTTGCTCAAAGCGATCGCGGCGATCGGTTTTGCTACGATGGGACTTTGGTTGCTTTGGCCACAGCCAAATCCTTCAGATTCCTAAAATAGGCAAAATCCAGGTTACTTTCTGAGCGGCACAGCGCCCACAAAATGACCTGGATGATTTAATTAGGGGTAAGACCCTACGGTGTTAGATTTTTAGCCCAAACTCTACTTCAGAAAACCGAAGTAATAGGCAGCAACAAGAAAGTTAATGCCCAACAGCAGAGCGGCCCAGGAAGCCCGAAAAGTATAGTTAGGCTTGGCAGTAGGTTTGCTGGTTTTAGCCGTCATAGGTGAAGAACTCCTAACAAAATTTTGATTGAGATGCAGCGGCAGTCGCCGACTTGAGAGTAATCCTAGCACCCTCTGGGCTGGCCTCGACAAAACTCTGAGCAAGGCTCAAAAGCGGCTCAGTCCTGTGCTCCCGCATGATAGGAACTGCGGACTAAGGGGCCAGATCGAACCTGACGAAAGCCGATTTGACGAGCGATCGCCCCTAAGCGGTCGAATTCTGCTGGTGTCCAATATTTTTCTACGGGCAGATGCTGCAAAGAAGGGCGCAAATATTGTCCTAAGGTGAGGCGATCGCAGCCAACCGCTCTTAGGTCAGCTAGAGTCTCTAGAATTTCTGCTTCTGTTTCCCCCAGTCCCAGCATCAAGCCCGATTTGGTCGCGATCGCTGGGTCAAGGGCTTTGACGGTTTGGAGCACTAACAGCGATCGCTCGTACTTTGCTCCCCGGCGGACGGGGCCCTGGAGGCGGCGCACGGTTTCTAAATTGTGGTTGTAGCAGACGGGTTTGGCTGCAACCAGCGTCGCAATCCGAGCCGTTTCGCCGTAAAAATCTGGCGTTAAGACCTCGATTTGCGTTTCTGGGTTAACCTCGCGAATGGCCTCCATTGTCGCCACAAACCAGCCTACTCCTTGGTCGGGCAAGTCATCGCGGGCGACTGAGGTTAAAACGACATATTTCAAATTCAGCAGGCGGACGGCATCAGCCACCTTTTGTGGCTCTTGGGGGTCAAGGGGCTGAGGCGCATGACCTTTATCAACCTGACAAAATCCGCAGGAGCGAGTGCAAACGGGCCCCATCAGCAAAAACGTGGCCGTCTGCTGGGCATAGCATTCGGCCCGATTTGGACATCGCCCTTCTTCACAGATTGTGTGGATTTGGTGCTTTTTAATAATTTGCTGGACGGTAGAAATTTGGCTAGCCGTCCCGATCGAGGGGCGAAGCCAGTTGGGCAGCCGCTCAGCTTGCGATCGCGGCGATCCAGGCGATCCAGTTGAAGAAGCAGTCATGAAGATTCAAGTTAAATCAGCGCTGGCTATTATTCTAAGCGCCGCCAGTAATTTCAAATTGCGTTTGCACAATCGGTCAAGACGGACTCCGTTAAATTAATTTGTGATCAGTGAAGTTGAAGTTGTGCTTAATGCTTAGACTTTGGCATCCGAGAAATCCGATCCTGCTTGCGGGTTAAGCGATCGCAATTGTGCGGAAACCACGGATCTCACCTGACGGTTTACAATGCTATTAATTTTTAAGACTGATATACTAAACCTTGCATGAAAACCTTGGGGGCTACGCTGTGATTGGCCATAAAATCCTTGTGATTGACGACAGCAAAGTGATTCGGATGCGCGTCCGCGATATGCTGCCGGAAGGAGATTTTGAAGTCCTGGAAGCTAAAGATGGCATTGAGGGCATCAATTTAATTCGTCAAGAACGCCCGAATTTAATCATGTTAGATTTTCTGCTGCCCAAAATGAGCGGTTGGGAAGTCTTTCAAGAGCTTCAGCAACAGCGCGACTTGCAGGCAATTCCGCTCGTAATTATGTCTGGACGCAAAGAAGAAGTCACAGACAAATTGCAGGAACCCTTTGAGTACTTTGAGTTTATTGAAAAGCCGTTTGAAAAGGCTGAGCTGCAAGACGCAATTAAAGTTGCGATCGCGAAATCAAAATTGCCTCGCTTAGACGGTGCCGCTCCAGAAGGTGTTGGCAGTGGTGCAGATGCGGCTGAAGTTGCCGCATTGCGCGCTCAAGTCGAGCAAATGCAGGCTGAAATTGACAGCCTCAAGAAAGCAGTGACTCAACTTGTTACCTTCGTTAAGCGCAAGCTGAAGTAGTTAAGAGAAAGCCAATAAATGTTTGGCATTCTGTGAAGGCAATTGCGATCCGTCAGGTTAACATCAACAGAGTTATCGTTTGGAGCACTTACCTTAACAGGATTTCAAACTGCAACCGATTGCTAAGACGATTTCTGGCATAACTTTGAGCTTGGAGGAAAAGCGTTCAAGTTCAAAGTTATGCCTTTACTCTAAGGCACCAATATTACTCTTGGCTTGGGGATGGAGGTTTAACCACTGGTCAATATCTATCAGGACTTGCTGCGGAATTTCCCAGGGAAAAAGATGAGCTGTGTTCGGATAGCAAATCCAGGTGCTTTTGGCTAAATGTTCAGCGGTGGCACGGCTGGCCGTGGCGTTGATGTGTCGGTCTTGCTCTCCAGCCATCACTAAACAGGGGCACTGGATTTGAGCTAAGTTCGGTAGGCGATTATAGCCTTGCCGAATCGCTGTGAATAAAGCCCGCTCGGCTGCCTTAGAAGTTTGCAGGTAGGCAGGCAGGGCATAGGTGGCTAGATAGCGATAGGTCTGAGGCGTGTGGCGCTGAACTAAATAGCGGTAGAGCGATCGCCGCCCAAATGCATCAATGTTCCACTGCCAGCCGGGGCGCACCCAGTTCAGCAGCGAAGCAATCCCAGTGTAAAGATTATCCTGCCAAGAAATCGGCGGATGGTCGCCGGAGGGGCGGGCGGCTGTGGCAATTAAAACCAAACCGTTAATCCGGGCTGGCAGTCTTAAAGCCAGTTCTAGCCCCAAAATGCCACCCAAAGACCAGCCGATTACCAAACAGCGATCGATTTGGTACTGATCGAGCAAGTTTTCTAGGTCATCTAGGTGGGTCAGCATGGCAAATTCACCCTGGGCCCGACTCTGACCATAGCCCCGCAGGTCAGGCGCAAGCGTAAAAAATCGCTGGGCAAGATGCTGGGTCAAGACTTCAAAGCAGGCTCCAGAGCCGGGATGTCCGTGTAAGCACAGAATCGGGAAGCCCGCCCCAGCGGTGTGAGCAAATAGCTGCATTACCGCATTACCAGCCCCAACTGCCGGGCCCACCCTTGAAGGGGCCAACAATATCGGCGGTAATCCAGCCGCCGTAAAAGTTGCCCGGTTGGGGGATGACTCGTTCGCCATCGACATAGCACTCATCCATCCGATCGGCGTAAAAAGCCAGATAGCCTTGAATTGGGGCAAAGTCGCCCGTTGGTGCGTCGTAGCTCCAAGCGACATCGGTGGCGGTTTTGGCTCCAACTTGGACTGTCCAGTAAGTGGCGCTGCCCTTAAATTCACAAAAGCTGTGGCGACTGGAGGGCTGCAAAAATTCCGGCCGAATATCGGCTGGCGGGATGTAATAGACCGGCGGATGGCTGGTTTCGAGCACCCGGTAGCCCTGAGTGGTATCCGCGATCGCTTCGCCGTTAAAAACAATTTGCAGTCGCTTGCGGGTTGGCTCTAAGCGGGGGGGGCGAGGGTAATCCCAGACAGATTCTTGGCCGGGTTGGGGAGCAATGCGTTGGGGATGAAACATCGGTTGTCCTCAGATTTGCCGCAGTTGAGATGAACTAAAGATTTAGGCTGAGTTGAGCATCTTGCTTTTGCTGCTGGTAAAGCTGCTTGAACGCTCGCTGCTGCTGGCTATGATCGACAATTGGGGCTGGGTAGCCGCAAGCTTTGCGATCGCTAGCCGAAATTTTGCCAGACACCAGATACTCAGTCTCAACCCGGCTTAGTTCTGTCACCCACTGGCGAATGTACTCTGCTTCTGGGTCAAACTTTTGGGTTTGGCTAGCGGGGTTGAAAATCCGCAGCGGTTTCGGGTCCATGCCGCTGGAAGCGCTCCACTGCCAGCCGCCATTATTGGCAGATAAATCGCCATCGATTAGCCGCTGCATGAAGTATTTTTCACCCCACTGCGGGTTGATAATTAAATCTTTGGTCAGAAAGCTAGCCACAATCATCCGGCAGCGGTTGTGCATCCAGCCTGTTTCGTTCATTTGGCGCATGGCGGCATCCACGATCGGGTAGCCAGTTTTGCCCTCGCACCAGGCCTGAAACTCCTTCTGATCATTTTTCCAGGGAAAGGTTTTGAAGGGGCTGCGGTAAGCGCCGATCGCCAGTTCAGGAAACTTGTACATGACGTGCTGATAAAACTCTCGCCAGGCCAGTTCTTTTTGCCAGGTTTGAATACTCTCCCGTGCCTCGTCGCTGCGGCCTTCGCCCCAAGCGGTCTGGGTGGCGGCCCAAACCGTCCGAATCCCGATCGCCCCAAATTTGAGGGCGGCGCTCAGCCTGGAGGTGCCTGGTTCGGCCGGAAAATTGCGCTGGACGGCATAGGCTTGAATCGCTTGCTGACAAAATGCCGCTAGCTGCTGTTGAGCGGCGGTTGCCCCGGCGGCCAAAAACAAAGGGTTCTGCCAATCAAAGCCCAAGGCTGGGGCTGTCGGTAGCAAAACGGCTCCGGCTTGCTGGGCGATTTGCTGTTCCTGCGCGGTTAAGCCGGTAGCTGAGGTCAAGTCCGCCGCCGGTTTGGGCTTATCCTGGTTAATCCAATTCCGCCAAAAGGGAGTGTAAACCGTGTAAGTTTCTCCGGCTCCAGTGCGGATTTGCTCAGGGGCATGGAGTAACTGATCCCAGCAGGTTTGGAACAGTATGCCCTGCTGTTGCAGCGCCGTCTGCACAGACTGGTCGCGCTGTTGAGCATAGGGTTCAACATCCAAGTTCCAAAACACGGCTTCAGCCTCTAAAGCTTGGGCCAAGGCTGGAATACCCTGGACTGGATCAGCGTGCAGAATTAAAAGCTGGCTGCCGACTTGGCTGTAGCAATTCTGGAGGTCTTGCAGGCAGCCGATCATGTAGGTAACTCTGGCTGGAGCGATCGTGTCTTGCTGCAAAATCTTCGGGTCAAGACAAAACACCCCCACCAGCTTGGCCGTGCGATCGCGAGCCGCCGCCAAGCCTACATTGTCAGTAATCCGCAAATCGCGCCGATGCCAAAACAGAATCAGTTTACTCATGCAGGCCATTTAGCCGTTAATTTAAGTTGATTTGATCTCTCTACTGGTATAGCAGCCCTGCCTAGCTTTAGGCTTACCCAGATTAATTACGGCCGGGGCCCCTGGGGAAAGGGAGGGCTGGGGGATGGTTCCGGTTCCGGCTCTTCTGAGGGGGGCGGCAGTTCAAACGGAGTCTCTGGCGGCGGGGTTACGGCTTCCGGCGATGGACTCGGCAGCGGGGCTGGCTCTGGCGGCGGGCTGTCGGGAGGAGTGTAGGGGGTTGGCTCTGGCTCAGGATTAATAATTTCGGGTTCTTCAGACGCTTCTGGAGATGAAGTTTCAGTTGGTTCTGGGCTAGGCGTTTCGACCGGAACAGTCTCTTTCGGGCCATCCCGTTCTTCTAGCCAAGCCGAGATTGCATCCTGCGCTTCTTGATAGAGGGCCCGACCAGGCTCAATTTTGGCCGCCATGGCGATCGCCGCCGTTAATTGCCCCTGACTGGCTAACTCTCTGGCTCGTTCCAAGATCGGGCGATCAGCGCCTGCTTCTGCTTCTGCTTGC
Organism: Aphanocapsa sp. GSE-SYN-MK-11-07L; assembly: GCA_019359715.1. GTDB lineage: Bacteria > Cyanobacteriota > Cyanobacteriia > Thermosynechococcales > Thermosynechococcaceae > JAHHGS01. Next base: position 16,904 of record JAHHGS010000103.1, on the reverse strand, counting down.
CAGGGTCGAATCTCCTCCATTGCTTGGTCGTAGAGACTCTGATCGGCAATGCCCTCTGCCACCTGCAAAGCGGCTTCAACTTGTTTTTGTTCTGCCAAGCTAACTGCGGCCAATAAGAGGGGTTGGTCTTTTAAGCGCGTCACCTGCTGCTGCCAGTCTTGCCCCAGGGAAGCTGCTTGTTGATGGCGAGGCTGCTCTTGGTCAATTGCCGCCACTTGGTCGATCGCCAATTGATATCCCAGTTGCTGATGGCTGCTGGCAAGTTCCTGGGCCAGCCCAATCTGGCTCAGATTCTGCATCTGGGCTTGCCATGCTTTTAACTGGCTCTCCGCCCGACTGCGTAGAGGGGTATTAGCGGGAATTTGCTCTGCTAAGGCCCAAGCCTCTAAATACCCTAAAAACGTATCTTGCTGAGCTGCGGTTTGCGCTTTACCTAATAAGGCCAGGTCTTTCGAGTTAACGGCGGCCGATGATCCAGGCGCAATTTTCTCAACCAGGGCCAGCGCGCCCGCAAAGTCGCCTGCGGCCTGTTTTTCTTCGGCGATCGCTAATAAATCTTGGCTCCAGCCTTCCAAGGCTTGCTTGGCCTCAGCATAGGCATAGGTATTGGTTTGAATTTGGCTCGCGAGTTCAATCGCTCGAATTAGGCGATCGGCAGAGCTACGAACTGCAATATCTTCAGCGTCCTGCAATTTGCCCCAGGCTAGCTTTTCAACTGAAATTTGCTCTAATAGTTTGCCTGCTTTTGCCTGCCAATACTCACTTCCTAGCTGCCCCAGCGCCTTGGCTTGTTCGGTTGCTTGCTGCCAGTCTTGATTCTTAATTGCGGTCTGGACTTCTTCGTCTATTCCTTTACCTTGTTTGACATCAGCATCCAAGCTAGTCAAGAAAGCCTGAGCGTCGGCGTAGGCTTTGGTCGAGGTCGGAATGCTGCGAGCTAGCTCGATCGCTCCTTTCAAATCCCCCTGATTTAGCTTCTGCCGAGCCGCCAGTAAAATTGAGCCAGACCACCTCTGGACTAGGCTCTCTGCCTGACCGTGCAAAGAATGACTCTCTGGCCAAGTGCTAATCAGCTTTAAGCCTTTCAGCAACTCTGGTAAGTTGCCTTGCCGACCGGCTTGGTCTGCACAAAACAAGCGCTCAGAGTCAGCAGCCGTCAGGGGTAGCGCTTTGCAATTAACGGCTGGCGGCAGGCTCAAAATACTAAAAATCGAAATTGCCCCTAGCCCACCAGAAATAATCAGCGGCAAGGCCCAAGGACGTTGCTCTAAAGAATGCCAAAGCTTTTTGCCCGGCCAAGAGCGCCGCGGCGATTCAGCCGATGCAGGACTTGCCGTCGCTACTTCAGGATCAATCAGCGTTGGCTCTGGTGCGTGTGATAAAGAGCTGGCGCCATCATTCTGAAACGCAGTCCTAGGATCAGGAGCACTCTCCGACATCTCTGGCGGAAGCGAGTTGGCAGACTGTTGATCGGACGACACGTTCGCTAAAACTCAGAAAAACCTGAGAAACAATGACTAATTAAACCTAATTTGGTTTCAGTGAGAGCCGCATTATGCAAATAGTAGCGCACAATGCTGCTGATCCAACTTGGCTCAACCGTTGAATCGGCGGTTGAAATTAAAGTTCCGTTAGCTTAAGTTGAACATTCATGTACCAATTCTGTGCTGCTCTAAATTGAATTGGGCAGTCTTCTAGCGTCGAAAGTCTGGATTGTTTACTAGCTTAAGTTCTCTCAACTATGGTGTTTCGTTCCACTCTGTTTTGCTCAGCCGTCCTAACTGGCTTCGTCAGCATTATCGTGCCCGCCGCTCAATCTCAGCCAGCGGGGCAGTCCTTAACGGTGAGCGTTCAACCCGCGAAGCCTGCTCTCGGAGATACCTTGGCGATCGCTGTTCAGGCGAGTACGCCCCCAGTCGTGCAGGTAGACGGCAAAGCTTTTTCGACCTTTGCGATTGGCCCCAATCGCTGGCGGGCTTTTGTGCCAACAACCCCGCTGCAAGCGAGCGGGCGGCGATCGCTTGTGGTCAAAAGCGGCGACGAAACTCGCAATATGGTGCTTTGGGTCAGCGATCGCCAGTTTCCGGTGCAGCGGATTTGGCTACCGCCCAGCAAAGATAAAAACCTGAGCGAAATGGAATTTGACCGCATGGATGCCTTCAAGACCACGGTCACGCCGCAAAAGTTTTGGCAAGGCCCGTTTCGCCGCCCCAATGCTGGGCCGCAAACCACGGGCTACGGTGTCCGCCGCTACTACAACGGGGTGTTTGCCAAAGACTATTACCACCGCGGACTCGATTATGCTGGCCCAACCGGTTCGGCTGTCTTGGCAGCCGCCGCAGGCAAAGTTGGGATTGTTGGCTTTGAATCCCAAGGCTTCTACGTCCACGGCAATGTGGTTGGGATTGATCATGGTCAGGGAGTGTTAACCGTTTACCTGCACCTGAGCAAAATCAAGGTTAAGCAAGGGGAGTTGGTGCAGGCAGGCCAGGTGATTGGCACCGTTGGCTCGACCGGAGCAACTACGGGTCCCCACCTGCACTGGGGACTCTACGTGGGCGGTCAATCTGTCAACCCAAGATCTTGGCTCGCCCAAGGCTGGGAGTAAGGCTGATGATTGTTGATCATCCTAAAAATCTTATTGTCTAGTCAAGGCATTGTTGGTCAGCAAACTCGTGCCCGTATTTTGTCATCTTTATAATTAAATTGTTCACTTTATGCGGGCGATTTGGGGCAAACTATGTTAGGTGTGTTATTTCACGCAGGTAAGCAAGCGAATTAAAATTATGGGCATTGAAGAAATTGTCGAACTAGCGCTGGCGAACGGCTATCTGACTCCAACGATGGAAGCAGAGGTAGGGCGCATTTGCGACAGTGCCGCCGAACTGTCGGTGGAAGAATACATGGCGCTAGATCGCTTGATGGGGGCATTGTTGACTGGGCAAGTGGTGGCTGTACCACGCAAACAGTTTATCAACGTGATGGAAGAATTAGTCTTGACGGAAGCGATTACCCGCGTGGCTGCGATCGAGTCGGAAAGCGATCGCACGCTCGATTTAGGCGATATTGCTGCTTACGCCCTCAACCGCTTGCCGCCCCTGTATGCCACGACTGAGGAAGGCGCTAACTATCAGCGGATGCGAGCCCAAGAAGAGCTGAATGATCTAATTAGCAAACAGGTGCAAGAAGCCATTGATCGCAACCTTGACCAGCCAGAGTTCTTCCCAGAGCGGGAAGCAATCAGTAAGACTTCCGGCAAGGAAGTGCTGACCCAGGTGAGTGCGCTGCTGCAAACCTACGCACCCGATTACGAAACTCCCTAGTTGCAGCACCCCATGCATTCTGAGCCAAGGCTGTGGATTTATGACACCACGCTCCGAGATGGGGCCCAGCGGGAAGGCTTATCTCTTTCTTTAGAAGATAAGCTGCGGATTGCTCGCCAGCTTGATCGGCTGGGGATTCCGTTTATTGAAGGCGGCTGGCCGGGAGCGAATCCGAAGGATGTCCAGTTTTTCTGGCATCTCCAGGAAAATCCGCTTAATCAAGCTGAAGTTGTCGCCTTTTGCGCCACGCGCCGCCCTGGGATGGCAGCGGCCGATGACCCAATGCTGCAACCGATTCTGGCGGCCGGCACCCGCTGGGTAACTGTGTTTGGCAAATCCTGGGATTTGCATGTGACTGAGGGGTTAAAAACCAGCCAGGACGAAAACTTGGCGATGATTGCGGATACCCTCAGCTATTTGCGGGCACAGCAGCGACGGGTGATTTATGACGCTGAACACTGGTTTGACGGGTTCAAGCATAACTCCAGCTATGCCCTAGAGACGCTAAGCGTGGCGATCGCCGCTGGGGCAGAGTGGATCACCCTCTGCGATACAAATGGCGGGACTCTCCCTGACGTAGTGCGCCAAATTGTTCAAGCCGTGATTCAGCAGTGCGATCGGCCAGGCATCAAGTGGGGCATTCACACCCACAATGACTCTGGCACGGCTGTGGCGAATGCCCTTGCTGCTGTCCAGGCAGGGGTGCAGATGGTGCAGGGTACGATCAACGGCTATGGTGAGCGCTGCGGCAATGCTAACCTGTGCACCCTGATTCCTAACCTGCAATTGAAGTTGGGCTATGCCTGTGTGCAGCCGGAGCAACTGGCTAACCTGACTGAATCAAGTCGGTTGATTAGCGAAATTGTTAACCTGGCCCCCGATGACCATGCCCCCTTTGTTGGTCTGTCTGCCTTTGCCCACAAGGGAGGCATCCATGTCAGCGCTGTCCAGCGCAATCCCTTCACCTATGAGCACATTGCGCCAGATTTGGTTGGCAACAGCCGTCGAATTGTGATTTCTGAGCAAGCGGGTTTAAGCAATCTATTAGAGAAAGCCCGCAGTTTCGGGATCAGCTTAGACAAGCAAAACCCGGCCTGTCGGCAAATTCTGCACCGTCTGAAGGTGCTAGAAAGTGAAGGCTACCAGTTTGAAGCCGCCGAAGCAAGTTTTGAGCTGCTGATGCGAGAAGCCCTAGGTCAGCGCCAGCGCCTGTTTCAACTGAATGGGTTTGATGTGTTTTGCCGGACTGATTCTGCCCTTAATAGCGACATTCTGAGCAGCCACGCCCTAGCAACGGTGAAAGTGTCGGTTAACCAGCAGGAAATGCTAACTGCCGCCGAGGGCAATGGCCCCGTTTCGGCCTTAGATGCAGCCCTGCGGAAAGCCTTAGTCACGTTTTATCCGGTGATTGCTCAGTTTCATCTGACGGATTACAAAGTACGGATTTTAAATAGCTGTACCGGCACGGCCGCCACAACCAGAGTCTTGGTAGAGTCCAGCAATGGGCGCGATCGCTGGACAACGGTGGGTGTTTCTCCCAATATCATTGAGGCGTCTTACCAAGCAGTGGCAGAAGGCTTAGAGTACGGCTTGCTCAATCGCCCTAGTCTGATCCCGCCAGTCACTGCCTAAGCGGGGAGCATTTTGGCGGTAAAATCTATGGCCAACTGCTTTCCTGAGAGTGACACCAATTTCAATCGGTTCTAGATCAACTATTTTTTGAAATTCTTGCGGAGCAAGGGTTTCAAAAAATAGCTGCTGGATGTAATCTTTAAGGCGGTATGACCAATTTGCCCAACCAAGATGAGTCGCTGATTGTAGCCAAAATTGCCCAGCAGGATCAGACGGCATTTTCGCTGCTTTACGATCGCTATGCCCGGCTGGTTTATACCCTGGCTTACCGGATTCTTGGCTCCGTTGAAGAGGCAGAGGAAGTTGTCCTGGACGTGTTTGCTCAGGTTTGGCGCACCGCCGATCGCTACGACCTCAAGCGCGGGCGGGTTGATGCTTGGTTGTGCCTGCTGGCGCGCAGCCGCGCTCTGGATCGCTTGCGATCGCTCAAACGGTCAGCCCGCGCAGTCGAAGCCTCTGAAAATGCGGCGATCGCGGAGCCAACCACCGACAATAAACCGGAAGAATCGCTGATGATCACGGAGCGGCGCGAGATTGTCCAAGCGGCGATCGGGCAACTGCCTGCGGAACAACAGCAAGTTTTGGTTTTAGCCTATTTTCAAGGTTTGACCCACAAAGAAATTGCCGCCCAAACGGGGCAGCCCCTTGGCACCGTTAAAACCCGGATCCGACTCGGTTTGGTTAAACTGAAAGACATTCTTCAGCCAGAATAAGTTTTGGTCTGTGTGCTCTAACTCAAAAATATTCCCGTTCAGTCAATCAGGATAACTTTCAGCGTAATTTGTTGAGCTTAAACCAAAAATAATGCGGGTGAGACATTAAATCGTTTGCCTAACTTTTGGGCATGGGTCTTACTGATCTCACGTTTACCATTGATGACTTCGGAGACAATCCCACTCGAACCAAACACATCCAGCAAGTCAGTCTGCTTCAGATGGTTAGACTCCATCAGATGCAGCAATCTGCTGAGTGGGGTCGAATGGGTCTGAAGCGGATAGTTTGCTTGCTCAAACTGCTCAACCAAAACTAGAAGCAAGTCGTATAGCCGATCTTCTTCGGGGCTGAGGCTTTCTTTTTGGAGCAAAGATTCCAGTCTGGCCAGTGCTTTTTCATTCTCTGCTTCAGTTGTAATTGCTTGAGGCAAGACTTCAGACAGGAGATTGGCATAGACATCAGGGTTAAAAGTAAGGGTCATTTTTCCAGTCATCCTTGTCGTATTGAGCATGGGTTAAGAAGTATTTGAAGAAAATAGTTTGTTTTGTATAGTCGATCGCTACAATTAGCCGGTAGCTATTGCCTTTGATGTTGAAGACAGTGAAAGTTCTAACCGCTTCAGCAGAACTATAAGTTTGTCTGACTTCAGTTAAGTTTTGCCAATCTGCGGATTTGACAACCTGATACCAGTCTTCGATTTGTCCTGCAACATCTGGAAACTGAGCTGCTGCTTGGCGTAATTTGCTGATTGCAATTAGATGCATCTGAGAGTTGTGCAAAGTTATATAATTCTTTCAATTTGAGAGCAAATTGTCAATGCCATGCATGATCGAGAGCGCGCTGTTGAGGCCGACTAAATGGGGTTTGGGAGGCAAAACGCTCTCTGCTCAAACCAAAGTCGCAATGAGGAAGTAGACCGCTCGGAATCGATAGACTAGGGGTAAATCTGGTCGCTCTGCATTATGACGAATCGCCTTGCCCAATCGCCAAGTCTCTATTTGCGGAAGCACGCTGAAAATCCAATTGATTGGTGGGCGTGGTGTGATCAGGCTCTAGAGACAGCCGCGCGAGAGGATAAACCGATTTTTCTGTCGATCGGCTATTCCAGTTGCCACTGGTGCACGGTGATGGAAGGCGAAGCGTTTTCTGACCTAGCGATTGCCGACTACATGAACGCGCATTTCTTGCCAATTAAAGTTGATCGGGAAGAGCGCCCAGACCTGGACAGTATCTATATGCAGTCCTTGCAAATCATGACTGGGCAAGGCGGCTGGCCGCTAAATGTATTTTTAACGCCGGGCGATCGGGTGCCCTTCTATGGCGGCACTTATTTTCCAGTCCAGCCCCGCTATGGGCGACCAGGATTTTTGCAGTTGCTCCAAGCTCTTGATAATTTTTATCGCACAGAACAAGGGCAACTGAGTGAGCAAAAAGATAAGCTGTTGGGCTATCTGCGCGCTTCTAGTCAATTTCAGCCCAGCCAAGACCTGAGTCCAGACTTACTGCTGCGGGGGCTAGAGCGGAATACAGCCGTGGTTGCGGCCACTCCGCAAGGGCCAAATTTCCCGATGATCCCCTATGCTCAAATGGCGCTGCACGGCAGTCAGTTTGACAATGATTCAGAGTATGACGCTTTGAGCGCCTGCGCCCAGCGGGGGCTGGATTTAAGCTTGGGTGGGATTTATGACCATGTCGGCGGTGGCTTTCATCGCTACACCGTCGATGCCAGTTGGACGGTGCCCCACTTCGAGAAAATGCTCTACGACAACGGTCAAATTATTGAATTCTTGGCTCGGCTCTGGCAAGCTGGCGTCCAGGAACCCGCAATTGAGCGGGCGATCGCTGGCACTGTCGGATGGCTGAACCGAGAAATGACCGCTCCAGCCGGCTATTTCTACGCGGCTCAGGACGCTGACAATTTTAGCCAAGCTACTGATTTGGAACCGGAAGAAGGCAGGTTTTACGTTTGGTCTGAGTCTGAGCTGAAGCAAATTCTGAGCGAAACCGAGTTGGCTGCCCTGGCTACCAGTTTTAAGATTGACCCCCCAGCCAACTTTGAAGACGGCTTGCTGGTGCTTCAGCGATCGCGGCGGGAACCCCTATCATCTCAAGTGGAATCTGCCTTAAACCAGCTATTTCTAGTCCGTTACGGTGAATCTACCGCTACCCGGAAGCAATTTCCGCCGGCCCGCGATAATCAAGCTGCTAAAACCTACCCTTGGCCAGGTCGGATTCCGCCGGTCACCGATACCAAAATGATTGTGGCCTGGAATGGGCTGATGATTTCTGGTTTGGCCACAGCGGCAGCGGTGTTGGATCAATCTGAATGTTTAAAGTTAGCCAGCCAAGCCGCCAGCTTTATCCTGGAACAGCAGTCGGGAGAGGGGCAACTGCGGCGGCTGAACTATGACGGGCAGCCCCAAGTCACCGCTCAAGCGGAAGATTATGCCTTTTTGATCAAGGCGCTGCTAGATTTGCAGCAGGCTGATCTGGTCAGCGATCCTGCTGAGGCTGATCGCTGGCTAGCCGCCGCCCTCAAGCTCCAGGCAGAATTTGACGAAATGCTGTGGGCGATTGCTGAGGGCGGCTACTACAACACCAATCGTCAGGTTGACCTGCTGATTCAAGAGCGGCAGTGGATGGACAGCGCCACGCCCTCGGCAAATGGAGTGGCGATCGCCAATCTAGTCCGGCTGTTTTTGCTGACGGCAGATCCAGCCCATTTAGACCGAGCCGAGCAGGGCTTAAAAGCCTTTGGTAGCGTCATGCAGGCTTCGACAACCGGCTGTCCTAGCCTGTTTGCGGCTTTAGATTGGTTTTTGCACCCGACCCTCATTCGCACCACGGCTGATTTAATTAAAAATTTAATGGCTGAAACCTACTGGCCAACGGTGGTTTACCAACGGGTGGATGATTTGCCAGCAGGGGCGATCGCCCTAGTTTGCCAAGGATTGACCTGTTTGGAACCAGCCCGTGACCTGACCCAACTGAAGCAGCAGGTTGCTGGGGCTGTGGCATAGCGGATCGGTATTTTGACAGACTGCCAGATCGGCAGCAATGCGCTGTAATGGTTGTAGTCGCGTTTCAGCTCCATGATGTCCGCTATCGATATAAAACCCTGTCAGTTAAAGCAATTGTTTGATTGAGGACAGTTGGCCAGGAGAGCTTCGTGCCCCGATTAAACTGTCTATTTCTTGACTCTGATAGCGGTTGTAATTCAGCCAGCAGACGATTAGGGCTAAATTATGTTTAGTTAAGCTGTTCAAATTAATGCTTAGAAATCGCTTAAATATCTAATCTGATGAGAGGATTTTGCCAGAGCCTCATGGCAGGTGTAAAAGATGACAACCTATGAAGGAGATCAGCAGTTTAGACAGGATTCCGGTTGGCAAAATAGCTCTACCGACCAAGGAATGCGTAAAGTTGCCGATCGCTTAACTCAAGCGATGGCCAGGGATGAACTTGTGCAAGCGACGGTTCATAACCTGAGAGCCAAGCTGCAAAGCGATCGCGTCGTCCTCTACTACTTTTATGCCCAATGGGAAGGGCAAGTCACCTTTGAAGCTTTGGGAACCCATGCGATGTCGATTGTTGGCTCTAAAGGGCCGGATCAATGTTTTAACGGCGACTATGCGGCCCTGTACGAAGCGGGGCGAGTGCGGGCCATTCCTGACATTGAACTAGAGCCCATTCAAGAGTGCCATCGCAATTTTTTGCGCCAACTGATGGTGCGAGCCAATTTGGTTGTGCCAGTGATCAACGGTCAGCGGCTATGGGGGCTGTTGATTGCCCACCACTGTCGATCGGCTCGGCCCTGGTCACTGTCAGACATCGACAATCTGCGGCAGGGGGCAGAAACGTTGGCTAAGGCTCCTTCGATTCTACAAAGCTAGTAGAGTGAAGGAAGAAGGCAGAGGGCTAGTTATTCCTTCTGCCCTCTGCCTTCAACAAGATTGAGATGGTCAGCGATCGCTCGTTAAAAATCTGCCAGATCGGTGAACTGAGTTTGCTGAAGCGGCTGCAAGCCTTTTGCCCAGCGGATCTGATTGGCGATGATGGGGCAATTCTCTCGCCGCAGCCGGGGTATGACTTGGTAGTTACCACCGATATGCTGGTCGATCGCGTTCATTTCAGCGACCAAACCACTGCTCCAGAAGATGTCGGTTGGCGGGGAGCCGCCGCCAACTTGTCTGATTTGGCAGCAATGGGAGCAACTCCGTTAGGCTTGACGGTGGCTCTGGGGCTACCCGGTGATCTGGCTGTGGGTTGGCTGGAGCGGCTTTACCAGGGGCTAACCGCCTGCCTGCACCAGTTCAATACGGTGCTGGTAGGAGGAGATGTTTGCCGATCGCCCGTGATTACCCTTGGCATTACCGCGATCGGTCAGGTGCGACCAGAGCAGGCGATTCGCCGCTCCACCGCTCAACCCGGCGATGCGATTGTGGTGACAGGCGTTCATGGTGCCTCTAGGGCTGGTTTGGAACTGCTGCAACAGCCCATCTGGGGAAAAGCTCTGAGCGTGGGCGATCGCAAGGCTCTAATCAAAGCTCACCAGCGCCCGTCTCCCCGCTTAGATGTGATCCAAACCCTGCGGCAGCAGTCTCCTGATCTGCGGGTGAGCGGCATGGACAGCAGCGACGGTTTGGCGGATGCCGTGCTGCAAATTTGTCGAGCCAGTCAGGTCGGGGCCAGATTAGATTGGGCAACAATTCCGCTCCCAGAGGGGTTTCAGAACTCAGCAGTCCTATCGCCTCAGCAGGCTCTAGACTGGAGCCTCTACGGCGGCGAAGATTTTGAATTAGTGCTTTGCTTAAACCCTGATGCGGCAAAGCAGCTTGTGCCAGATTTAGGCAGTAAAGCAGCGATTGTTGGCGAAATTGTCGCTGGTTCAGAAGTCACGCTCAAAGTTGATCATCAAGTCATCTGCCTTAATTCCGACCAAACTTTTCAGCATTTTTGAAGTGCGCGATCGCACAATCTAAATTATTCCAATAACGTTGGTTATCATTGCCCGTAAAGACGGCGATGATGCCCCCCGCTATCTCGAACAGCAAGTCAAAGTTGCGCTTCAGAACATTCAGGATCTTCAAGATGAGCATGAGTAAGTATCAGATGTTAATCCAGTGGTCAGAGGACGACGCTTGTTACGTTGTCTCTCTGCCTGATTTTCCTGAGTTACACCAGCCCTGCACCGATGGCGCAACCTATGAACAGGCGGCTACTAATGGTCATGAGCTGATTGAATCTTTATTTATTTGGTATCAACAAGAAGGCAAAGTAATGCCTCAGCCGAAGACGCTACAGCCTGCCCAAACCAATAATGCTTTAGAGTTGAGGAGATGATTCGAGCAGAGCGATCGCTGATTCTTCTTTTTCATTACATCTTCTGTCGTAAATAATCCAGCAGAGGTTTCTGGATCAAACCGAGGCTTTTATAGGCTTGGATGGCGGCTGGTATTTGTGAGATCGCGGCCGCTAATTGTGCCGCCATGCCCGGTTGTTGCACCACTTGCTGCAAGGGAAACAGGTAAGTATGAATCCCAAACAAAATATGATCACTTAGCGGTAAACGTCTGAGCGACTGCCGCTCCCTCCGCAGCCAGAGTTTTTCGCCAGCATTTTCGTCGGTAATCGTCAAGTTTTGCCCCTGCTGGTTTCGTTCTGGGGGCAAAAACAATTCAGGCGTATCAACAATATTCCAGTTCATTCGCCAGACTGGGAACCCTGGCTTGAGGCGGTCAAATAGAGCATCAACTGGGCGGGACAGCTTTGATTGATAACCGGGGACGGGAGCATGAATCTGGGTCATTGGTTGCCCCAGCTTTGCTGGTAAAGACCAGCGCAACGGAAAGCACACCGAACCCGCCACTAAAATGTATCCTTGCTGACCCGATCGCAATAACACCCAGTCTTCCTGAACTAAGCGACCAGCCAAATCCAGCGGCGCAAATTCATTCCGATGCCATATTTGCCCGGTTTGCTGATTAACCAGAGTAGCGTGATCATGGCGGTAGAGTTCGGGCGCGTAAGTTTGGAGATGATTTATAAGTAAAGTCAGGGTTTCTTGCTGGGCAGTTTGGCTCTCAGGCAGAGCCACAAAGACCTCAGCATGACGCTCTTGCAGCAACCTTTCTTTCTCTGCCAGTTCTGCTGCAAATGCGGCACTGATATCAATCCATTCCGCCTCGGACAGGGGTTTGATGCCGATCTGTAAGTGCGATCGTCCAGACGCAAACGGATAATTGTCCACAGGTAATTTACTCCTTGTCGGCGGCAACTCAGACTGAACGTCATTCTAGACATTGATGCCTATTCCAGGGGAAGTCAAAAGGGCTAATATGATGATTCAACGATCGGGAAGCCGCAGTGCAATGCCAGACTTAAAGGAACGACTGCGATCGCACCTGGTTGAACTTGCCCGCGAAAGAGACCCCTACTTTGCCACCCAGGGGCATTTTTATGTGCAGCAATACATTCGGCAACAGCTTGCAGCCTGGGGAACGGTAGAGCACCATGATTTTGCTGTAAATGGCAGAACCCATCGGAACTGGATTCTGAATCTTGCTGCGGCAAAACGTCAAAACCGGCCGCCCATTTTAATTGGTGCCCATTACGATGCCGTGCCTGGAACGCCTGGAGCTGATGATAATGCGACGGGCGTCAGCGTCTTATTGGAAATGGCCAAAGCCTTTTCAGAGCAGCCAGCAAACTATCCAATTCGATTAGTCGCCTTTGATCTAGAGGAAATCTTTACGCAGTCAGACACGTTTGGCAATGTCCAATATGCCAAGTTTCTCCAAAAGCAACCGCTCCGGTTAATGATTGCCCTTGAATCGATCGGCTACTGCTCTCACCAACCGAATTCGCAAAAGTATCGTCCCGGCTTAGACCGCTTCTATCCGACCCAAGCCAACTTTATTGCCCTGGTTGGAAACGTGCCAGCAATCCTGGATCTGATTCGCCTTAGCCGTTGTATTCGGCGCTCCGGCCTGGGCGCAGTCTGGCTGCCAGCGGGGATGAGGGGGCAGATTGTGCCTGCGACGCGACGGGGAGATCACGCGGCGTTCTGGGATCGGGGCGATCGGGCAATTATGGTCACGGATACAGCAGAATTTCGGAATCCCAATTACCATAAATCGAGCGATCGGATTGAAACTCTCAACCTTAATTTTCTGACCCAAGTTTGCACTGGTCTAACTGAAGGGATTCGTCTGCTCTAGGGTAGACCGCTCAAGCGTCAGTCGATCAAAGGAGTCAATTCAGACAATAGATTTTGTTGCTATGGTACGAATATTTGCCTTCAAGATCGAATTGTGCAGGAAGAATAAGTATGCAATATCGACGACTGGGACGCTCTGGCTTACAGGTAAGTGAACTATCTCTTGGTTCATGGGTAACCTACGGCAATCAGGTTGATCAGGAAGCCGCGATCGAAACGCTCTCGGTTGCCAGAGAGGCGGGCGTGAATTTTTTCGATAATGCGGAAGTCTATGCCGGTGGAAAATCTGAGACTTTGATGGGGTCTGCCCTGAAGCATCTGGGTTGGGAGCGAGAATCCTATATCATCTCGACTAAGTTTTACTGGGGGCTGGCAGAGGGGCCGAATCGAAAAAACACGCTCAATCGCAAATATTTACACCATGCCATTAATGGTTCCCTCCAGCGGTTGCAGCTAGACTATGTAGACCTCGTGTTTTGCCATCGTCCCGATCCCCAGACTCCGATTGCAGAAACAGTCTGGGCCATGCATGACATGATTCAGCAGGGCAAAGCCCTTTACTGGGGCACATCAGAATGGTCAGCAGCGGAAATTGTCAGTGCTTGGCAGATCGCCGATCGCCATCACCTTCATCAGCCGGTAATGGAACAACCCCAATACAATCTCTTCCATCGGCATCGGGTAGAACAGGAATACGCCCGACTCTACGAAGATCTGGGCTTGGGCTTGACGACCTGGAGTCCGCTCGCTTCGGGAGTATTGACAGGCAAATACGCCAATGGAGTGCCGGTTGGCAGCCGCTCTACCTTGCCCGGCTATCAATGGTTGCAAGGCACAGTCACCAACCCCGACTGGATTGCTGCAACGGAGCGCCTGCGACCGATCAGCGATCAACTCGGCTGCACCCTGTCTCAGTTAGCGATCGCCTGGTGTGCCAGCAATCCCCAGGTCAGCACTGTGATTACCGGCGCCAGTCATTCAACTCAGGTGATTGAAAATATGAAAGCGATCGACCTGATTCCCAAGCTGAATCCAGAATTACGGCAACGAATTCAGGAAGCTGTCGGCGAGATTGCAACGTAAATCTGGATAGAGCTGACTTGATGATTCCCAAGACCGAGTGATCGCGATCGCCCTAAAATCCAATCCTCTGCTCAAACTCCTCAAGCGATTGAGTAATGTTCCGTTACAATGTAGGGCGTCAGTGCACCGTTCTACTTACTGCTGCGGAGTCGCAAAACACCTATGAAGCGAATACTGGCCTTGGTTCCCGGTGGAATTAGCGATCAAATCCTATTCTTTCCCAGCTTGGATGATTTAAAGACCCAACTGCCGAAGGCTGAACTAGATGTTGTTGTCGAACCCAGGGCCACCAGTGCCTACCGGGTCTCCCACGCCGTCAATAAAGTGATTCCCTTTAATTTTGGCGGGCAAAATGGCCCGGCAGACTGGCTGAACCTATTGGGAATCCTGCGCGAGCAAGAATATGATGCCGTGATGTCTCTGGGCACAGGTTGGTCAGTCGGGCTGCTGATGTGGCTGCTGCGAGTTCCGAGCCGGATTGGTTATACAACTGGTAAACCGATGCTGCTGCTGACTGACTCAGTTTTGCTGAATCCTGACCAGTATGTGGCTGTCATGTATCACGACCTGCTGCAAGGGCTGGGCATGACTTCCGCTTGTCCACCGATCGCCATTCAGGTGCCAAAACCAGACATCGAGTGGGCAGACAATGAGCGGGCCTATTTGGGGCTAGCGAGTTCCGGCTATCTGCTGATTGATGGCGGTGCGAGTCAACTGACCCCAAAAGGCATCAATCAGATTTATCCGATCGCCAGTTGGCAAAAAGTGATCAGTGAGTTTCAGCGTCGCCAACCCGACCTGCCAATTGTGCTGGTACAGGGGACAGAAGATGCTGAATGGATCGCCGCCATGCTGCATGAATCGCCTGATCTGAAAGTGACCGCACCGGGCGATGTGGGTAAGCTGGCTGCCATGATTGCTGGGGCTAGCTTAATGCTGTGTACCGACAGCGCTTCAATGCAGCTTGGGGTGGCAGTACAAACCTACTTGGTGGCTTTATTTGGATCGACTGACCCCGACCGGCTGCTGCCCAAGAGCGATCGCTTTATTGGCATTAAATCTCCGACTGGCGACATTGCTGACATTCCGCCCGCCATGATTCTGGAGCAAGCCTGGCGTGGCTAAGCCAGCGGTTTTTGAAGGATAAAGCGGACAGGCGATCGCAATTGAAGATTAAGAATTAAAGCACCGATGCTAGACGAGCAATTTTGGACAATCATTGACACCAGTCGCCAGAATTCAACTTATTGTGAATCTCAAGCTGAGTAGGTAGGAAGAAAGTAAGGGGAGGCTTCGCTGAGAACGGCTTACCCGTTCAGCACCTAGGCGGCACCGCGTTGATCCCAGGCGGTGGTGGCGAAGTCACCGTTGCTAATGCCGACTAGGGCTCCGGCGGTCAGGGGAGCAGTAAGGGCGATCGGGGTGCCGCTGCTGGGGCTGGTTTGCAGGGCCTTGAGCATTTGCAGGTTGAGCGGGCTGGGGAGTTTACGCACGCCGGGGGTAAGGGTGGTGTTCATCAGGTCGTAGGGATGCAGCCGGGGGGCGAGGTGGCTGCCATCGCGGGTGAGGGTGGCGCTGAAGCCATCGCCGACAAAGATAGGGGTGCCATTGACGAGTTGAACGCGGCTGTCGCAGGGTTGCCTTGAATTAAACCGGCCAGGTGCCCCAGCTCGTGGAGAATCGTCGTCAGCAGGTTGTAGTGGCCGCTGGCGGGGGAGTTGGTAGCGCGGAATGCGGTTGGTTCTGTCCCCTAAGAGAAGTCGAAGGGGGTGAATTCGCTGTTTTCCCAGGGGGTGGGGTCAATGAACCAGCCGAGGTCGTTGCCGTTGTAGTCGAGCAGGAGGGTGCCGGCGTTGGGGGTGCCGTTGGCGGTAAAGCGGGTGAGTTGGGCTTCGGCGAGTTGACCAGTGGGGAGGTCGGTGACTTCGATGTTGAGGTTAAATGGAGTGGTTTCCCCGGTCAGGAAGTTGGTTCAAGTGGGGACGGTTGTATTTTGGAGACTGTAATTATGACTACTCAGAAAGTTAAAGCTGCTAGTGAATTGTTGCAGCGTTATGCTGCTGGGGAAAGAGACTTCCAAGGGCTTGATCTCGAAAGTCGGTTCAAGAGGGATATCCCTCTGATTGGAGCTGATCTGAGTGGGATAAATCTTGCTGGTAGCAATCTGGCTGAGTGCTCTCTTGAGAGCGTCAACTTCAGTAGAGCTAACCTTGAGGGTACTTGGTTCCAATCCTCCAATCTGCGGAATGCTAATTTCACTGGAGCTAATTTGGATGGTGCCCATTTCGACCATGCGATTGCAGATCGAGCTAACTTCACAAACGCCATCCTGATGGGAGCTGATCTCAGGTGCGCCAGCATGGAAGGCGTTGATTTGAGTGGAGCCAATTTGCAGGGTGCGATTGTCGGCGGTAGTGATGTTCCGTGGGAAGACATTGGGGATGACGAGGGTGCTCCCTATCTGGTAGATGCTATTTTCCGGGAGACTACTATGCCCAATGGGAGCATCAGAACTGACCCCTAATATTGAGCTTGTAACGGCAAAAACATCTGGTTCAGCAAGTAGAAAAGCTCGCTGTGGAGAATCACCAGGTGGCACTGACACTGGAGTGTTTTTGAGTAACGGTAGGCTGGGTTGAGGAACGAAACCCATGCCCCACAACGAATCACTCAAACTCATTCTCAATTTGCAGTTTTTCGGGCTTCGTAGGGCAGGTCACTGAGCCGACGGTAGATAAAGTCCTCCCGTCCCCGCCAATTGCTCAGACTCATCCCCTCTTGAATTTCCTCGATCAGCTCCCCAGGATTGAGAGGGTGTTTGAAAAGTTTTGAGAAAAGCTCTTGACCCATTAATCTGTCTAAAAAGAAGACGACAGAGGATCAAGAGCCATGAGAAAAGCATACCCGACGGATCTGACGGACGAGCAATGGGA
>JAHHGS010000102.1 GCA_019359715.1 Aphanocapsa sp. GSE-SYN-MK-11-07L | reverse complement strand
TCTTGATGCCGTATTAGAAACTGTATGCAAGGGATTGAAAGAGCTAATGGATTTACCAAATAAGCTACGGTCTATGACCAATTTTCCTCACATGAGAGTTACGTTTTAAGACGCGAACTGGTATCAGCTTTTAGACCTGATGAGCTGCTGCAACAGTGGCCAACCCACTGGCTGGCTGACAATGCAGTGCAAATTGTCAAGCGCTCGAAGCTGGCCGCCTGTTTAGCCGTTCTCTACTTGCCAGAGGATGAGTGCAGTGCATTTCTGAGGCGGCTGGGGACACAGTTCGCTAAACAGGGGGTTAGAGCCAGAGACCTATTGACAATGGCTAAACGGTGGCGAGAGAAACGGCAGCGCAAGCAGGTTAGGAGCCGCTACGTGACTGAGTACGAGCTGATCAAAAATCGACTGGGGCGAAAACTGAGATTTAACCAAATTCTGAACAAACCAGAGCTTGACGGTGAGCCATTCCCGGCTGAAAAAGCACGGCTCAAACTGGTGATTGAGAAGGGCCTACCTCTGAAGTCGGGCAAAGACGATTTGATGGAAATTGTGCTTTATCTGGCTCAGAAAAATAGCTACAACCCCGTCAAAGACTATTTAGATCGTGTTTTTTCCAAATTCGGCAACGACATCCAGGTTTTAGAGGGGCTGGCTGAACGTTATCTCGGCAACTCAGAGCCGATCGCCCAGACCCAGCTTGTTAAGACGCTGATCCGAGCGGTGGCCAGGGTGTTTGAGCCTGGCTGCAAAGCTGAAGATTCGACTGTTTTTCAGGGGCCGCAGGGCTATCAAAAGTCCGAATTTTTGAAGCTGTTGGCCTCCCCTGCCTGGTTCTGCGATGACTTCAACAATCCGACCGACAAAGACCACCTCTTGAAGCTGCATGAAACTTGGATTGTTGAATGGTCGGAGTTGTCGGGGCTGACCCGGCGTGAGATACAACGAGTCAAACAGTTTATGTCCTGCTCGAACGACCATATCCGGCGGCCCTACGGCAGAGAGGCTGAGCCAATGCCACGCCCTTCGACGATTATCGGCACCACCAACGACACTGAATTCCTACAGGACAGCACTGGAAATCGCCGCTGGTGGGTGATCAGAGTTAATCAAAAGATTCCGCTTGACCTGGTGCGAGAGGAACGCGATCGGCTCTGGGCGGCGGCTGTCTCGTTATACAAGGGCGGTGAATCGTGGTGGCTGAACGATAAGGATGAGCTGGCGGCTGAAGCAGCGCGGAAGGAGTTTGAGGTCGTTGACGCTTGGCATGATGTCATTGCCGACTTCCTGGAGAACCGAGAAGAGGTGTCTGTCAATCAGATTTTTACCCATGTCCTCAAGATTGACATTGGACTGCTCGACAACAGCAAGCGCTCACGAGTCACAAACATTCTGCGGCGGTTGGGATTTGAGTACAACCCAAATTCTGTTTACCGCAATGGTGAACGAGTCAAACTGTGGGTGAGAAAAATAAATTCAAAAAAAGCTCTCAGTGGAGAGGGGGTGTCAGGGGTGTCAAGGGTGTCAGAACCCCAAAATTCAGACAGTGAGAGCGTTTCGTCTGACACCCTGCTTGAACACCCTCCCTCCAATTTCTGACACCCTGACACCCAATGGCAATGGGCGGGGTGTCAGAAGGGTGTCAAGCAGGGTGTCAGATAGAAGCTATAGCCAGAAAGACTTTCAGGGCTTTGACACCCTTGACACCCATGTTTCACTAAGGGAAAAAAACGAGTTTATTTCTGACCGGGCTTTTCAGGTTGACGATCGCGTTCGAGTGATCACCGGTGGCAAATTTAAAGATCGAATGGGCAGGGTTGAGAGTTACGACCCGACCGACCAGACCTACAGGGTAAGGTTCGCTGATGGCGGTGGTGGGGATTGGCAAGCAAAACAATTGAAGGTGGAACCATGATGCAACCCCATGAATTTCTGTTCAGGCAATACCTGCTTGCCCTGCCCTCAGCAGTCAGCAACTTGATTTATGCCGGCGCTGGGGGACTGTCCTACCTGCTTGATGATGAAGTTGCTGGGGCGTTGCACATCCTGGTGACAGACCCTGACATTGCCTACAGATTGCGTGGCTACAAAGGCGTACTGAATCGCGCCTGCCAGGTCGTCTTTGGCAAAAGCAAGCCGGTGGTCATCAGCCTGATTTACCCTGATGACCAAGTGCCTTCACAGGCTGCACGAGTTGAGTGCGAAGAGTTTGGTGACGAGATGATTTACCATTTGCAATGGTGAACTCTTACCCCCTGGCTGGTAAAAGCCAAGGTACTTCCTGGGGGTAAACCATTGCGGGGTGCGAAGCCGCAGTCTATTTCTAGAGACAGAAATTTCTGAAAAATCATTGCCGCCGCCACAGACCAGAAAGTCACGATTGCCGCCGCCGTTTCACCCCAAAACCCTTGCAAAATGAGGATAATTAATTCAAGTTAAGGGCATTAACTAAGATGGCATTGCCGTTCAATGTAAGATCATTACTCAATCGAAAGCTTGAAGCGGTATTGCCGCTTTCGGTTGAGAAGCAAAGCGCAGACACGATTGAGTTCGCCTTTTCCAGCGAGTACCCCTACAAGCGCCCTTGGGGCCTCGAAATCCTCAGCCATGAGCCAGAGGCGGTAGACCTGTCTTACCTACGATCGGGGGTGGCCAACTGGCTTTGGAACCATGATTCCGACAATATTATCGGCTCTATCATCGATGCCCGAATTGAGAATCGGCGGGGGCGCTGTATTGCCAAGTGGTCAGCGCTGGGTGATGCGCCATTGCGCCGCGCCCAGGTGCAAGAAGGCACCCTGCGGGGCATCTCCTGCCGCTACGAGATTATGGCCGCCGTCCAAAACGGTGAGGAAGTGCTGATCACCCGCTGGCGGCCGGTGGAAATTTCGCTGACTGCTGTGCCCGTCGATCCAACGGTGGGATTGGGCCGACAAAGATTTACTAACAAAGGAGGAAACGGAATGAATACCTATGAAATACGTGAAATTGAAGAAAAAGAGCGCGATCGGATTAGCTCCATTCGCGGCTATGGACAGCGCCACGGGCGAGAAGAGTTGGCTGAAAGGTTGATTTCACAGGGAACAGATTTAGAAACGGCGAGAGGGCTGCTGCTTGATTCGATCATGTCTAATACCCAGTCGCCAGTTGCGGCGATTCCCAACGAATCGGTACTTGGTTTAAGCCGGTCTGATCAAAAAAAATACAGTTTGGCCCGCGCTATCTTGGCTTGGGCAGAGAAAGACTGGTCTGGAGCAGGCTTTGAGCGTGAGTGTCATGAAGCCCTAGCCCAGCGTTCAAGTAAGCCACCACAGGGGCTTTTAATCCCGGTTCATGACCTGATGTTTACCAGCCAGAAACGGGCGACCTACATGGTCGGAACACCCAGTACCGGGGGGAATTTGGTCGCGACTGATTTGCTAAGTGAGAGCTTCGTTGATGCACTCAGAAATCGCTGTTTGACGTTGCAGCTGGGCGCAAGTTTGTTAAGCGGATTGGTCGGAAATACTGATGTGCCAAGAAGAACCGCCTCCGCCAACACGTTTTGGGTGGCTGAAGATGCCCCTATTACCCAATCCGAGGGCTTGTTTGACGTGGTTTCGCTAAGACCTCGAACGGTTGGTGCTCTGAGCCGATTTAGCCGATTGACGTTGCTTCAAGCCACTCCAGCGATCGAGGATTTGATCCGAAGCGACTTTGCCGCCATCCTGGCAACTGAAATTGATAGAGTTTCCATTGCTGGCTCTGGTACGGGTGGGGTTCCGCGCGGCATTCTCAACACTCCTGGGATTGGCTCAGTCGCCTTAGGTGCTAACGGGGCAGCTCCCAGCTGGGCTAATGTCGTTGCCCTGGAAACGTTGCTCTCCAATGCGAATGCCGATGTGGGCAGCTTGGGCTACCTGACTAATTCCAAGGTCAGGGGCGTACTGAAAAACACCTTGAAACCCTCGCCATCCAGCGAATTCATCATTGGCGATAGCGGTCAATCTACGCCAGGCTTTGAGCGATTGAATGGTTATAGATGTGGGATTTCCAATAACATTCCCTCCAACCTGGCCAAGGGTTCAGGAACCAACCTGAGCGCCATTCTCTTTGCCAATTGGGCAGACCTTTTGATCGGTCAGTGGGGCGCGATGGAAATCCTCTCAAATCCCTACGGAGAGAACGATTTCAGCGCTGGCAGAATCGCGGTTAGGGCGATGATGACGCTCGATATCGGAATTCGTCGGCCCGCTTCCTTTGCAGCCATCACAGACTGCATTACAACCTAGCTTTCTCTCTGATGACAATGACTTGCCCCCAAATTGCCAGATTCTCTGGCAATTAGCGCTCTGGGGGTATTTTTGTCTGCTATCGAGACAACGCCTCGACTAACTTAGCTTTAGTCATCCGACCGTAGCCGGCGAGCTTGCGATCACGAGCGATCGCCTTGAGCTGGCGAATGGTCATCGAGTCTAGGACAGCCGTTTTCATCTCTCGCAGCATGTCATCTGTTTTCGCCATGCTGGCTTCTAACTCAGTCCCAAGGGCATAGACTTCAGCAACAAACGGGGGGAAGATTCCGCCCGTTTTTGCTGCCTGTGCAGCGTCAAGCTGACGTTGTGTGATCGACGGCAAAAACTCTTCTCGATCGTCAGATGACCAATAGTTGTCAATCGCCAGATCCTCTGGCGATTCTGTCTGCGGCGCTGGCGTAATCAATACCCGGCGAGGGGCGCTGGAGACTTGCGGAAGTGTGCCGGGGGAATCTTCCGCCGGACACCTTCCTTCGGGCAAATCGCTGGAGACTCCGGCGATTAAGGCAATCGGGGCAGCAGCCGGCGGCAACGACAAAACCTGAACCGTTCGGGTTTTGCCGTTCAAATTCTGCAAATTGCGGTTTTTACTTGGCAATAAACGGGGGGAAGGTTCCTCCCGTTTTTGCCACTCAATGAACTCGCGGGTGAGCTGACCCAGGCGAATGACAATCAGACAGAGTGTCATCGCATTGACGAGAGAGCTTTCAAGCAACTGTGAATGCTCTCTGGCTGTTTGTGCATAGAACTGACGTGCTTGGGAATTGGTCAGAGCAGCAAAAGCGGCGGTGTAGGGATTGTAATTAGACATGATTGAAAGTCCTTTGCCCAGGAATGTAGAGGGTGGGCGGTAGTGGTAGCGAGAGGCTGTAGCGATTTGCCTCATGAATTAAATATAACGTAGTATACTGGGTTTATTATCAGTGATTCTACGTAAATGCCAAGCAAAAACCCAAAAAATCATGAAACCCGTTGGCCGAAAGGCAAAGGGCTAACGCGCGGAAGGGCCACGGCTGCTGTAACCGCAGAAATTGAAGCTTTACTCAACTCACTTCCTAATCGCAGCGAGTTCATTCGACAGGCGATTTACGAAAAGATTGAGCGCGATCGTCTATTGCCCCCTTGGCAGATTCCCTATGATGCTCCACGGGAACCGAATTATCACCCTGAATGGCAAGCGAAGGACGAAGAACATTTTAGTCGGCTGACCGAAGATTTCAAGCAAGATGAGGCAAGGTGGGAAAAGCATCTCAGCCAGGAAAAGCACCTCGAAAAACTAAAGAGAGGCTGTATGACCCAAGCTTTTGAATCAGAGGCTGAGTATTTAGCTTTTCGCGCTTGGTGCCTGGAAGGCTCTTGTATCCAGCAACGGATGTCTTCTGGCAAAGGAGCAGCGGAATTTAAGATTCCATTGTTTTGGAAAAACCTAAAGAAGGTAGGAAAGTTCACAGAAGACCCAAAATCGCCAAAGTCTCTGGCGATTAAACTACCACCCACCCTCGTTGAATTCCAGAAAAAATACAACCTTGATTGACAGTTCCCCTGAATGGGTAGCTCAAGACCCAGAAGGCTTAAGAAGAGCCTGAATCGCTGTATAATCCGGCGATTGAGCAGTTCAAAAAAGAGATGAAGCTCTGGGAGGAGCAGGATAGAACAAGATGACTCAAGCCACAGATAACGACTTTCAGCGCTTAGTCTTAGAGCGCTTGGACAAAATTGACGGAGATATTACCCGCCTCGATAGCCGACTAGAGAAAGCTGAAACCAAGTTTGATGCCTATGTCAAAGCCTCCGAAGGCATGACCCGCATGGCTACAACTATCATCATCACTGCCGGAGCTGTGGTGATTTTTGGCGGCGTTGTGGATAAAGCCGATGTGCTGTTTGCGGGGTTAGCGAGGCTGCTTGGCAAAGGTTAGCAGTTCTGTAAAACAAGCTAGCAATAATCTTCAGGGGGCACAATTGGGGGCACTGAAATATTATCCTGCAATAAAATCACTTAACTACGAGCAATTTACGACTTTATTCAATGCCCCTACTCTCCATCATTACCAAAGCGGCATAGCGAGAATTGATCAATAGTGGGACTGGTGATGCAGCCAAATGAAGTGCAGCTTCAGCGGCTGTTTGAAGTTCTTCGTTATCGACTGCCCTTGCAATGGCGCGCCAGATTTGTTGATGTGATGCCCGGTGGAGAAGTTGTCATCCTGTTTGAGCAGTCAATTAATTATCGATGGCGCTACCGCTACACAATTTATATTGACGCTAGTTTTAGCGAGGGTGAATTTTATGTCTAGCTACGATCAGTACAGCAGTTTATCTGAGCAAGAATTTTGGAGCCTAATTGAGCAAGGACAAGCGCACCAAGATGCTGGTTTTTATGCTGAATTCCAGCGACGCACTCAAGGCGATCGCCAATATAATCCCAAGGTTGATCCCCAAGCTTGGGATAAGAGTACTGCTGTCTTAATTGCTTTTATGGATCGCGAGGGATTGCCTCGCCAAAATGAGAGCAGATCGCCGTGAGCGCCCGGAAACTATAATATTGCAGTTTGTTACTGGATTAGTTCTTCATGGATTTATGAACCGCAGCTTTGCGATCGCGTCGCTGCTTAATAGCTGCTAAACCTGCTAACAGCACCGTTCCGACGGCTTGGGGTGGCACGGGTACTTGAGTGACTTGCCCTGGCCCATTAATAAAACCTGTGTAGGTACCACTATCATCGTTGAAGAAACCAGTCGCGACCAGAGAGTATTGCACACCAGCCGTCAAGGTAAAGTCAAACTGAGGATTGGTTGCCCCCAGCCCATCAATATTGCCAATTCTGACATTGGTGAGGGGTTGAGTTGGGTTAAAGCTGTTTTCGTACAGAAAAAGCGCCATTGGCCAACCAGTGGTCAGGGCGGAAATAGTATAGGAGCCGCTGGTATCAACCAGGAAGTCCAGGTTCTGATAGGGGGTACTGGTAGCAGAGCTATCTAGAGTATCAGGCGGCAGTGTCCCATTTGGCTCCGGTCGATTCCAGGTGGGTTGCCCAGCGGTGGAGCCGTTGTAAAAAAAAGCCTGGGCAGGAACAGCCACCGCCAGACTGGCAACGCCTGCCGCGATCGCTCCGATAAATTGAATTTTCACGAGTTCACCCCAAATTAACGAGAAATAGCTGAGATAGCCAGGAACACTCAACGGTTTGCCCAGCCTGCTACACCAACAGCCAAAGCTTTGCCTTAACCGGCTGCATCTTCACCAACTTTTGCTTTGCGATTCCGCAGCTTTTTGACTGCGGCCAAACCCGCTAGCAGCACTGTGCCTATGGCCTGGGGAGGCACGGGCACAGGGGTGGCATTACCCGAAAGCGTCCAACCAGAGAAACTGCCAGTGTCTGATTCAAGCCAATCGAAAACGGTCAGTCGCCAAGTGCTGTTTAAATTTTGCCCAGTGAATGGCGCTAAAGAGGAGGGCGGAGCAACGTTATTAGGCCCAGAAGTCTTAAAAGTACTAGGGGCATAATTACCAGCCGGAATATTGAAGCCAGGACCACCACCGGTTGCTGCGGCCCAAATATCGCCCGTGAAGGCATTGCTAAAACTGTAGGGGCCCCTGAAATTGGAGTTATCTCCAATGGGGAAACCATAGGAAGGAGCTGCAACTCGCCCAATTCGGTTGAACAAATCAACACTCGTACCTGTGTTGACGTTGGTTAAGGTCGCAATTAGGTCGCCGCCAAAGATATGATTCAGCCCGGTAATTGTGACTGTTAGGTCACTGATAAAGCCTGGATCTGAGATCACAATATCTCGCGAAACAATACCGGGTGTACTGGTGCTACTATCGCCGTCTGGGATCGTGGCAGGAGTGGTATTGCTAAAAGTAAAGGCAAACCCTAAGGATTTAGAGGCCGTCGTCAGCAGAACGGTGCCAGCCACACCCGCCGCGATCATCCCCGTCAACAGCCGTTTATTCATTAATTTATTTCCTTAAGCCTAAGAGGGTGTTTAAAAAGGTTTGATAACCACGTTTCTATCTGCAAGATCCCCCTAAATCCGCGCCACTTGCTCCAAGCCGGGAAACCCGTCCACCGCAGTGGCTTCCCTTAAAAAGGGGGACTTTGAGTTCTGAAGCCCCCTTTTTAAGGGGGTTGGGGGGATCTGCGAGAGCTAAACATCTTAGCCGGGCACTTTTAAAACACCCTCTAAGAATCAGTGTTCGATACACACTAGCTTTTTGGTTAATAACCCACTTGATACAGAAAATATATCACCTGAATATAAAGAACCTGGTTTTAGCCCCAATCCTTATCCTGCAAGCATCGCTCTAGAATGACAACAAAGAGACAGAAATAGACATGGAGAACAATACAGGGCCGCGAGTCGTGGTGGTTGGAGCTGGATGGGCTGGGTTAGGAGCCGCCGATCATCTGGTGCAGCAGGGCTACCACGTTACTCTTTTAGAAGCAGGGGCCTATCCGGGGGGGCTGGTGGCGGGTTGGCAAACGGCCGGGGGCGGCCTGTAGAAGCCGGGATACATGGCTTTTGGTATCCCTACCGGAATATTTTTAGCCTGGTGCAGCGATTGGGCTTAAATCCGTTTACGCCCTGGACGCGCTCCGCCCAGTATTCTCCGGCCGGGCTAGAGGTAGAGTCGCCAATTTTCCAGGACTTGCCCCGCTTGCCGATGCCTTTGGGCACGTTCTTATATCCTGAATTTAAGCGCTTGCCTTTGGGCGATCGCCTTTCTGCCCTCCCTTTACTGGCTGCCCTGCTCGACTTTGACAACTCCGATCCGGCCTGGCGACGCTACGACTCGATTACGGCCAGAGAGCTATTCAAAGATTTTGGCGTCTCAGCTCGCCTGTACAAAGACTCCTTTGAACCAATGCTGCTGGTTGGCCTGTTTGCGCCGGGTGAGCAGTGTTCCGCCGCCGCTGCCCTAGGGATGCTCTACTACTTCATCCTGGCCCATCAGCCCGATTTTGATGTCGTCTGGTGCCGGGGCACGGTCGGTGAGATGATTTTTCGCCCTTGGTGCGATCGCCTAACTAAGCTGGGGGTTCAAGTCCTAACCCAGCAGCGGGTCAGCGATTTGGTGGTGAGCGCTGATCACAATGCCAAACCGAACGTGACCGGGGTAGTCTGCGGCGATCGCCAGTTTGAGGCGGATGCGGTGATTTTTGCTGTCGGTGTATCTGGAATCCAGAAAATTGTGATGGGTAGTCCCAGCCTCAGCGCCTATCCAGAGTTTCGCAACCTGATGAATCTGGGGGCTGTGGATGTGTTGGCAACCCGCCTCTGGTGCGATCGCAAAGTAGCAATTCCCCGCCCGTCCAATGCCTGCTTTGGCTTTGATGCCACCACAGGCTGGACATTTTTTGACCTGAACGCCCTCCACGACGAACACCAAGCTGCCCCCGGCACAGTGGTAGAAGCTGACTTTTACCATGCCAACCAGCTCCTACCCCTGAGCGACCAGCAAACCGTGGCTATGGTTAAGGATCACTTGAGTACCTGTGTACCAGGGTTTCGGCAAGCCGAGGTGATCGACAGCAGCGTGATTCGCCTGCCCCGCGCCGTGACTCACTTTGCCCCTGGCAGCTATCAATACCTGCTGCCCGCTCAAACCCCGCTGGCCAATCTGTTTATGAGCGGCGACTGGATTGTGAATCGGCACGGGTCTTGGTCCCAGGAAAAAGCCTACGTAACGGGCTTAGAAGCGGCCAATTTAGTCATCCAGCGCTGCGGCCAAGGCACCCCGGCCCCGATTATCCCAGTTGAAGCCGATGAGCCGCATATCCAGCTTGGGCGATCGCTGAATCGATTGGTTCGCAGTTGGGGTGAAGCTTTCCTGCCCCAATTTTGGCTGCCTTAGGGCCCGGTTAGCAGCGCCCCTTCAAAAGAGCAATGTTTTGAAATTAGTACAATAGAGTAATCCCTGATTGCTCACTCACTTGTACTGAGGCTATGCGAGAAATTCTAACGGTTCTGGGCGGGCTGCTGATTGGTATTTTGCTGACGCTAGGAACAATTTATTTGTTCTTCATGCTCTGCTTTTTCGCCCTCAGGCAGATGATGGTCAAAATGCACGAAACTGAACCCAAGATGCGAAAGCTGGGGGAGTACGTGCAGCGCAAGCAAGATCAAGGCATTGATCTAAACGAGATCCAAAACGACAGCGAATTTATGGCCTTGACGGCAGATATTCAGGCCAGCCTCAATCCCGTCAACTTTATTCCTGGTACAATCCGTAAGTTTTTGCCCCGCAAATGGAAAGATGCCGCCCGCTTACCCCAGGCGATCGCCTACATCAATGAAGCTGTGCCTAAAATTGTCAGTGATTGGAATCCACTTGAACTTGTGCATCGCTCTACCCCAAAACTGCGGGCTGCCAATCAGCCCGGTCATTTAGAGCAAAACTTTGCTGTCTTTGCAGACCGCTTGGGCGAACTGCAAGCCTACAACGGCATTAAGTATTTTGTCCAAGAGCAAAATACTCACCCCACGCGCTGGAATTTTGTGATTGAAGCTGATTTTGCCAAAGGAGCCGCCACCATTACTGGGCAAATTCTCTGGAAAGGCGAGCGGCTGTTCTTCGACAGCTTTTATGTCAGCACCTTTACGGCTGATGCCTAGCTCCAGAAGGGTGTGCTGCCGAAAAAAGAATATGTTTGCAGTGCCTCTAAGAGTGAGAACTGCAAACATCATCTCAGTTAACTACGGGACTGACGGGGCTCGAACCCGCAACTTCCGCCGTGACAGGGCGGTGCTCTAACCAATTGAACTACAGTCCCAAGAGCATTTTCAATTGTGCCGACAGATGGTCGGTTTGTCAAATACTGCTCAATGCAGCTTAGTAAACCCGCTCGCGCTGAGCCAGCAGCCGCTCTTCTAAAGCCGCAATCTGGTTATAAGCAGCAGTCAGTTGAGCCGTTAGTCGCTGAATTTGGACTTCTGGACTCAGTTGACGTTCACCACTTTTGCTGCGAGAGTCTGCTTGATTGCCGTCAACCAACACATCTTTGTGTTGCATTAAAGGATCGCTATTGCGATGAGTTTGCAGACTATAGCTACCATTGTTTGATGATTGCCCATCAAGACTTTCTGGCAGCAATTTACCAGCGGCGATCGCTTGGATCACCTTGCTGTCTAACTGTTCAACAATTTGATGCAGGGCATCGATCTTGGCACTTAAGGCCGCGATTTGCTTTTGTAGTAGATCCACGATGGCCCCCTAAAAGACGCTTATCTTTACCTATAGTAGAGAATCATCTATAGAAAAGGAGTTAATTTCAAACGATTTAAGATTCAATTAAGGTTTAATCGAAAAAATCTCTTCAAAAAAATCTCTTTTGCTAACTTTTTTACGCAAGAATTATGCAGACTTTTTTAAGCTTAAACAAGCCTTGAAAAGGTTTCCTAGCATGATTCTTCGGTTTTTAATTCTACTTCTAGGTAACTTGTTTTAGGGCTTAATTTGACCGATCTAACTTTATTTATTCCAGTAATCAAAATTACTTGAAATCTTTAGCATTTGTTAAGCGAAATTGTGAGATTAGGTAACGGGGAGAAATTAATGCGGAAACGGTTAATTCAGTGCAATGACTCATGCAAAAAAAGAAATCTGAACATCGACTTTAGCTGAGATTTGCCCTCAAGATAAAGTCAAGTTGGCTGTCTGTCAATCTAAACTAGATTTTAAGATCTGGGTTTCAAGAAATAATCTGATGCAACGATTGGGATGTGTGAAAACCAAAGGAGTTGCGAACAAGGATTTCAGCCGAACCGCTTTTAGGATCGCAATCGGAGATGAGGAGATGTGATAGTGGTATTCAAGTAGAGCTTTGCAGTCCGGTCTAAGTCTCGACTGTGATGGCAATCCAGGTTGGATCGCTATCGTTGATGATTGCTGAAGGTGTAACAAAATAAGTATGGATCGACGTTCTCTACTGAAAGGGTTAGGCGCGTTTGCGGTTGCACAGGGGGCTTTGGGCTGTAGTAATGCTCAACAAGCTCAACTGAGCGTGCATTTGCTGAGGGGTGCCATCCCTGGACAACTGCTGAACCAGTTCAAAAGCAGATTAAAAGATCAAGCTCAGCTCAATTTAGTGGCTGAGCCTGAAATTGCCGCCTTGTTTAAGCAGCTCCAAGCTTGGCAACAAGAGGCTAAAACGCAGCCAGCAGGCTCAAAAAGTCCGACTCACAGACCGGCAACGTTAGTCAGTTTAGGCGACTACTGGCTGGCAGAAGCAATTCGGCAGGGGTTAATTCAGCCCTGGCCTGAGCTTCCCCAATGGGGGCAGTTGCCTCCCCGTTGGCAAACCCTGGTCAAGCGCGATCGCCAGGGTAATTTCAGCCCGACTGGGCAGATTTGGGGTGCGCCTTACCGCTGGGGGATGACCGTCATTGCCTACCGCAAAGATAAGTTCAGAAACCTTGGTTGGCAGCCCACAGACTGGCAAGACCTCTGGCGACCAGAGCTGAAGCAGCGGTTTAGCTTGCTCGACCACCCCAGAGAAGTGATTGGTTTGACGCTAAAAACCTTAAAGCAGTCTTACAGCACTGAGAACCTAGAGGCGGTTACAGACTTAAAGCAACAACTGATTGCCCTCAATCAGCAGACCAAATTCTACAGTTCTAATGCCTATCTGCAACCGCTGGTGTTAGGCGATACCTGGGCGGCAGTGGGATGGTCGAACGAGGTTTTATCCCTAATGCGGCGGAATCAGGAAATTAGCGCGATCGCACCGCTTTCTGGCACGGCGCTGTGGGCTGATCTGTGGGTGCAGCAGAAGGACAATCAAAAAACCGAGGCAAAATCCACCCAAACAACCCAGCCAATCGAACCGCTGCTTTCCCAACTAACGCGCCAGTGGATTGACTTTTGGTGGCAGCCAGAAATTGCCAATCAGTTGTCTCAGTTCAGCAGTGGCGTATCCCCTATTATTACTCCTGCCCAACCCAGTAGCCCCGCCAAACGCCTTCTGCTAGCGAACGCTTCAGTTTTCGATCGCAGTGAGTTTCTCCAGCCGCTCAGCCAGCAGGCGATCGCTGACTGGCGCTCACTTTGGGTTGAGATTCGCCAAACTGTTGCTTGAGGCTCTTGAGCTGAACCCCTCAAAGCGATTTGCAGCTAGCAAAGCTAAGGGTTGACCTGTTGCCAAGCCCCGAAGCGATCGCTGTAGTAGGCGAGGATTTGCTCTAAACGCTGTTTCTTCGGCCCTGCCAAATCAGAGGGATGACGAATCCATAGGTGCCCAACTTGGCTTTGCCGATAGTCAAACTCAGTTGAAGTTTGAGGGGTTAGACCCGCTTCTATGCCGGCAATCTGTTGGAGATGGGCAACAATTTCTCGGTACACCGCTAGGGGCAAGCCCTGACAGGTCAGAGCATATTGCTGATGGGTGAGCGAGCTACTCATTTGGAGACTCTGGAAACGGCGAACCGCCAGGTAAATTTGGCAATGCACAGCAATTGACATCATCTAGACAGACTTTGCCCCAGCGCCAGGCCCAACGAACTAAGGCCACCCGATTATCCGTGCCTGTCTTGGTTAAAACATTGCTGATATGGTTATCAACAGTCCGCTTGCTAATGTCTAGCTTTTCGGCAATGTCATGATTGGTTAACCCAGCAGCAACTAACTCAATCACCTGCAACTCACGGTCAGACAGCGGCTGATTTTCTGGGGATTCACCACTTAACATAGATTTTTATCAATCAGTATAATTGCTTATCCTATGATTGAATTGTACGCTGAGATCGCAAAAAATTGCTTAAAGTAACTTAGCAAGTGCTCTATTAATTATGTTTTGAGGGGTTATGAGAGTATTCCCTATGCTGCGGGGGAACGCTCTCAAAACTAACTTAAAGGAATAAGTAAGGCTTCAAGCGCTAATTGTATCAACAGTCGGGGGATTGGACTGCCGCCAAACGCCAGGTTGCCAAGCCCGAATGGGCTGTGTTTCTAAGCTAGGGGTTTGATAGGCGGGCACCAACTGTAAATCGGTGGGCTGGGGTGAGATTGAGCGATCGCTCCAGCCGCTGATCAGGAAGGTTGCTGTTGCTAACAGGGACAAGCTGACTGTATTGATCCAGGGGAGGCTCATGATCGACTCCTTTCCTTAAATTGGGTTAGCTTTTGACAGGCGTAGAAACTTTGATTCGAGATTTGATTTAATAGATGTTATAAAGCTGATCTAATTGGACGATTTAGTACACTCTTGATCAAAAAAAATTGCCTCAGGCAACGGGCACTTTTGCACCAATCATTGCCATCAGCCTCGGCTCAATGCGGTCTAGCACAGTGACATCGTTTTGAACTTTCGCTTGCAGTAGAACCCCCAAAATGTAGGCATACAGGTCTTCGGCCGTTTGATGCGGATCAAGGGTTGGATCAATCAAGCCCTCATGCTGAGCATCCCGGAGAGTTTGCTCCAGATAGCGCACCATCCGCCCAAAGGCAGTTTGCACTTGGAGGCGAATCTCTTCGTCGATCGTGCTTAACTCCATGCCAATTAGAGAATAGGGGCAACCCGGACACTTGCCCAGCCGCTCCGTCGATTCCTCTATCCCGGCTCGAATGTAAGCGCAAAAGTTAGAGAGCCGAGCCAGGGGAGCAACCATAGCCGAAAAAATCCGATTGTAGTTGGGAAAAGATTGCTCCCATTGTTCCCGATAGACGGCTAAGGCCAAGCCGCTCTTGCCCTTAAAGAAGTGATAGAAGCTGCTCTTGCTAATGCCACCCGCTTTACAGATGTCATCTACGGTCACGTTGCCGTAGCTGCTTGACCAAATCAGTTCTAAGGCAGTATCGAGTAATTTTTGGCGAGTGGCATGGCATTTGTTCATGAGTTTGATTGTATTGGACGATCTAGTCCAATGTCAACTACTAAAGTTTTGACGCGATCGCCAACAACCATATTCGATAGCGATGTCCGAAAATGGCGAGACAGTTGGCGCAACACTCGCTACAGTCAAGGGTGTTGAGAGGTTCAACAATTATCATGACCACTCTAAAGGCTGGGTACTGTTATCAAGCCGTATTGACTCGCGACTCTCGCTTCGATGGCGTGTTCTTCGTCGGCGTTGTCACGACTCGCATTTACTGCCGCACGGTTTGTCGCGCCAGAACTCCTCAGCAAAAAAATTGCCTCTTTTACCCTAGCCCAGCCGCTGCTGAACAAGCTGGCTTTCGGCCGTGCCTGCTCTGTCGCCCAGAGCTAGCGCCTGGCAATGCTCGGATTGATGCGACTGGAAGACTAGCTGCCGCGATCGCCGATCGAATTGAAACTGGCAGCTTGATTGGGCAGGGCTGCGATCAGTTGGCTCAGTCCTTGGGCATTAGTGAACGCCATCTTCGCCGAGTGGTTCAGCAAGAGTTTGGCGTTTCGCCGCTGGAGTTACTGCAAACGCAGCGCCTCTTGCTGGCCAAGCGGCTACTGACGGATACTCGCCTACCTGTGACCGAGGTTGCTTATGCGAGTGGCTTCAGCAGCTTGCGTCGTTTTAATGCCGTTTTCCGAGAGCGCTATCGCTTAAATCCGACTCAACTACGGAAGACTAAATCAACAACGATCGAGTCAGACGATCTAATTTGTGAGCTAGCGTATCGCCCGCCCTTGGATTGGTCTGCCTTGCTGACTTACTTGGCTGGACGGGCGATCCCTGGAGTGGAAAGGGTGGAGGGCGATCGCTACCTCCGCACGGTTCAGATCGGTAAGCAGCAAGGTTGGCTTGTGGTTGAACCTGTGAAGGCCAAACCAGTGCTGCGAGTCAAACTTTCGCTCTCGCTGGTGCCAGTTTTGCTACCCGTATTAGGGCGAGCGAAAGCCCTGTTTGACTTAGCGGCTGAGCCGCAGCAGATTGCCGCTCATCTGGGTGGGCTGGCGCTGCATCACCCTGGACTGCGGGTGCCAGGAGCCTTTGATAGCTTTGAAATTGCCGTCCGCACCATTCTTGGCCAACAGGTGAGCGTCAAAGCCGCCACGACCCTAATGGCTCGCTTTGTTCAGTGCTTTGGTGAACCGATCGCCACGCCATTTGCCAGCTTAACCCAGTTGACCCCAACCGCCGAGCGGTTGGCTGAAGCGGATATTGCGGCGATCGCCAGCTTGGGCATTTTGGCTACAAGGGCGAAGTCAATTTTAGGCTTAGCGCAGGCGATCGCAGACGGCACCCTTTCCCTTGCGCCTGGATCTGCGGTTGAGCAGACGATTGCTCAGTTGCAAGCCCTGCCTGGGATTGGCCCGTGGACGGCGCATTACATTGCCATGCGGGTGCTAGCCGATCCAGATGTTTTTCTACCCACTGACTTAGGGATTCGGCAAGCCCTCGGTGAAACCAACTCGAAGCGAATCTTAGCGATCGCAACGGCCTGGCAACCCTGGCGATCGTACGCCACCCTGCACCTGTGGAAATCTTTAGAGCGGGGAAAAGGCTTAGGTTGCCTTTTGGAATCAGCTTAAAGGCAACGGCATGACCTATTGCAAGCATTACGTCTATGATTTATTTCACTACTTACGAAAGCCCGATTCAAACCCTGCGGTTAGTTGCGGATGGGCGATCGCTGATTGGACTCTACATGCTATCTGAAAAACATGGGCTGATTCCCGCCAACGATTGGATAGAAGATGATACTGTTGCACCCTTCCCGGAAGCTAAACAACAGCTAACGGCCTATTTTGCCGGTAGCTTGACTGAGTTTGATCTACCCTTGCAGATGCTCGGCACTGCTTTTCAACGACAAGTTTGGTCAGTCCTGGCCGCGATTCCCTACGGCAAAACCATCTCTTACGGAGAGTTGGCACAGCAAATCGGGCAACCCAAGGCATCTCGTGCGGTGGGTCTAGCGAATGGACGCAACCCAGTCTCGATCATTGTGCCCTGTCATCGGGTGATTGGCGCGAATGGCAAGCTAACTGGCTACGGCGGTGGGATTGAGCGCAAACAATGGTTGCTCAACCACGAGCGCTTGGTTCTGATGAAGCAAAAAATCTAGCGAATGAAGAAGTTTTCGTACCTAGAGGAGGTAGAAAATGGCAATGACTAATGATGCGCTTAAAATCATCGAGAATCTGACTCGTACTGATCCTGAGCTTGAGGAATTTATCAGAGAAGCTTCGCTCAATGCTGTGGTTGCTCAGCTAATTTATGAGACAAGAACACAGGGTTGACTCAGCAGCAGCTTGCTGATCGCATTGGCACCAAGCAGTCTGTAATCGCACGGCTTGAAGATGCTGACTATGAGGGTCACTCGCTTTCAATGCTTCAGAGAATTGCTGGTGCTCTCAATCAGCGAGTTGAGATCAAGCTGCTGCCAATAGAGCATCAGCACCGTTTTCAAAATGAGTGTAACCCTTCTTGACTTCAGCCCAAGGACGCTGCTCAAATGCGTGGTGGTCACGGAAGCGCACACCTAAAAGTTGTAATGGTACAAAACCAACTTCAGTTGAATCATCACAGTCATTTCTAGGATTTAATGTGATCACATCTTCGACTTTGGCAATCATCCAGTTCTGTGGAAGTTCGCTCATTGCTCAACCTCCCAATCTTCAATCTGTAACTCGTCCACCCGTCCAAACTCTCGTGTATTGTGAGTGACTAGGGTTAGATTGTGTGCCAGAGCGATCGCGGCTATTTGTAAATCATAAGCCCCAATCGGTGTTCCGTTAGCTTCTAGCTGCGATCGAATCACCCCAAAGGTTGCAGCACCAAGATCGTCAAAAGGCAATGAGACAAATTGCGCCAAGAATGTCTGCTGTAATGCAAAATTACGTTCTGGATTGGCACTTTTCATCGCCCCAAAGTAGAGTTCAGCCTTGACGATTGAACATACCGCAATCTCTTGAACCGGAATCGCCTCAAGCCTCTGCTTCAAGTTCAAATTTCTGCCTTTTAGATAAATGATGCAGACATTGGTATCAAGAAGATAGTTCATTCCAAAGGTTCGCGCTCAGGTTGTTCGGGTTGAGGGTGTCTGAAGAATGAGTCATCCTGGATGCAGCCGTAAAACTGCGAAAGATCTACCGCTTTAATGTCTTTGGGCAGGCTAGTTTGATAGACAATGACAACCTCAATATCCGTATCTCTCATGTTAGGTAAATGAACTTTCAAAAGACCGTCGCTACCGATATGAGATTTTAGTGTGATGCTGTGCATAGTTTTCCGTCCGTCTCTACAAACTGATATCTTCACCAGACCTGTTGCTTTATAACGCAAAAAATCGCCGAAACCCTTATCGTCACTAGCTTGCAGCCATTGATCATGAAAATCGCCTGGAATGATTGCTCTGCTTGGTTTTCATGGCTTTTTGTGGCTTATTAAGCAACAGGTCTACCCAATTCTTGCAAAATTCCCTGCAACTCCGCTATAGCCGCTTCCAGTTCACCGATCGCCTCCTGTGCCAAGATTGCAGGTTCAGGTAACGCGCCATTATCGCCTCCATTTTCGTCTCTGAGCCAAGCGATGTCTAAATTGTCACCCCGTTCAGCAATCCAATCACGAGAAAACTTTCTGAAGCGCCCTTGCTCCCCTGTATCCATGCGCTGATCGAGACTGGCAGGGTTTCCCAATGGATCATCACCAAAAGCGGTTTCAAACTCTTTGAAAAATTTCCGCGTCAAAGAGGTACGCTTCCTAAATTGGGAAGTATTTGCACGTAGGTCATATACCCAAATTTCCTTAGTATTACCCTTTTCCTTCTTGCCACGGGTAAAAAACAATACATTCGTTTTCACACCCTGAGCATAGAAAATACCAGATGGTAAACGAAAAATTGTGTGGAGATTGCATTTGTCCATCAAGTCAACCCGAATCAGCCGTCCCATATTGCTCTCAAACAGGACATTATTAGGAAAAATAGCAGCGGCACGACCACCTGGCTTCAGCCCCCGGTAAATGTGCTGCAAGAAGCAAAGCTGTTTGTTGCTGGTCGGGAACTCAAAGTCTGAACGATCGGGCAAACCGCCACCTTTTTTGCTGCCAAAGGGTGGATTTGTCAGCATCAACGTCGCTTGTGGCAGGGCTTGTCCCTCCGGCGAGAGTGTATCACCATAGCGCATGCCTGCACCTTGCGGATCAGAATCTAACCCATGCAGGATCAAATTCATTAAGGCTAGACGATGGGTATCCTGTACATGCTCCATCCCGTAGAACGTATTGTCACGATACTTGCGTTTTTGTTTCTCAGTCCAACTGTCTAGATCACTGTGTTCTCGAATATAGCAATTGGCAGCAATCAGAAATCCGCCTGTACCAGCAGCAGGATCTTGAATGATATCCTCCAGCGTAGGACACATCACATTCACCATACTGTCAATTAACGGACGAGGGGTAAAATACTGACCAGCACCAGCTTTCTTTTCATTAGCGTTTTTCTCTAACAAGCCTTCGTAGACATCACCCAGTCCCTCGCGTTTGGCACTGTACCAGTCCAGCTTGTCAATCTCAGTTACCAGCGTGGAGAGTGTTGTGTCCTTCTTAATAAAAGAGTGTGCATCGGCAAAAATCTCTTTAACCAGCGTTGAGCCATGACTTCCTAAATTGCTCAGCAGCCCTTTATAGAAGTCCAATTGCTGCTCAGTTTGCCCTTCCAAAGCATCCCAACGATACCCCTCTGGAAGTTGGCTTTCGGTGTGGGTTTCCTTTGCCATCTTCAGAAACAACAGATAGGTAAGTTCAATCACATACTGATGGAAAGAAACCCCGTCGTCCTTGAGGACATTACAGAGGTTCCAGAGCTTGGCAACAATGTCGTGGGTGGCAGTATTCATAAGCTAAAATTATACCCCTTGCTTAGCTCAGACTCTCCTACGGCATTTTACTTCAGCCGATTATATTAAGAGCCTTGTCAATGTTCTGAGACTGCTATGCAGGGAGGCCTGCCAGATGCATAACCGCGATCTCCTCAGCAGAATTGGTTTTCAAGATCCTTGAGCTAAGGTAAAAAGCTACAATCCCTTTAAGCTCTCTTACACTAGCCTGATGCTGATGAGCGCAGCGATCGCCACACCGATTAGCCAAACCCATATCTGTTAGCACGTCTCAGAATGCTAAGAGTCGCCATTCAGCAGCAAGTCTGGTTAGCTCTCAAGATGAATACCCAACTGGCCACCTTGTAGGAAGGAAATGTTGGCAATGGATGCATTCTGGCAAAATCTCCAAGCGTACTATCGCAACAAACGCATTCTGAATATTGAGTTTATTCGCGCTCAAGGCTATTACACCTGGGGGAGGGAAACCTTCTCGGAAACCAGAAAATTTGGCAGGTATGGCTTTACGCCCATCTGGCCCAAATTCCTGATCCACTTGACAATTTTGTTCGGTTTGGGATTGCTGGTGGCAGGTTTGAATACTTGGCTACCAAGATTTTTAGCAGTTGGGCTAGCTTTGCTAGCGGGTTGGTTGAGTGTTGAGATTGCTGACTACATTTGGTTGCGTTACTTCAGGCAAATTGAGCGGATTTTGCGGACTGCCTATGCATTGCTGGCGCTGCTCCTGCTAGGGGTGATCACTTTAGTTTTACTCCAGGGTTCTGGCGAAAGGTCGCTGCTCAAGTCCTTACAAGCTTGGCATCAGCAAGTTAACCAAGACCTGCAAAGAAAGACGGTTGAGTCGGTTCAGCTAGTGGGGCAACCCAAAGGAGAGAATTGGGCATTCGTGCTGGACTCGACTGGTAAACTGGAGCCGCTGACTGCTGCTCAGGCTCAGATCGGCTGCCGCGATCGCTTTGGCAACAACTGGCGCTTGCCCACTCTCAGTGAACTCAAAACACTGCAACCTCATCCAAGGCTCTCAAAATCAACCAGAGTTTGGTCGTCTGGCGATCAGGGCGGGCTAATGCCAACGGAACTGGTAGGCTCGGCGGACAGGAGCGGCAATTCCTTTGTCAGCTACGCAGCAACCGATCTTTTCGTTACCCTCTGCTATCGCCAGCCATGACCCAGAAAACCCCTGATGATTTAGATCGGCTCTCTGACCAAGCCCTACTGCAACTGGAAGATGAGCTGCTGCTCCGTAACGAATTGGCGACTTCGGCCCGCTCTTTTTTCAGCCCTGGTCGCCTAGTGATCTTTTTTCTGGGCGTGCTGTTATTTCTGCTCTGGCTTTTGTTGCTCAATTCAATCTTTGCGGCGTTGGGCAGGCAAAATAATCCGCTGTCGATTTTTGTCTATGTCGGCTGTCTGGCGGGTGGGGTATTTGCAGCCGAGTGGCTGTGGCGGCGGATCGGTGTTTATTCCCGATACCTGATCCGGATTGCTCTCCACTACTGGCCCGTCACTTTTCAAATCCTGATTAGCTTAGTTATCCTGCTCAATCTAGGCTTTAAGTAGTTGCTGACTCAGGAAAATTTGGCTTGGGTGGCGATGACGAGGTGGCGATCGCGATCTAAATTCACCCACCGCTCACTGCGGAGTTTGCCTAACAGGCGGGTAATCGTGACTCGACTGGTGCCGATCGCGCTGGCTAGTTGCTGGTGAGTTAGCTTGACGCTCAATCGAATCCCTTCCGAGGTGGGCTGGCCAACTTCTTGCTTTAGCAACAGGAGCAAATGGCGCAGCCGGTCTTCCACCCGCCGGTGGCTAGAAATCGTCAAAATTGCTTCGGTTTGGCTAAGGCGGCGAATTAAAGGGCGAAACAATTGCTGGCTCAGTTCTGGCGAAGCTTCAATTTCAGCCAAGTCGTAGCAGAGCAGTTCTGAAGCAGTCAGGGTTTTAGCATTGTAAGAACTCAAGCAGCTCAAACCTTCGCCAAACGGCATGGATGGCCCAACCAAGCCAACAATCACTTCATCGCCGCTCGGGTGCAGCACATTCAGTTGGACAACGCCGCGATCGACAACCCACAGCTTACCGGGCTGCATCTGCACCGTTTCGCCGCTGCTATAGCTAAAGCGTCGATGCTGGTCTGGCTGATGACGGCTCTGATAAATCTTTTCGAGTAAATACCGCTGGTCTGGCTGGGGAAGCTGAGAAGCTGGGTTGGGCATTTATTTCTAACTGGAGTGATGGCCCTAAAGTAAGTCATGACTGTAAAGGCCAGGTAATCTTCTGTTCAAGATGTCATTAAAAGTCTTTGGCCAAAACAACCTGCGAAACCTCCGAACAATGGCTGATTTTTGAAATCCTGGCCGATCAAGCTTGACCAATCCCAGGTAGGGCATTGATCGCTTGCAGGGGGCCTCTGGCTTTGTTGAGAGTTTCTTCATACTCGCGCTGGGGGTCAGAGTCGGCCACCAGCCCAGCCCCGGCTTGGACGCTAATGCTGTGTTTGCCCTCACCCAAACTGCGCACGACCATTGTCCGAATTGCGATCGCCGTATTCAGTTGCCCTTCAAAGTCGTAGTAGCCGTAGGCCCCCGAATAGGGGCCGCGCCGACAGCCTTCTAGGTCATAAATAATTTCCATCGCTCGGATCTTGGGCGCACCGCTGACCGTGCCGGCTGGGAAACAAGCCTTCAGTAAATCCCAGGCGGTTTTGCCGGGAGCCAAATCGCCAATCACATTGCTGACGATGTGCATAACGTGGGAGTAGCGCTCAATCACCATTAGTTGATCGGGTTCAATTCGGACGCTGCCCTGCTGGCAAACGCGCCCCAAATCGTTGCGCCCTAAATCGAGCAACATCACGTGTTCAGCAATTTCCTTTGGGTCGCTCAGTAGGTCTTCGGCTAAAGCTTGATCTTCCTGAACCGTCTTGCCCCGCTGCCGGGTGCCAGCGATCGGGCGAACGGTGGCCAGCATCGGCTGACTGGGATCGCTCTGGTGATCAGCTTTTACCATTACCTCTGGGCTGGAACCAATAATTTGCCAATCGCCAAAATGCAGGTAGGCCATGTAGGGCGAAGGATTAATCAGCCGCAAAGAGCGATAGAGGGCAAACGGGTCGCCTGCATAAGCTGTCGTCAGCCGCTGTGAGAGGACAACCTGAAAAATATCGCCAGCTTTGATGTGGTCTTTGGCTTTGAGGACATTGGCACAGAAATCAGCTTGGGTAGTATTGCTGGTGTAGTGAATCTGAGTTCCGGCCGGCTTTTCTTGCCAGTCCAGCAGGGTTTGATCTTGATCCAGGGGCTTTTGCAGGCGATGCAGGAGGCAATGAATCCGATCGCAGGCCTGTTGGTAAGCGACCTCTAAATCTTGTCCATCCCGCAGGTCAGCGTAGGCGATCGCCCAAATCTTGCGTTTAACCTGATCAAAAATCAGCAGATGATCCACCTGCATCCACAGCCCATCTGGTAAATCTTGCTCTGTCGGCGGATAAACCGGCACGCGCGGTTCAATCCAGCGGATTAGCTCATAGCCCCAAAATCCAAACAGTCCCCCGATTCCCGGCGGCAATTGGGGTAGCTTGACGGGCTGATACGGCTCTAAACAGCGCTGCAAAATTGCAAACGGATCGCCAGTAAATTTTTCGATCGCTCCATCCCGATGGGTTTGGCTGGTTTGCTCGCCCCGCGTCTCCAGCACCCAGAGCGGATCACAGCCCAGCAAGCTATAGCGGGCCAACTGATCCCCACCTTCCACCGATTCGAGCAAAAAGCTGTAGGGGCGATCGGCGCAAACCCGATACCAAGCCGAAACTGGCGTATCAAGGTCAGCAATCCACTCCTGATAGACCGGAATAAAATTGCCGGACTGGGCTAGGTCAGAAAATTGAGCGAAATCGGGAAAAATCATGGCGGTTGCACAGCGCAGGCAAATCGAACCAACCTGCCCTCAATACCTCTGTTGTAGCAGGTGGCCTGCTTGAGAGCATACCAGCGATCGGTATTTCTAGGTGTGCTCAAGCTTGGGATAGGAAATGCTGACTCAACCACGCTTCAAACTCTAGCAGCGCCTGACTGTAGCCGCTCGCTTGAGCCTGCTCAATTACTCTCGAAACAATCTTAGGCATTGGTAAATCAGGAAAAGTCGGACTGACGGCTGATTCCTCGTACTTGCCATTTCGCAGCACGTAGATCTTGAGGTTATCCAGTCCATAAATCCATAGCTCTGGCACCCCCAGCGCCTCATAAGCATCGCGCTGGGTAGAAGAGGTCAAATCTGCCTCGATCGCTAGGTCGGGCGGCGGGTCGACCTCTAGGTTAACCCGATCCTTGCCAATCACAGCTTGGTAGTTCTGAATGTAAAAGCAGTCATCCGGCTCCAAACCTGCCGCCATACTTTTGCGTTTAAAAGTAGTTGAACCCAAGGGTTCCCAAGCCCGTTGTTGAGCTTTTAAGATAATTTCGACCAAACCGACAATCAGTCGTTTCCAGCGTTCGTGACGGGGTAGGGGTGACATAATTGCTAACGTGCCGTTGTAGTAGCTAATCCGGGGAATTCGGCGGTTTTCGCCCAGCTCTGTCAATAGTTCTTCATACTGCTGCCAGGTCACTTCTGGAATGAACAGATGACTTCCTGGAGCCAAGTCAATAGTTTTAATCGGAATCTTGACCAGATTAATTGCGGCCATGGCGGTCATCCTCCTGGTTGAGGCATTGAACAACTGAATCAGCCCCATTCTAGGGGAACGAGCAACATGGTAGGATGATTGCCTGCTTACCTGATGGCGGCAAGATGCACTTCTCTAAAATTCTGATTGCCAATCGCGGCGAAATTGCGCTCAGAATTCTCCGTACCTGCGAAGAGTTGGGGATTGCCACCGTCGCTGTGCACTCCACTGTCGATCGCCACGCCCTCCACGTCCAACTGGCAGACGAAGCGGTTTGCATTGGCGAACCCCACAGCAATCGCAGCTACCTGAATATTCCGAATATTATTTCCGCCGCCTTAACCCACAATGCCACCGCCATTCATCCTGGCTATGGGTTTTTAGCTGAAAACGCCCGCTTTGCGGAAATCTGCGCTGACCATCAGATTGCTTTTATTGGCCCGTCGCCGGAGGCGATTCGAGCCATGGGTGATAAGTCCACCGCCAAAGAAACCATGCAGCGGGCCGGCGTACCGACCGTGCCCGGCAGTGATGGGCTGGTCACTGATGAAGAAATGGCCGAGGCGATCGCCAGTCAAATTGGCTATCCGCTGATGATCAAGGCCACCGCTGGCGGGGGTGGGCGGGGGATGCGCCTGGTGCGCGATCCCGAAGACTTGACCAAGCTGTTTTTAGCCGCCCAGGGCGAAGCCGATGCTGCCTTTGGCAATCCGGGGCTATATATGGAGCGGTTCATTGAGCAACCCCGCCACATTGAGTTTCAGATTTTAGCCGACAGCTTTGGGAATGTGATTCACCTGGGCGAACGAGACTGCTCAATTCAGCGCCGCCACCAAAAGCTACTGGAAGAAGCGCCTAGCCCAGCCTTGACCCCACAACTGCGGCAGAAAATGGGGCAAGCCGCTGTGATGGCAGCCAAGTCAATCAACTACATCGGGGCCGGCACCATCGAATTTTTGCTGGCTCAATCCGGGGAATACTTCTTCATGGAAATGAACACCCGGATTCAGGTCGAACATCCGGTCACAGAAATGATTACGGGGATTGACCTCGTTGCCGAGCAAATTCGGGTTGCCCAAGGGGAACGCCTGCGCTTAACCCAAGACCAGGTGGTGCTAACGGGGCACGCGATCGAGTGCCGAATCAATGCTGAAGACCCAGACCATAATTTTCGTCCCAATCCGGGCAAAATCAGCGGCTATTTACCCCCTGGCGGGCCTGGCGTGCGAATGGATTCCCACGTTTACACTGACTATGAAATTCCGCCTTACTACGACTCGCTAATTGGCAAACTAATTGTCTGGGGCAGCGATCGCAATGCTGCTATCACCCGGATGCGGCGGGCTTTACGCGAATGTGCGATTACGGGGCTACCAACGACGATCGGCTTTCATCAGCGCGTGCTGGAGCGCCCAGAATTTCTCACAGGCAAGGTCTACACGAATTTTGTTGAGAAAATGATGCAGCCGGAGCAGTAGCAGAATTTAGATCGTTAGATCCCCCTTAAAAAGGGAGACTTTGACCTGAAGGGGGTTGGGAGATCGAAAAATCAGAATTTAGACCGATAAACCCTCTGCCAGCCCTGCCATCTAACGCATCAGCATCATCAGCAGCCCCTGCTGTCCTAGAAGCAGTTCGCGGATTAGGCTGAGAATTCCGACCCAGATCACTGGCGTAATATCCACTCCGCCTAGGGGCTGAATCAGTTTGCGCGTAGGGGACAAAAATGGCTCGGTTGGCCAGGCGACCAAATTGTAGGGCAGCCGATTTAGATCAAGCTGGGGATACCACGTTAAAACAATCCGCAGAATCATCAGCAAAATCATCACGCCTAGCAGTATACCCAACCCCCAGTTCAATACAACCGATGCATCCATAAAAAACTTTACAAAGTCACAACTTATCTTTAAGCTTAA
Organism: Aphanocapsa sp. GSE-SYN-MK-11-07L; assembly: GCA_019359715.1. Classification (GTDB taxonomy): domain Bacteria; phylum Cyanobacteriota; class Cyanobacteriia; order Thermosynechococcales; family Thermosynechococcaceae; genus JAHHGS01. The sequence goes on along the minus strand of JAHHGS010000102.1, from coordinate 17,678 downwards.
GCCAGTCCTGCCCCGTTTGAATCAATTGCTTGAGACAGCAGATTGTCCGTAGTAACTGGCTCACCTGGTAGGTAAAATAATGAAACAACCATATTTAGGCAAAAGATAATGACTTCAACTCTAATGACGATAACGCCTTCATTAAACGGATTTTTTATTGGGCTGATCGCGGGAGCCGTCGTTTTGGGAGCTGCCTTTGGGGGCTTACTGGTAATTAGCCAAATTGATAAAATTCAGCGCTCCTAAACCTTGATTCAGCCTAGAGCTGAGGCGATCGCTGTGCTGATGGTTTGGGCAACAAGCTTAGCTTGCGGGTTGCCCAGATTGAATTTCATGGCTGAGTCCTGTTAATATCCCCTCACTTCTGATCGCAAAATTCTGATCGAAGCTGTGGGGATTTTGCTATTGGCGCTAACATAGATTTACCTAGGAGAACTGTACAGTATGGTAAACGTTGGACTGAGTCCGGGTAGCATCCTCGGCATTGTTGTTGCCGTAGCGGGAGCACTGCTCTACTTTCTACGCTCATGGCGACCAGAACTGGCCCGTGACACCGACATCTTTTTTGCGGCAGTCGGTTTACTCTGTGGCGGGATTCTGTTCTTCCAGGGCTGGCGGCTTGACCCAATTCTGATGTTTGGTCAACTCCTGCTGACGGGATCTACGGTCTTTTTTGCGATTGAGAGTATCCGGATGCGGAGAGTCGCGACCGATCAGGCCCGCCGCAATACGCCGATTGTGGATGACGATCGCCCCGTTAGTCGCGTTTACCGAGCAGAAATCGATGAGCTAGATGCGTTTGAAGAAGAAGACGAGTATCCGCCCGTGCGCCGGATTCGCGGTGCTGGTTCAGGTCGGGGGCAGAACGGCTATGTCGATGAGCTAGAAGAAGAAACTCGTTCGACTCGCCGCCTCACCCCCCGCCGTCCCTCGTCCAGTCGCCCCAGTGGCGATCGCCCCACCAGTAGTAATTCCAATCCCAAGCGGCGTTCTCCTCGCCCTGAGAATGGCGATACTAACGCTGGCTATGGCGATGATATCAATGGCTTTGATGCCCCCCCTAGCGATCGTTCCCGCCGCACTCGCCCCAACCCGAATCGCCCGACCGGCGATCGAGCAATGGGCGACCGCGATCGTCCAGGTGCCACAACCGAATCTGCTGCTCCGCCCCGCTCAAACCGCAAGCGTCCTCGCCCTGACCGTCCAGTTGATTCGACCGCCAGCGATGGAGACTACGTAGACTACCAGCCCGTTGATGAAAAAGCCTACAAGAGCTATACCGATCGCACCAAAAACGAATCTGATAACTCTTCTAACTTTGATGATGATCTAGGGTGGGGTGGACAATAACTTCGGTCAGTGGAAGGCAGAAGGTCGGAGGCAGAGGGCAGAAGGTTAAGACAACAGGATGTTTTACCTTTTGAGCATGGGCAGACAGGTCATCTTTCCACTAAAGGTTTTTGGTGGCTGAGTGGCTTGATTGGCTGTTTGGGTTTGAGCGGCCTGCTCGGTAGCTGCGGTTCAGGCGTCAATATTGGCATTCCGGTGGCTCTCAACAGTCGGGCGGCTGAACACCAGCCAGCCTTGAGCGCAAATGGGCGCTGGTTGGCGTTTGTCTCTGATCGCTTCGGTGGTCAGCGGATTTATCTTTACGATGTCCAACAGCGACAGTTTTTAGATTTGCCGGGCTTAAATAACGACCACAGCTTGAAAGAAAGCCCCAGTTTGAGCGCTGGCGGTCGCTATTTGGTCTACCTAGTTGATCATCAGGGGCGACCTGAAATTGCTCTTTACGATCGAGCAAACCGGCGATCGCAGGTGCTAACCTCTGGTTATCCGGGCGGGGTTAGGCAACCCAAAATTAGCCCCAACGGACGCTACGTTGTCTTTGAAAGCAGCCGTGAGGGAGACTGGAATCTAGAAGTGCTTGATCGCGGCCCGAATGTGGAGCTTGATAGTGAACCTGGCAACTCAACGGCGGGTAATTAGCGGGGCGGGTCTTTTAGCCATCTTGCTGACCAGTTGTGCCCCGGCGGGTCAATTGCTGCACTTTCCGTTTGACCCTGGTGGCCGCGGACTCAATAGCCCTTTCAATGAAACCGAGCCGGGCATCAGCAACCGCTATCTGGTGTTTACTTCCACTCGCCAAAGCAAGCAGGACATCTACGTATTTGACCTGGAAACCCAGCGCTTGGTTGATCTGCCAGGGTTGAATGCTTATGATGCGATCGCCAGCAACCCGGCCATTTCTGCTGATGGCAATTTGATTGCGTTTGTGCTCAGCCGTCAGGGCCAGTCGGATATTTACCTTTATAACCGGGGCACTCAACAGCTCCGAAATTTGACCGACAGCTTGAATGCCGATGTGCGTAACCCCAGCCTCAGCAGCGATGGCAACCTGATTGCGTTTGAAATCGGCATCAATGGTCAGTGGGATATTGCGCTCTGCGATCGGACAGGGCAACTCCTGTCTCTGAATTAGCAAACATTGACACTCTGCCCGCTGAAGCAGGGCAGATTCTTGGTTCATCGAGTCAACTTATCTGAGCCAATTGCTTGACTGAGATAGAGGTCGTTCTCTCCCCAAGCTTTGATTCCGGTGTGTCCCACCGTATTGAGTCCCTTTTTCAAGATGTTGATTGCAGCATTATATTCTACGCTGGCACGAGTTTGGAACTTCTTGAACTTGGGATATCCCTTTTTACCAGGAACCTGTTTTTTGCAGTTGTCGTAGAACCGAGCAATGGCAGACCAGGCTCGTTCGGCGTGAGCTTGCCGAGCTTGGGAATTGAGCTTATTCGCCCAAGGGAATGCTGGGTCATCCGCCAGTGTTTTGCAGTATTTGTACAAATCATTACGGCTGACTTTAGGATTGTCCATCCAAAACCGAAGGCAAGAATTACGGATAAACTGAGCCGTCCGCATGGCTTCATCCAAAGCCTCGAACTGCTCAATCTTACCTTTTATTTTCGCCTCCAGAACCAGCATCCTTACTCCAAGTTTTTCAGCGTAATTCTTTTATTCTACGCTAGAAGTCCTCCGAATTCCGGAAGTTTCTAGGCGGCTCAAGCCGCAATTTCGTTTTTCATCCCCCGCATGAATGACGGGGGCTTTCAAACTCACACATCTACGTAAGTACCTACCGCTTAGATTAAGGACAATTATTCTTTGCCGATCCGCAAAAGCTTCAAGAAATAATCGATTCCACCCAATATTTGCGACCATAGAAATAGTGAGAAATTAACCGTCATGGGTTTAAGCAAGAAGCACTCTACTCGCTATCCTTTTAAGGATAATTAGGGTTGTCATAATCATGTTCTGCTGCATGAAGCGTAACTGGCTTAGGAAAAACCAGTATATAAAAAGTAGGGTTTTACTGTACTCGATTCAAAATGGCTATAGTCTATATTCTGAAAAGCTTTGCGTAGCTTAGAAAATCAAATAAACACCGCGAAAAATCCTTTTATCAGTGAATTAGCTATTTGTAATATTGTTTGTTAGGATATTAAGGAAGTCCCACATAATTTCATATCTCTTAAATAATGGGAATTGCTACAGCGATACCATAAAATTGATTAGGCTAATTAATCCAAAATTGTTGTTAGCCGGATTTAAATCAGGGGGGGCGATGAAATATTCAACTTGGGGCGCTCAGGCGCTTCCAACTTTTGGGAAATGTACTTATCTGCTTGCACAAGCAGGCAAAACTAGTTATTGCCTTGTTATGCAACTGAGTCATCAGACAGTTTTATCTTTACGCCAAGCCAGCGCCAAAACGTTGGTCAGCGGCCAGGCGCTCAGGGAACGCTTAGTCAGCGATCGCCCTCAAATATCAACTGCGCCGCAAAAATATCGAATTGGGGAGACTGTAAAATTTATGCCGACGGGCGGTCTTGGCATTGTCACAACTGCGAAGTATCAACCGTTGTTCTATGGTGGTGAACCAATTTCACCCCGCTGGATGTATTTGGTTGAGGGGGTTGGCGATCGCCAGGAATGGATTTCCGAATACACCCTAAACGGCTACCAACCAGATTAGCCAGATTAAATAGTGCTCTGATTGGATCAAGCGCTCCTTAGTAACTTGATGACAGACTGAGGAGCGGTTTCCGATCGCAATAAAAGCTAAAATAAGGAGCCGAGAGCGATTGATTGTCAGTCATTACCGCAAGACCCTTAGTTAGATCATGAAGCATACCCTGTCTGTACTGGTAGAAGATGAAGCGGGCGTGTTGACCCGAATTGCTGGCTTGTTTGCCCGCCGGGGGTTCAATATTGAGAGCTTAGCGGTTGGGCCAGCCGAACAGATGGGGGTATCTCGGATCACAATGGTTGTGCCTGGGGATGACCAAATTATTGAGCAGTTGACCAAGCAACTCTACAAGCTAATCAACGTGCTCAAGGTGCAAGATGTGACTGAAACCCCTTCGGTTGAACGAGAACTCATGCTGGTTAAGGTGAATGCCACGGCTAATAACCGCTCGGAAGTGATTGAAATTGCCCAAATTTTTCGGGCCAGAGTTGTGGATGTGTCTGAGGAAACTTTAACCGTTGAGGTGGCAGGCGATCCGGGCAAAATGGTGGCGATCGTCCAAATGCTAAACAAGTTTGGCATCCGAGAAATTGCCCGCACGGGCAAAATCTGCCTTACCCGTGAATCCGGCGTCAATACGGAATATCTCAAATCTTTAGAAGCCAAACTCTGAGTCCGATTTTGCCCGCGCTATGCCCAAGTCTATTGCCCCACTGCCCGGTCTGGCGATCGCCCTTTCGCTCTTTTTCACCAGTTGCGCTCAGTCTCCGACTTCAACTTCTGAAACTGCTTCCAGTCAAGCAGATATTCCCCTTGGGGCGGCTTTAGCGCAAACTAGCAACGTTGCTCTGTTGGGGCAAGAGCAGGTGGCGGGAGTCAAAATTGCCGAGCAGTATTTCAATACCAAAGGTGGGGTGGGCGGCAGGCCAATTCAAATCGTTTTTCAAGATACCAGCGGCGATGAAGCCGGGGCAATCAATGCCTTTCAAACCTTGATCAACCAAGATCGCGTCGTCGGAATTATTGGCCCGACCTTATCTCAGCAGGCTTTTGGGGCGAACCCGATCGCTGACCGAGCCGGTGTGCCAGTCTTAGGCCCTTCCAACACCGCCAAAGGGATTCCCCAAATTGGCGAATTTATCGCCCGCGTCTCCGCCCCAATCACTGTCGTTGCCCCGAATGCGCTCAAAGCCGCCCTCAAGATCAACCCCAAGCTGAAGCGAGTCGCGGTTTTTTATGCCCAGAATGATGCCTACAGCAAGTCAGAAACCGAGATTTTTCAGCAAACGGTCAAAGATGCCAAGCTAGATTTGGTCACGGTACAGAAGTTTCAAACTACCGACACCGATTTTCAAACCCAAGCTACTAATGCAATCAACCTCAAGCCCGACCTAGTGATTATTTCAGGGCTAGCTGCCGATGGTGGCAACTTAGTCAGGCAACTGCGGGAATTGGGCTATCAAGGTTTGATCATCGGCGGTAATGGGTTAAATACTTCTAACATTTTTCCGGTTTGTCAGGCAGACTGTGATGGAATTTTAATTGCCCAAGCCTATAGCCCAGACCATCCAGGGGCGGTGAATGTGGCTTTCCGACAAGCTTTTCAGCAGCAATTCAAGTCAGATCCGCCCCAGTTTAGCGCTCAGGCGTTTGCGGCGGTACAAGTGTTTGTAGAAGCATTACAGGCAGTCGATCAGCAAACTAAAATTGCCCAGATACCGCTGCCAGAACTCCGCCAAAAGCTGAATGCTCAACTGCTGAAAGGCAGCTACGATACGCCCTTGGGAAAAATTAGCTTTACGCCGGAAGGCGAAATTGTCCAAACCTCCTTCTATGTGGCTCAGATCAAGATGGATGCTGGCGGCGAGAAGGGTAAATTTGTGTTTTTAAAGTAGTTGTGTTTGAAGTAGGTCAGTCTATGCGGAGAATCCTGGGGCTAGGTTTGCTAGCAATCCTGAGCGGGGGCTGCGATCGCCCCTCTGGGTCAACCAATGCTACCTTGGGGATTGCTCTGCCCCGCACCAGTAATTTGGCTCTGATTGGGCAAGAGCAACTGGCTGGGGTCAAAATTGCCGAGCAGATGTTTAATCAGCAGGGGGGAATTGACGGCAAACCAATCCAATTTGCCTACCAAGATATTGGCAATGATGAAGCAGGGGCAATCAATGCTTTTCAGACGTTGATTTCGCAGAGTCGGGTAGTTGGGTTAGTCGGGCCAACTACTTCGCAGCAAGCCTTTAGCGCCGCCCCGATCGCTGATCGAGCGGGGGTGCCGGTGATTTGCCCCTCAACGATCGCGAATGGAATTCCCCAAATCGGTCAATATGTTTCTCGTGTGGCCGCCTCGGCGGAAATTGTTTCACCTAACGCGGTTAAAGCAGCTCTTAAACTCAACCCTAACCTGAAACGGGTGGCCGTTTTTTACGCTCAAGACCAAGATGCTTTGGTTTCGGAAACCAAGTTTTTTCAGCAGGCTGCTAAAGCGCAAGGGCTACAGGTTTTGACGGTGCAAAGGTTTCAGACCACCGACACCGATTTTCAGACCCAAGCCACAACTGCGCTTAATTTAAAGCCCGATCTGGTAATTATTTCCGGGTTAGTGGCGGATGGCGGCAATTTGGTCAAACAATTGCGCGAATTGGGCTACAAAGGACTGATCATTGGCGGCAATGGCTTAAACACCGCCAATATCTTTCCAGTTTGCCAAAACTTTTGCGATGGGATTTTGATTGCTCAAGCCTATAGCCCAGCCGAGCCGGGTCAAATGAATGCCCAGTTTCGGAAGGCTTACGTTGACCAATTTAAAAAAGACCCACCCCAGTTTAGCGCCCAAAGCTTTACGGCAGTTCAGGTGTTTGTGGAAGCGCTGCGATCGCTGAATCAGCAAACCCCAATCAGTAAACTAGCCTTGACTAAACTGCGCAGCCAACTCAATCAGCAGCTCCTGAAAGGTAAATACGACACGCCCTTGGGCGAAATCAGCTTTACTCCAGAGGGTGAGCTGATCAAAAAAGACTTCTATGTGGCGCAAATCAAAATGCAGCCAGGCGGTAAAACAGGTAAATTTGTCTTTTTGCCTTAGTTCGTCGTCCGTCCATCTGGCAAGGCTAACGAAACAAACTGCTGACCGAACTATCTTCATGGACGCGCCAAATGGTCTCGCCCAAAATGCCAGCCACAGAGAGCATCCGCAACTGCTGGAAGCGGTTCGCTTCTGGAATTGGGATCGTGTTAGTGACAATCACTTCTTCAAACACACCGCTAGAAAGGCGCTCAATTGCCGGGGGAGAGAAAATAGCGTGTGTTGCACAGGCATAAACCTGCCGCGCTCCAGACTGGCGCAAAACGCGAGCCGCCTCTGAAATTGTGCCGCCGGTGTCAATCATGTCATCGACTAAAACGGCAGTTTTACCGGCGACATCACCCACGACGTTCATCACTTCAGCCACGTTATGGGCTTGGCGACGCTTATCAATAATGGCCAAGGGCGCATCGTTGAGCTTATTGGCAAAGGCTCTGGCCCGGGCAACCCCACCGACATCTGGCGATACCACCACCAAATCAGACAGGTTTTTACTGAGCAAATATTCCAAAATCACCGGCGAGCCGTAAACATGATCGACCGGGATATCAAAGTAACCCTGAATCTGAGCTGAGTGCAGATCCATGGCTAGAATCCGGCTAGCCCCAGCTTGCGTGATCAAGTTCGCGACTAACTTGGCTGTAATTGATTCTCGCCCCGCCGTTTTGCGATCGGCCCGGGCATAGCCATAGTAGGGAATCACAGCCGTAATCTGGCGCGCTGAAGCCCGCCGACAGGCATCGACCATAATCAGCAATTCCATTAAGTGATCGTTAACGGGCTGACAGGTCGGCTGAATTAAATAAACGTCGCATCCCCGGATTGACTCTTGCACTTGGACATAAAGCTCACCATCGGCGAACCGCTTTCGCAGCATTGGCCCCAGATCAATGCCCAAATAGCGGGCAACTTCTTGAGACAACTGTGGGTTAGCCGAACCTGAGAAAAGCTTAAGACGGTTATGCTCTGGAATAAAAGGGAGAGCAGACGGAACAGGCAGAGTAGCAGGACGGATCACAACATGTCCCCAAAGCGCTTTCTTGGCAATACTAGCATCCTATGCTGGTTTTTATATTGCTGCTAGTTTTATTTAAACAACGTTTAGCTTTCCAAAAGCTTTCGAGGAATAAATTTGCAGTTTGCGATCAGGCTGCAAACCGCTGCTAATCACTGCAGATTAATTAACCGAAAGCACTTTTACAAAAAGTATTGGGCTTGACTAAATCTGTGAGTCTAAGGATTGGGTCGTCGCTTTTGTAAAAATTCTGGAATATCTAAGCCGGTTTTAGCTTTTGGTTCCGATGGCGGCGGCGCTGGCACCTTGGTAATTGGGGTCGGAGCAGTAGCAGCAGGCTTGGCCACCGTGGTGCGGTTAACCGCTGGCTGAATCTCGCCGTTAAAGCCCGTTGCAATCACCGTCACTTGAATTTCACCCTGCAAATGCGGGTCAATCACTGCCCCAAAAATAATGTTGGCGCTGGGGTCAACAACTTCATAAATCACCTCGGCGGCAGCGCTGACTTCGTGTAGGCTCAGATCCAAACCACCCGTAATATTAAAAACAATTCCCTTTGCGCCTTGAATCGAGGATTCCAAGAGGGGCGATGAAATCGCGATCGTGGCAGCTTCAACCGCCCGCGACTTTCCAGAAGCAACGCCGATGCCCATCATGGCTGAGCCTGCATCTGCCATCACGGCTCGGACATCGGCAAAATCAACGTTTACTAATCCAGGCAAGTTAATAATGTCAGAAATGCCTTGGACGCCCTGGCGTAAAATGTCGTCAGCCACTTGAAAAGCTTCCTGAACCGGCGTTTGTTCCGAGACAACCGCCAATATTTTGTCGTTCGGAATCACAATCAAAGTATCAACCCGCCCCTGGAGAGCGGCAATGCCTTCTTCCGCTTGCTGGCTGCGTCGCCGACCCTCAAAGGTAAACGGACGCGTAATAATGCCTACGGTCAAAGCGCCCATTTCTTTGGCAACTTCTGCCACGACTGGCGCTGCTCCGGTGCCGGTGCCGCCGCCCATCCCACTAGTAATAAAAACCAAGTCAGATCCTTCTAGGGCCGCCGCAATCTCCTCTTTGGATTCTTCCGCCGCCTTCTGACCAATGGCAGGATTACCGCCCGCGCCCAAACCGCGGGTTAGCTTTTGCCCCACCTGCAACCGTCTTGGCGCAGCAGACTGAGTCAGGGCTTGGGAATCTGTATTCAGCGACCAAAACTCAACTCCAGAGACATTGCTAGCAATCATGCGGTTAACGGCGTTGCCCCCACCGCCTCCCACGCCGATGACTTTGATTTTGGCCGTAGTGTCTAGCATACTGTCTTCATCCCAATGTTCTTCGGCTGGAAGAATACCTCCACTGCGGTTTTGGTGCAAGTTGAATTCGGATTTATTCAAAGATGGAGAAACCGCCGATGTCAGATGCGACTCATCCTCAGAGTGAGAGCCGTTGTGCTCAAGCTTAATTGTATGGTTTGGCGGCAGCTCATTCTCTAAAGTCATCGGTATGCAGTGAAATTAAGTGTCTAGTTTATGGGAATTCTAATCCATTAACTATAGGGTAAGTCACGGAAAAAACCAATGAATTGTGCGGAGTTAATCTATTGTTTCAGGCTTTCGCCGTTAAGTCGGTTTGAGTAAAAAAACTGTCAAACTGAACGGCAAACTTAAGCAGGGTGGGATCTAGCTCAAAACGTTAGGGGGAATAGATAGCAGGTAGTTTACTCAGAAATCCGGCTAAATTTAAGGCTAGTCAATTATCAATTAATGTTAACGGGGTAAAGATGGACTGCCAGCCTGAGATTTGCGGGCATCACGGACTTGCACCAGAGGTTGCTCAGGGTTGTTTAAGTCAATGTAGGTGATTTGCCTGCTGCTAATCAATTGCGGCAACTTTCGCATTTCGTCTAGAGCCTTGAGCTGCTGAGGCAGTTTGCCAGTGTAGGGGCCAAGGTAGACCGTGCCAAGTTCCGTTTGCAAAATTAAGTTATTGCTGGAGCGCCAATCAATCTCAGACACTTTGATTGGGTTTCGCTGGAGTGTGGTGTAGAGCTTTTCCCACTGCTGTTTGCGGGTGGAGTCGATCTGAACCAGATTGCTGGGGCTGGCTGACTTTTGCTCTTTTAGGGCAGATGGGCTAAAAAAGCCCAAGATTTTGAGCGTTGGCGCTCCTGACTTTTGTAAGCTTGGGTAACTGGTAAAGGGAGCGGCTGTGCCTTTGCTATCAATCAACCAGAGGTCGGCTGGGCCCTGTGAGACGGGTTTAACTTTGGCAGCTACGTTTGGGATTGGGGTCACAAGAGTACAACGATCGCACTGCCCGATAGCTACAGGCTGCCTTTCTTGAACCTCAACCATCAGGCGGGGCGGAAACAATTGGCGAGTAATCGTCGTTTTGCTGATTGGGACTGCCATCTCTAAGGTACTGACCATCGACTGGGGATGCAGTTCCAAGAGAGATTGCGGATAGCTGAGCGGCAACAGGGCTTGAATCGCTTGAGTAGACAGTAATTTATTGCCGCGAATCACCACTTGACTGGGGCGACGAATGATCCACTCTGGCAGTGTGGTAGCCCACAGTCCGGCGGCGGCAATACTGGCGATCGCTAAAGTGCGCCAAATCCCTGTCAGCAGCTTGATCCGCTGCTGCCCACGCAGTTGCTTGCGCCGATTGCGAATCGATTCTTGAATTTGGGAGTCTGGAGCAAGCCTAGCCATTCTGCCTGCCGAGAAGAATAAGGGAAATCAAAATAACTGCGATCGCTTACAGTGACTCTACCTGAGTCAGCGTGAATTGACAATTAGGGTGAACATTCAGATCAGAAGACCGCAACAATTATTTGGCAAAGCTGGGGAACAGATTCTTGGTGAAGCTCAGTCTGAAGAAGCCGGGTCTTACCATTGCAAAACTGAAGCCAAAGTTGCATCGGACTAGCTGTCAGAGTTCCGCCCTTTGTTAGAAAACGGGAAAAAGAAGCGGTTTAAGCATAATTTAGCATCTGTCAAGTAAGTGATAAGATACCCGAAGCCTAAATTTAGACCCATCTGCCTGATATTTATAGAGTGACTTCATGATTGGTTTTAGAACGTACCGTTCTGCTCGGCAGCTTTCCCGCCTAGGTTCGTTGGTCGCCTTGATCAGCCTCTCTCCAGTTCTAGTGATGAGTGCGACAGCCCAGCCAGCCCCTCCACCCGGAGTAGACGTTGTTAATCCCAGCTTGCCAACGGGGGGAGCTTATACGATTGCTGGTGGGCAACGATTAATGTCAGAAGCAGAGAGCGCAGTCAGTGCTCAAAACTATACTCTCGCGGCTAAAAAGCTATTGGATGCGCGATTGCTGATGAATCAACTTTCTAACTTTTACCAAGGTTTGAGCAGTACTTTTTTAGGCATTGACAACCAAGCATCAGAAAGCGCCCGCCGCAAAGCCCTAGAATCAGCTCAATTGCGGGATCAAGCCACCTATCGACTGGCCCTAGTATACCGAGCGAACAACCAGCCAGAGCTGGCAATTCCCTTACTGGTGGAGATTATTCGGAGCCAAAGCCCAACTCGTCCTCTGGGGCAGCAATCTTACCAGCAGTTGTTAGAGCTAGGCTTTGTCGATGTTGCCTATCCACGCGGCGGCGCAACGCCACCGCCACCTACTAATCCAGCTCCAACCCCTCCTCAAGCTGCTCCGACTGCTCCACCAGCCCCAACCCCACCGCCAGCTTCCAAATAGCAAGGCTGCTGGTATTGGTGCAAATATCATAGACTGGACTTGAGTGACTCTTGAGGAGACTTAAGGATAAGCCAATGATTAGCCCAGACCAACTGACTGACCTGATCAAAGCGGGCTTGCCTGACGCAGATGTGCAGGTTCAAGATTTAACCGGCGGTGGAGACCATTACCAGGCTGTGGTTGTCTCGTCTTTGTTTAGCGGCAAAAACTTGATTAAGCAGCACCAGCTTGTCTACGGTGCGGTGCAGCAAGCAATGGCGACTGATCAAATTCATGCCTTAGCCTTAAAAACCTATACCCCCCAAGAGTGGGCTGAGCTAGAGCACGCTTAACTGATTTGGTGCTTGTTTGCGATCGTCCGCTTATTTTTTGCTAACTCTGTTATCTACAAATCATTCCAGAAAAAGCCATGACTCCAGAACTTAAACAGCGGCTCGACACTCTCGTCCAGGAAAACAAGATTGTTGTTTTCATGAAAGGTTCAAAGCTGATGCCCCAGTGTGGATTTTCTAACACTGCGGTGCAAATTCTGAATAGCTTTGGCGCCCCCTATCAAACCGTAGATGTACTCGAAGACTCCGAAATTCGCCAAGGAATTAAGGAGTACTCAAATTGGCCGACGATTCCCCAGGTCTATATCAATGGTGAATTTGTCGGTGGCTCTGACATTTTGGTTGAGCTGTACCAAAAGGGCGAACTCCAGGAAATTTTAGAAGTTGCGCTTGCCTCCTAAGCTCTAGCTCAATTAGCCGCATCTGCCAGTAAGTGGCTCTGAAGCTGCCTACTCTCAAGTTTGAGAGTAGGCAGCTTTTTTGATGAAATAGATTCAAGGCGATAGATTTTGCGTTCCGTGCATTTCAAAGCCGAACGCCTTAAACTGATGCACATAATCCTCAAGCCACCCAAAATTTCAGTTTTGATACTATAAGAAGATTAGCTAAAAGTAACTGCCGTGCTATCTTCCTCACAGCCCTCCCCTTCTACGACCAATCAACCCACGACTGATTCTTCCGCTCTCAATCGGCAAATGATTGCCATTCTCGACTTTGGCTCTCAGTATTCTGAGTTAATTGCCCGCCGGATTCGCGAAACTCAAGTCTATTCAGAGGTGCTGCCCTATCGCACCACTGCCGAGCAACTCCGTCAACTCAACCCCAAGGGAATTATTCTTTCAGGCGGGCCGAGTTCAGTCTATGACGAAAAAGCGCCCGTCTGTGACCCGGCGCTTTGGGAATTAGGGATTCCAGTCCTGGGGGTTTGCTACGGCATGCAGTTGATGGTGCAGCAATTGGGTGGTCAAGTTGAGCGATCGCAGCGGGCTGAGTACGGCAAAGCCTCGCTGCAGATTGATGACCCGACGGATTTGCTGACCAACGTTGAAAACGAAGCGATCATGTGGATGAGCCACGGTGATTCTGTCACCCAGCTCCCCACTGGCTTTGATGTGCTGGCTCACACCGCCAATACCGCCAGTGCGGCGATCGCCGATAGCCAGCGCAAGCTGTACGGGGTGCAGTTCCACCCGGAAGTTGTTCATTCCGTGGGGGGGCAAGCGCTGATTCGCAATTTTGTGTACCACATTTGCGAGTGTGAACCGACTTGGACAACTGCCACCTTTGTCGAAGAAACAATCCGAGAAGTCCGGGCCAGAGTCGGCGATAAGCGAGTGCTGCTAGCGCTCTCTGGTGGGGTGGATTCTTCTACCTTGGCGTTTCTGCTGCATCGGGCGATCGGCGACCAGTTGACCTGCATGTTTATTGATCAGGGCTTTATGCGTAAGAAAGAGCCAGAGCGCCTGGTCAAGCTATTTCAAGATCAATTTCATATTCCAGTCGAGTATGTCTTTGCCCGCGATCGCTTCTTAGCCCAACTCGAAGGCGTGACGGATCCAGAAGAAAAACGCAAGCGGATTGGACACGAATTTATTCAGGTGTTTGAAGAAGAGTCGAATCGGCTTGGCCCGTTTGACTACTTGGCTCAAGGCACTCTTTACCCGGATGTGATTGAGTCAGCCGACACCAATGTTGACCCAGCCACGGGCGAACGGGTGGCGGTCAAAATTAAAAGCCATCACAACGTGGGCGGACTGCCCAAAAACCTCCGGTTTAAGCTGGTGGAACCGCTACGCAAACTGTTCAAAGATGAAGTGCGACGGGTGGGCGAAGCCTTGGGTCTGCCAGATGAAATTGTCAGGCGGCATCCGTTTCCAGGGCCGGGGCTGGCAATTCGGATTTTAGGCGAAGTGACAGCGGAGCGCCTAAAAATTCTCCGGGATGCTGATTTTATTGTGCGCCAAGAAATTAATCGCTCTGGACGCTACAAAGATTTTTGGCAGGCGTTTGCCGTGCTGCTGCCGGTCCGCAGTGTGGGGGTAATGGGCGACCAGCGCACTTATGCTTATCCGATCGTTCTGCGCCTGGTTTCAAGTGAAGACGGGATGACGGCAGACTGGTCGCGCGCTCCCTACGACCTCCTGGAAACTATTTCTAACCGAATTGTCAATGAAGTGGCAGGCGTCAATCGCGTCGTCTACGACATTACCTCTAAACCCCCCGGCACGATCGAGTGGGAGTAGCAAGATTACTCAAAGAATAAAGTTCCAGCGCTATCAGCAGGACACCCAGCCGAGAAAACGGCGATTTGGTTCCGACTGAGCGAGATCGCCTACTCAATGGTCTGGTTAACCTGATCATTACCCCTAATCTGACTGTTTAGGGTGGCATTGGTCTGGATTTTCCGATTGCCCTAACTACAAACCTGGCACAATCCAGAAAATTAGACCGTTAATGATGCTAAGGGCGATCGTGCCAAAAATGGCGCTCAAAAAGCCGCCCCGTAACTCAAACCCATCCACCAGCCAGGCTGTGATCGCAAAAATGATCGCATTTAGCACCAGCGCAAAGATGCCGACTGTAATGATTGTGATCGGCAGAGTGAGCCAAAATAGAATCGGCTTCACAAAGGCATTTAAAACCCCAAACACCACGGCAGCGACTACTGCTTTCCAAATGCTGTCAATCTCAATTCCCAAGGGAAGTTTGGAAATAATCAGTAAGCTAATCGCCGTCACGATCGCAGTGATGATAAAAGCAGTCATGCTTAGCACTCCTTAACAGAAAAACAATAACTATAGCCAGTTCATCAAACCTACAGTACCTCTCCGTTGGCATCATGGTCTAGCAGATCAAGCATGGTGTAGAGGTCTGTTTTTTCAAATTAGACTGCGTTCAGACTGAAGCTAGACCATTACACTAGAAAAGCAATTTATTTCTGTTCCTGCTCAATGCAGTACCCTCAGCAAACCATGCAGCGGGCGATCCGGGCTGTCCGCTGTAGCCCATTTCAGCGTCAACTGTTTGCCGATATGCGATCGCAGCAGGTGTCGCTACAGGCGATCGCCGGCCCAACTGGAGTCGAAAAGCACTATACTCAGTCTCCGTTGGCTGAAATGGCCGTTGAAAGCGCCTTGCTGTGGCTGATGCAGGTGGGGCTGCTGCGGCGAGAAGTGGATGGACAAGGGCTGACGGACAGCTTTCGCTTGACTCCTTTGGGGCGAGAATTGATTGAAGTTGAGCCAGCCTGGATGCCGCCGACTTTGGGCGATCGGCTTCAAAATATCCTCAGCCGCCTCCGACTGCCAGGGTAAGGATTTGCAGATCATGCTTGGTTGAGATCAGCATCCTCTCTGGCGGCAACCGGTTCTATTCATTCGGATTAGCCTTAGCGATCGCCGATTATCACCAGCAGCAAGAGCAGTTATTTGACTAAGTGACAGATGCGATCGCCCCCTGTCTTGACTTAAAGCGATTGGATGTATTCAGATCATGAGTTGATGAGTCGAAACTCCAGCCAATAGAAACGAGAGAGGAACAGGAGCATCAGAATAAACACTAAATTTATCCGTCTAAGCAACTGAAAAAGGATATTATCAGGACAACAGTCCCTATAGACACCCACAAGAGGCAGATAGACAGAGAAGTTTTCACCTAAATAACTCTATCGGGCATTTAGCGTATATTATCTATTTCATCACCTTGATGAGTGGGTTAGACGGACAACAATCTGCCTACTTATCTGTTCTTTTGATTTAGATGGATAAGTATCCGCTTAAAAGTCCAATAGTAGAAATTGGATGGATGATATCCGTCTAAGGAAAGTTAAGCAACAGTCGAAATTAAATCATTGGAACGTAGCAAAGATAATTAATCTTTTTAATTTTAATAGAATAATATAAATAAAAGAATGGAAAAAGCTAATTGAACAGAGCCTGAAAAAGCAGAAAAACAATGTTGATTTTAGCAACATTGATGAAGTGGCTGTTCAATATTCTGAGAAAATAAAGCAGAACAGAGTTTTAAAATCATTGACAGGCGATGAAGAAATTGTAAGAGCATTTCTCATTGACCGATTAGTAAATGAACTCGACTACAAACCTGACAACATAGAAATTGAAAAGGAATATTCAGTAAAAGCAGGGCACGGAAAACTCTCGCCAAGAATTGACATCATAGTTAAAGATGAAAAAGGCAACCCATTCTTTTCCATTGAAGCCAAAGCACCTGGAAAATTTGAGAAAGACAAATCTGAAATTGAAGGACAGCTATTTTCATTAGCTCAAGCAGAGGAAAAGGCAGGGTTATTTCATTCTAAATAAATCTTTCAGCACGTTAAAACTAAAGCCAGCGAGACGTTGAGCTTGAGCCATGTTCAAAAATCCATTGTCGCGAAGCAACATAGTAACGGGTTTCGGTGGAGACTGCGATGATGTTGGCGCGATGCACTTGGCGTTCCGATTCGACTCGAATTAGGGTTTGCAGACCTGGAAAATCAGGAATCTGATCCAACCGATGTGTGATGCAAACGGTACGTTTTTCAATGCGTCCGTGCCCTTTGTTGATCTGTTGGACACTTTGCTGCGCTTGGAAATGCGTTTGGACGGCTTCAAGCAAACCGGATGGGTTGCCTTTGAGCGCCCCCAAGTAATCGTTGCCACTGTCAATGATCGTCTGAGCTGTTTTTTTGGGTGCTGATGGCATCAAAAGCAAAGACGACTCCTGTGAGCGCCATCTGTTCAATAAAGACAGGCAGTGCCGTGATTTCATTGGTTTTCGAGTTGACCTCGTAGGGTTCAAGAATCAATCCTCGCTCAACGATGTAGGCACTGACCAGCATAATCGCGGGGTGAGAGTCTACCTTTGGGGCATCACTGATGGCTTCATAAGAACCTCGCAGCACTTTACCATCGGTGGCAACCGTTTCTCCGGGCAACGGTTGGATGCCGAAGAATCGAGATAAACAAGCCGAATACTCCCGGTAATCGAGCCGCAAGAGCGCTCGTCGAATCGTGCTGTACGAGGGAAGACGGTCTTTGGGAGGGTCAAACAAGGCAACTAATTCATCGTGATACGCTCTGAGCCAATCCCCAATGGCTAGAAACCCCCGATTACCCGCTGCAACCGCCAGGGTGAACAAGGCAAGACAAAGCGCTTGCTGGTGGCGCTGTCCTGCTGTGCGACGAGTATCACTAAGGTCTGTAAAGGCTTCGACAATCTCAAGTTGAGGCATCTGGGTTCAGAATTGAGGAGATGACCTGACTACCATATCAACTACTTAACTAGAATGAAATAGCCCTGATCTGGGCTACCTTTTTAATTCTTTCATAGGAAGATTGTATTTCAAATATGTAGCAAAAGGTAAGAATCAAACGGGAGCATCTCAGTTTTGCGATGAGTAAATGTACTTAAGGCAAAAAAATCAAACCCATGGGACATTCAAGGAGTCATCGTTGGAGAGTGAAGCATGACCCCTGAAGAAGAACAAATCGTCAAAG
>JAHHGS010000101.1 GCA_019359715.1 Aphanocapsa sp. GSE-SYN-MK-11-07L | reverse complement strand
TCGCACCCCACACAGCCGCTTAAATGCTGCGGGGTTGAGGTCTTTAACATCGTTGTAGGTCATGAACAAATCCTCCTTTGACCTACTTTCTCCTTAATACAAATACTTTCGCAAGAGGTCTAATGTCTGTGAGTTGCGTGAACCAGGTAGAAAAGTGGGGCGCGGCGATCGTCAACCCAGCTCCGCCCAAGACTAGGCAGCTATAGAACAATTGTTTCGGAGACAGGATCGGTTTGCGGCTGAATTGAGTCATAGCTGGTGGGGAAAGTAGAATCGAACCATTGGCTTTGGGTTGGGAATTTTGTTGGCGGGGCATTATTGTTGCTCCTGATGAAGATATAGCGGAAAAGGGCGATCGTTCGGATGAGCTTACAGGGCTGAAAATCCCTACAGATGTCTGGCTCCAGCCCCACTCCTTAGCGAGTTGCTGTCTTGACTCGTTCTAGGGCCCGGTTCAGCCCATTCACATAATCCTGTTCGTTAAAGTTGTAGCGGAACTGGGTCAACACCTGCCCATTGGCTGGATTAAGAATCGCCACGGTGGAAGTCTGGGTGCGATGGTGATCCAGGAAGCCACTCAAGCCCAGTTGTCTGGCTCTGGTTTCGGCTACCTGGGTGGTACCGCGATCGCTGAGATCGAAAACGACAAAGTTAACCCGCCCCTGATACTGCTGCTGAAGAGCGGCAAAGGTGGGTTTGGCCCGCTGGCAGGCCGGGCACCAATCGGCATAGATTTTCACCACAGTGGGTTTGCCCTGCAGTTGGGCCGCCAAGGGGCTGACCGTTTGTGCATTTGCCGGTTGCATCGCTAGCGAGAGTTGGGTAGTGGTCATTGAGAAGTGGCTGACAGCAGTGGTGCCAAGGACAAGGGCTGAAACACCTGCCAGACCAGATAGAAGTATTGGTTTCATGAGTGTCTCCTGAGTAGGGATTTAAAGGTTGCCAGGAGGGAGTTTACCTGACGCTTCCTACTTTTGGGGATGGGCATGAAGGATGGGTGAAAGGGTGATGAAGGAATTTTCATCAAATGTCTAGGCGTTGGGATGAAAAAGCTTTCATGAGCGATTCATGGAGACTTCATCGGGGTATCCGAGAGTAAGAATGTCAGGCAAAGGACCTGTACCCCAAACCTTTCACTTCAAAGGAGATGACTCATGAAACGCATGATCTTGGCTGGCTTATCGATGCTCACCCTGCTGACAGTGGCAACCCCTGCTGCCCTAGCCGAAGTTCGGGAGGTTGCTTCTCCTCGAATTGAGAATCCTTTTGATCTGCAACGGCTCAACCCCCAGGTTTCTCTAAATCAGCGACCCTGTCCTACAACCCGTTCCATTCGCAACGCTAAAATTCTGGCGATCAACTTCCGACTCCAGTGATGCAGTCCAGCTGGCAACTATACACTGCCGAAGCTACTCTCAGTCCACAGTCACAGACAATCGCTTCCCAATCAACCTCTAATCAAACCCACGCAGTTGACGATCCCTTCAATCTGCAACGGCTGAATCCCTGGGATCATCCCCCGGCTCCCAACGCTCGTCTCTAAGCCTTAGGGATACAAGTTTCCTGTCCCAGAGGGTCATGTAGACTCTGCGATCCATTCCCCCTTCCATGATCAGGAGGGGGATTCTGGTTAGGGGCAAAGGCTTGAGGTAGGTTAGTGAACATTTTTTCATGCAGATTTCACGTATCATTCATCCTGACTATGCAAGCTGAAGGTTGAGTCTAGAAGATTAGGCAATACATCGATTCCAGGCGTATTTCTGCACTTTAGTAACCCAAGCTATGCTCTCTCAATTAACCGAATGGCTGAAAACTTTTTCCGGTGTCCGGGCCCGAATTCTGGTCTGGTACTTTCTGCTAACGATCGGTATCACCCTGACCTCCGTCTGGGCAACCTACAAAATTTTCTGTGACCAGGAAGCAAGCCTGGCCGGCGATCGCCTGCGTCGGGATGCCACGGCCTTTCAAATCCTGGTCGATCGCCAACTCCCACAGGCCAGTTCTGATCCGGCGGCTCTCGTACCCCTACTACAGAAATTTGTCAGCCAGCGAATCAAAGACCCGAATGAGTATTTTTTGCTCTACATCAATGGACAGGAACAATATCTCAGCCGCCGCGAATTGCCTCCCACTCTGCAACCGGAGCTACTGAATGACTGGGCTCAAGCCAGAGTTCTCCCCAGTCAAGACTTTCTGCGGGAGGGTTATATTATCCGGGTTGTTCAACCAATCGCTCTAGGTGGCCAACCGCAAGCGGTGCTACTGGGGGTGTATGATGCCACGATTCGCTATCAGATGGCTGAAAAAACCCTGGTGCTGGTGATGCAAATGACTCTGGCTTCATTGCTAGTATTCTCCGTCCTGGCCTGGTTGACGGCAGGTCGGGCTCTGGCTCTGCTGCGCCAACTCATGGAGACCGCCCGTGATATCAGCGAAAGCGATCTGAGCCAGCGGGTAGAAACGCGCGGCCGAGATGAAATGGCGGCGCTAACTCAAACCTTTAATCAAATGCTCGATCGCCTACAGGCTGCCTTTACCAGTCAGCAGGATTTTATCAAAGATGTCAGCCATGAACTGCGCACCCCGATTACAATCATTCACGGACATCTGGAACTGCTGGGGGATGATCCGCAGGAAAGACGGGAAACGATCGCCCTGGTTCAGGATGAACTGAAGCGGATGAATCGATTTGTGAATGACTTACTGCTGCTGATGCGGGCAGAGCGACCCAACTTTTTGCGGTTAAACAGCGTAGAGCTTGCTAGTTTTACAGCGGAAATTTTTGCTAAAGCGAGGGGATTAGCTCAGCGGGTATGGGCGTTGGAAATCCAGTCTGAAGGAGAAGTCAGGCTAGATCGGCAGCGGATCACCCAGGTGGTTCTGAATCTGGCGCAAAATGCCGCCCAGTATACCCAGGCGCAAAATCTGATTACGATCGGCTCCAACCTCACCGCCAGCGAGATCCGCTTCTGGGTGCGGGATGATGGCGAAGGAATTGCCCTAGAAGATCAGCAGCGTATTTTTGATCGCTTTGCCCGTGGTACTAACAGTGAACGCCGTTCCGAGGGGGGTGGTCTGGGGCTGGCGATCGTTCAGTCCCTGGTTAAAGCCCACAGGGGGCATTTGGAACTGTTCAGTCGGTTGGGAGAAGGGGCCACGTTTACGATCATTCTGCCCCGCCGCACTGCGCCTGCTGGGAATATTTCGCGGAGCAACTCAATCCCACCTCAATATCGTTCGTTGCCAGAGGAAACAGACATGATGCAGACATAACCAAGAGGAAGTGAGATGAACCGAGTTCTGATTGCTGAAGACGAGGTAAGAATTGCCAGCTTTGTCGAAAAGGGCTTGCCGGCCAGTGGTTATACGGTAATGATCGCCAGAACCGGCTCAGAAGCGATCGCCCTGGCCCACAGTGAAGACTTCGATCTGCTAATTCTGGATCTGGGCTTACCCGGTAGGAATGGCTGGCAGGTACTAGAGGAATTGCGGGGGCGCATTATCCTCACTGCCCAGGACGACGTGGATGATACGGTCAAAGCTCTGGAAAACGGAGCCAATGATTACGTCACCAAACCGTTTGAATTTGTTGAACTATTAGCACGGGTGCGAGTGCAGTTACGGGAGAGTGTCAGTACCAAGACGACAGCACCTCAAACAACGCTAACCGCTGGAGATTTAGTTCTGGACTTACTCACCCGTCAAGCCTGGGTTGAGGGACAGCAGGTGGAGATGTCTACAAAAGAGTTTCAGATGGCAGAAGTGTTCCTGCGCCACCCGATGCAGGTAATGAGCCGGGAGCAACTTTTAAACCGGGTTTGGGGCTATGACTACGATCCAGGGTCAAATATTGTCGATGCCTACGTGAAAAACCTACGGAAGAAGTTAGGGAGCGATCGGATTGAAACCGTGCGCGGCATGGGCTACCGCTTTAGCCCTTGATCCCTAAACCAGATAGTTTGATTTTCTTAACTCAAGCGGGCCGCCCCAAAGGTGGCATTGAATTTGCGGCACCAGATGGCAGCGGAAGGGTAGTCTGCCAGATTGATCTCTGCCGGAATTGGGTAACTCTGGACACCGCTAAAGCTTTTCAGGGGAGCCAGCAATACATAGTCTCCCTCCTTGATCGGATAGGCAGGTGGCACTGTCGAACCAATTACATCGGTTGAGCGATGCAGAATCACCACCAAATCTGGCCCCATGTCTGAGGTTTTGAAATTTGCCCCCAGTTCCAGAATCCGCTGCTTGCCCTGCTGCACGATCTGCACCCGGCCGCTGGTGGGGTGTTCGCCATTAACCAGATTACCAGCAGAGAGCACTTGCTGATTCTGGGCCATCTCCATTGCCGTGGTCGTCGCCGTGGGAGTGCTGACCGGACTGGGGGTATCACTGGTTGTGATCGAATTGACGGTAGATTGGGGAGCACAGCCCAGCAGGCAGGCTAAACTGAGGCTACCCAGGTGGAACGGTCTGAGTTTCATGGCGGCATCTCCAAGCAACAAAAGCCTACTGTGCCCAACCAACATGAACCGGAGATGAATAGCTGATGAAAACTTTTTCATCTTTCTTCCAGCTCTGGATAGAGTTGCAGCGGCGGTTTGGGCAACCCGGACAAGCTTATCTCTGGCTGGCGATTTTCATCTTTGGTGCGTCTAACTCCGTAACCCGAAAACTGACCGACTTGGGTGCTCAACACTTGATTGACGGTCGTAATCCGATCTCCCTATGCAATGTTTTGTTTGTCGGTAATCTCTGTGCCTTGCTGGTTCTGGGGAGTATCTACCGTCAGCAGTGCCGCCCGGCCTTACTCAAACAGTTATCCTTGTCGGAATGGCTTTATTTGATCGCTGTGGCCGTGCTGGCTGGGGCGATCGCCCCGGCGTTAATCTTCACGGCTCTCTCCCTCACCTCTGTTAACAACGTGGTTTTGATTGGGCGATTAGAACCGCCTCTGGTACTGGGTCTGTCAATCTGGTGGTTACAAGCGCGCGTGGATCGCTGGCAGATCCTAGGGGCGACCGTCTCTTTTATCGGTGTGCTCCTGACAGTGCTGCTGCAATCAAAGCTGATGGTTGGGGCTAACCTGGATCTGGGCGCCAAGCGGCGGGCTTGACTAATCTATGAATGACCAAATATTAGACCAGTTACAGCGTCAGCGCTGGCAGGCAGCCCAAGCGTCTCAGGGGACGAGTAGCGACCCAATTTATACCAAAGCGCTAGAGGTGTTAAGCCAAATTAGTCCTTGTGAGTGTTTATTAGAGTACGGGGCAGGGCAAGGACGACTAATTCAGCGGTTGCAAAAGAGCGGCTTCGCTCAAAAGATTAGCGGGGCAGACATTATGCCCAGACCCGATGGCTTACCCGCCGAGATTGATTGGACGGAAGCCGACTTGAATCTACCGCTTGCCTTAGCAAACGCATCTTTTGACGTGATTTTATCGACAGAAGTGATTGAGCATTTAGAAAACCCCCGGGCCACCCTGCGCGAGTTTTTTCGGCTGCTTCGTCCTAGTGGGCACGCGATTATTACCACTCCTAATCAAGAAAGCCTGCGATCGCTGCTGAGCTTGGCTTTGACAGGACATTTTGTTGCCTTTTCAGATAGTTGCTACCCTGCCCACATCACGGCTCTGCTGCGGAAAGACTTCACTCGGATTTGTGCTGAGGTTGGCTTCAGTCCGCCTCAATTTTTTTACACCGATCACGGCGGCATTCCCAAGCGCCCAGTGATTTCTTGGCAGCAAGTCTCTTTCGGTTTGTGCAAAGGGCGCTTATTTAGCGATAACATGATTGCCCTGACTCAAAAGTTATAGCTCTATCACAATCCTAAATTATCGATATTATGAACCCCAATGGAGGTTTCGCATCTATCAGTTACCAAGGGTCGAGAGCGAAAGCTAAGGCTCTAGTTCCAACGGCTGATAAAAAATCTCAGCTTCAGAAAAGGGGGAGGATTGGGGAAGTTGCTTGGGGTTAAGGGGAGTTTCTCGCCCTACTAGGTCTAAACCATCCTGATAGCCCCGCTCAATGGCTTCTCGGAGATAGGGCTTGAGACTAGGATTATCTGCCAGATGTTCTTGAATTCGACGGCGCTGCTCCTTGATAGTGTAGAACCAACTCTTAGACCTTGCTTCCGGCTGGTAGCGCCACTTGAGCAGATGCCCCAGCAACACACCCAAGCGATTGCGAAGCTCCTGACGCTGTTGCTTGCCCAACGAATCCAATTCCTCAATCAAATTCTCAAGATCCACTTGTTCCCATTGCTGTGCTTGCAACAGTTCTATCTGGCGCTGCGTCCAGGCGTAAAAGTCTTGGTCATAGAGGGTCGTGGTTTGCATCAGCGTCACCATACTGTCTGAGCTTATTGTGACACGCAGCTTTGACAGCAAGTCAGCACGTTAAAGGTATGAGGAGGTAGTGCGATCGCCCCTAGTCAGTCGCTAATCCGCGCTTTCTGAGCCATCTCTCTAGCAATTCTTCTGAAATTTTGTCCTCCGCTAAAATTTGTCATCACTTGGACAACTCAACTTGGTCAGCCTGAAACTGGTAGCGATTTGTCTTCAAAAAGGCGAGCCAGCAAACCTCTAGGCTAGATCATCAATTCTGGTAAGATAGCCTAACGATAGGCACCAAAAAGTATGCCCCGTCCCCAATGAGCGATCGCACCCCCAGCACTCTTTTAGAAGCCTCCTCCCCCAACCCTAAGCTGTCTGCTTGCTACACTCCCCTCCTCAAACCGAGATTTGATTTATTCGGGCAAGAGCGCCGCTCTGACAAATTGACTGTAATGGCGATTGGCGGGGCCGAAGACAAGATTCAAGATCGGTTGATTCTCCGCACCTTCGTTAAATTAGCTGGCGGTCAACAAGCCAAAATTTTGCTGATTCCAATGGCCTCGGAAACGCCTGAGATCAAGGGGCAAATTTATGGAGGACTGTTTGCCGACTTGGGGGCAGAGTCTACTCAAGTGCTGTTGGTGGGCGATCGCGCAGGGGGTGAATCGGCTGACTTGATTCAGCAGCTAGAGGATTGTACAGGTGTGTTTATCTCCGGTGGCGACCAAAGTCGCCTCTGTGGATTCCTGGGCAGCACCCCTTTTGCCGAGCAGCTCCGTCAGCGGGTTTATCAGGGGCGAATTGTCCTGGCTGGCACTAGCGCCGGGGCAGCAGTCTTGGGGCACCACATGATCACGGGTGGCGGCAGTGGCGAAGCGCCTAATCATGGTCTGGTGGACTTAGAAACTGGGTTTGGCATTTTACCGGGAGCAATTGTTGACCAGCATTTTCATAACCGCAATCGCTTGGCCCGGCTGATGAGCGCGATCGCCCCCCATCCGCACGCGATCGGGATTGGCATCGACGAAGACACCTGTGCGCTGGTGAATGGGCAAGGGCAAATCCAGGTGCTGGGTAAAGGGGTTGTAACGATTCTCCAGTCCACTCAGCTTTGGAGCAAGGATGGTTCATTGCCGGCCAATCCGTTGCCTTTGAGCTTACCCAACTTGCAGCTTCACCTGATTGGGCACGGCGAGGTTTACGATGCGGTCAACATAAATTCTGACGGTTTACCTGCGTCGCGCTGGCTTGATTAGTCGGCACCCGCACAACTTTGTTAATGGTGTTCTGAGCCGGACGGGTGGCACAGACCATAATGACTTGCATCCGGCTGCAAAACAAATATCCGAAGAATGGCATTTTTAATTTGATGTGGCCCGCACTGAAGATTGCTGTTGTCCACAAACTGTATTAACCAATACAGAAGAATTAGAATCTTCTCACAAAAAGTTCATGCTTGCTTCACTTCCAGACAGCAAGGTAGTAATTGAAGCCGGTTTTAATTTCTCTGGTTTCTTTCACCGTTTACCTAACAATTACGGAGGCTGAATATGAACCCTAAGGTAATTCTTGGCTTACTCATGAGCGCCGGTATCGGAGCATTACTGCCAATCGGCAATGCATCGGCTGCTGTACTTTCAGAGCAATCTGAAACAGCTCGGCAATCAGTAATCCAACTAAAAGTAGTTGATTTAGAAGGGCGTGACTCTTATAAACAACTCATTGCTGGCAATAGCAGCAGCAACAGCAGCAGCAACGACAGCAGCAATAGCAGCAGTAATGACAGCAGCAACAGCAGTAGCAATAGCAGCAGTAATGACAGCAGCAACAGCAGTAGCAATAGCAACAGCAATAGCTCTGATGACGATTAGAGCTTGTGATGCTGTCATGACTAAATGATGATCACTGATCAGTGTAATGAAGCGATTCTCTCTGAGCGAGGATTAGTCAGGGGGCTAGCATTAACGGTTTAAGTAATTACAGCACCTTTGCTGTTTAAGTGATGACCGCTTTTTTGTGGCTCCCTTTCTTAACTTTTTGTAGCCCAAACCGACTTCTGAATATTGCAAGAACAACAAATGTCAGCCCGTTATGAACATTTTGCAACAGCTACTCTGGCCATACCCAGCGGAACAGTTTTTGAACCAGGATTGGCAACATAAGGGACTTCATATTGCTGCTGATGATCCTGGCAAATTTCACTCTTTGTTTTCGTGGGATGCTCTCAATTATCTGTTGAATTATCACAAGCTTCCAGAATCTGACTTACGCTTTTCAAAAGAGGGTAAGTCGTTACCGCACTCGCGTGATCCGCGAGACTGGGGCGATCGCTTGCGGGATGGAGCCACATTAGTTGTGAATGGTGTCCATCACCGGATTCCAAGTGTTGCGAAACTTGCGGGACATCTTCGAGATGACTTTGGCTATGAAACTCATGTCAACTTATATTGCTCACCCGCATCACAACAAGGATTTGATTGTCACTACGATACGCACGATGTGCTGATTTTACAAATTGAGGGCGAGAAGAAATGGTTCGTTTATCAAGAAACGGTGCCTGATCCAACTCGAAATATGCCCTCATCTGAAGAGCTTAAACCACAGCAGCCCCCCTATTTAGAGTGCGTCCTTCAGGCGGGAGATTTACTTTATATCCCACGCGGACATTGGCACTATGCGATCGCCTGCGAACAGCCATCGCTTCATCTTACAGTTGGAATTGAGGCTCAAACAGGGCTGGACTGGCTTGATTGGCTGAAAAATGAACTGCAAAATAGTGAGGCTTGGCGCGTAAGATTACCTGCGATCGAAGAAAATAATCAGAACGCTCTAGAACAGCAATTAAACTCGCTGCGACAGCATCTAATCGAGGTTCTAGATCAGCCAGAATTTATGCACAGATTTATCCAGCAGCTTGGCCATCGTAACTATCCGCCGCTTCCAGTTAGCTTACCTGCTCAGATTGGAGCTGGCATTTTTCCTAATCTGCTAATGACTCGGTATGCTTGGTCTCCTCTCCATCGGATTCGCGTCAAACAACTCAACGATCAACACTATCAAGTAAAAATTGGCTCAAAACAATTTGATCTAAAAGGCATTCCAGAAGCGCTGATAGAAAATATATTCAATCAAGATGAGTTTTGCTTAATTGATCTTGCAGATTGGGCACCCGATTTGGACTTAGAGGTTGATATTGAACCCCTCCTTAAACACCTTGTCTTTGAAGGAGTTTTACAAGTCAAAACCGACTGTGATCTTCACTGTTCAGAAATTTTTGAGAATATCTCAGGTTTTAAACCGATAGCCCATACCTCGAACTGTTTCGATTAGGTTGTTGCCTAATTTCTTCCGCAGATAACTCACGTAAACATCCACAATATTAGAGCCTGGGTCATAG
This sequence comes from Aphanocapsa sp. GSE-SYN-MK-11-07L, assembly GCA_019359715.1. Lineage (GTDB taxonomy): Bacteria > Cyanobacteriota > Cyanobacteriia > Thermosynechococcales > Thermosynechococcaceae > JAHHGS01. The sequence continues at coordinate 35,515 of JAHHGS010000101.1, read as the reverse complement.
GCATAGCCCCAAACTCGGTCTAACAATTGCTCTCGGCTTAATACTTGTCCGGGATGCCGAAAGAACGTTTCTGCCAGATTAAACTCGCGGCAGGGCAACTCCATCCAGCACCCATCAACCTTTACTTTGCGGGTTCGCAAATCTAGGAGCAGATTGCCGTTCTGGAGTATTGCCTCGATCTGTCGGTTCGCCGAATTGCGATTCCGCAACCTTGCTTTTATCCGAATCAACAGTTCTTCAAACCGAAAGGGTTTGGTCACATAATCGTCTGCACCCCTTTCAAATCCCGCTACTTTATCTCGGATATCGTCGCGGGCAGAAAGAATGATGATTGGCAGTGTTTCTCCCTCTCCTCGCAGTTGTGTTAAGACTTGCAAACCATCTTGACCAGGTAGCCCTAGATCGAGAATCAGTAAATCAAAGGTGCTAGCTTCGACTATTAGTAAAGTCTGTTGGGAGTCTGTGGCAACGGAGACCGCAAAGCCGTGTGCTTGCAGCCCTTTCTCAACAAAGGCAGCAATTCGGGGTTCGTCTTCAGCAATTAGAATTCGATTCATGGTTAAGGATTTGAAAACGAATTTCTGTAGAAGCCTCTATGGGGAGGACGACAGTAAAGGTAGCCTCGGTTCCCCCCTTGGCTGTCCAGCAATATTTTGCCGCCGTGGGTTTTGGCGATCGCCCGGCCCCTGCAAATCGACGAGAGCAACTTTTCGAGATGGTTGATTGCCTGCCGATCCTTTGCCTGCCCAATTTGCAGCTCCACTTGATTGGATACGGCGAGGTTGATAAATCTGGCTAGCTTAAATTCTGACGGTTTACCTGGGTCGCACTGGCTTGATCAGTCGGCATCAGCACGACTTCGTTAATGTTGACGTGAACCGGGCGGGTGGCGCAGAACAGCACCACATCAGCCACGTCGGCTGGGGTCAATGGCGTCAACCCGGCATAAACAGACTGCGCCCGCTCAGCGTCACCGTGGAAGCGGACTTGACTAAATTCAGTTTCAACCAGGCCCGGATCAACCGTGCTGACTCGAATCGGCGTACCGAGTAAATCAAGCTTTAGCCCCTCTGTAATCGCTCGGACGGCGGCTTTAGTGGCGCAGTAAACATTGCCTTTGGGATAGGTTTGGTGCCCCGCGATCGAGCCGATATTGATAATATGCCCCTGCCCTCGCTCAATCATGCCGGGCAGCAGCGTCCGGGTAACGTAGAGCAAGCCTTTAACATTGGTGTCGATCATTTCTTCCCAGTCCTGCACCTCGGCCGTCTGGAAGCGATCAAGCCCGCGGCTCAGCCCCGCATTGTTAACCAAAACGTCTACCCCAGACCAATCGGAGGGCAAGCTTTGTAAGCAAGCTTCAACGGCTGAGCGATCGCAGACATCTAGCTTTAAGACATGGGTTGCCGTGCCAAATTTCGCCTTTAGGTCAGCCGCCAAGGCTTGCAGGCGATCGCTACGGCGCGCTGCCAAAATTAGCCTCGCCCCAGCTTGGGCAAAGGTCTGAGCGCAGGCTAAACCAATCCCACTGCTGGCTCCGGTAATCAAGACAAGACGGTCAATCATAGTCAACGAGGCGGGGTCTGGCTAGGCTAGCCCTTGTAGGCTTTGATGCACTCTTCAACTAGGGGGGCAACCTTGTCAATGTCCTGCCAACCGAGAATCTCGGTCACTTTTTTCTCTAGATTTTTGTAGCTGCGAAAAAATTCGGCAATTTCTTCTAACCGATGGGGCGGCACATCCTTGAGCGACTTAACTTCGGCGTAGCGGGGGTCTTTAGCGGGCACACAGAGAATTTTTTCGTCCCGATCGCCGCCATCAATCATTTCCAACATGCCGAGCGGACGAGCAGCAATCACGCAGCCTGGAAAGGTGGGCTGATCCATGATCACCATCCCATCCAGGGGGTCGCCATCATCTGCTAGGGTATTCGGCACAAAGCCATAGTCGTAGGGATACTGGACGGATGAGTAAAGTACGCGATCGAGGGCAAAGGCGTTCATTTCTTTGTCAAACTCGTACTTGTTTTTACTCCCTGCCGGAATCTCGATTAAGACATTAATTAGACCGGGCTGAGGTTGGGCAGGAATCAGCGATAAATCCACAATAGTTCTCCAAGACGACACTCAATGATGGTACAACACAGGCTGGGCACGAAACGAGGCTAGCTTTAATCTGTTTTACGCTAAGCTCCAGCCCTCAAAACCTGATTAGCGGTTAACGCTAAACCGGCAAATGTGGGTGAGTTAATCTGGTCATTTTCCTTGAACTGCTGTAACTGGTACTCTCCTTCCACTAACTGACAAATCGTCAGCGTGGGGAGTTTAGGATGACCAAGATACCGCCGTCCGCCCAAAGCCAAGTAATCGACAATCCAATACTCATAAACCCCCAAAGCCTCGTAGTCTGCCAGCTTGTGGGCATAGTCATCTCGCCAGTTGGTGCTAACAACTTCAATCACAACTGGAAGGGAAGTCCCACTCAAAATCGTTGATGATTTTTCCCACAGGGGTTCATCGACGATCGCCCTTCGATCTAGCACCGCAATATCGGGTTTGTAAGCGGTGTTCGGTAAAGCGGGTTTAACCGTGCAAGTTCTGGGCAGGAAGTAGGGTAATTGGCGATCGCGAATTTGCAAGGTCAACTCAGCCGCAATGAAGGCCGTCACTTCTTCGTGCTTCCCGGCTGGATTCACGGCAACACTCTCTCCATTAATCAGTTCATAAATGCCTCCATCTTCTGGATAAGAGGCCAGAAAGGCTTCAAAGCTTAAGGGCTGTGGAGTTGCGATCATCACGGCTAACCCTGCGACTCAAAATCATCACAAATTCAGGCTGACTCAATTATCTATGGATTAGGCACAGGCTGATCAGACACCACATCAGGTAGCTTGCGCCGGAGCGGGTACAACCAAACTAGCCCTAAAATACCAAGCGCAATCCCAAGCAGGCTGACCATTTGGGCCATCTTGAGCGGGCCCAACATTAGGCTATCGGTGCGAAGTCCTTCAATCCAGAGCCGGCCGCTGCTGTAGGCGATCGCGTATAGCAAAAATAAACTACCGCGCTTGATTTTCGGAAATTTATAAAACACGAACAATAAAACCGCAAACACGCCCAGGTTCCACAGCGACTCGTATAAAAAAGTCGGGTGATAGTAGAGCTCATCTCTGGAAACTGCTGGGCGGCGATCGTAGGGAATGTAGAGCTTCCAGGGCAACTCTGTCGGCGCACCAAAGGCTTCTGAGTTAAAAAAGTTGCCCCAGCGCCCGATCGCCTGCCCCAAAATTAGCGATGGAGCCACCAAATCTGCCAGTTGCCAAAACGAGACTCGGTTGAGACGGCTAAAAATCAGCGTTGCCAGAATGCCGCCGAGAATTGCCCCATGAATGGCAATTCCGCCCCGCCAAATTTGAATAATTTGCTCTGGATGCTGGCTGTAGTAGGGCCAGGAAAAAATCACATAATACAATCGCGCTGCTGGAATGGCGGCTAAGACCAGCCAAATCACTAAATCTGCCATCAGTTCCGGGTCAACCTGCCGCCGCTGGGCTAACCGCTGCGCTAAAAACAATCCAATCAAAACTGCCGCGGCAATTAGCAACCCGTACCAGTGCATGGTCAACGGCCCAAGGTTGAAGGTTGCCCCAGGAGAGGTAAATTGAAAGGCCAAGCTTGACTCAGCCAGGGTTAAACAGGTTAGGGGGGCCATAGCGGCTTCCGCCTCTTAAGCGGCAAGTAAAATACAACTCAGCACCAGTGTATCTTGACCGTCCTTGGGCGATCGCTTTTAGGACTACTACGAGTTGATTGGTCGCGGCAAAGGGAGAGCGGCAATGAAAAAAGTAGCGGTGTTTGGCAATGCTGGCGGAGGCAAATCAACCCTCAGTCGGAGATTATCAGGAATCACGGGTTTGCCGCTTTACGTCTTGGACAAGATTCAATTCCGGTCAGACGGGGTGGAGGTTTCACAGGCAGACTATCAGCGCGCTCATCAGCAAATTTTGGCAACTGACGAATGGATTATTGATGGGTTTGGCTGCCTGGAAACCCTTTGGCTGCGACTTGATCAGGCAGATAGTCTGATTTTTGTTGATCTACCGCTGCCTGTGCATTTCTGGTGGGTGACTAAACGACTCATCACAGGCTACTTCAAGCCGCCCCCAGGTTGGCCAGAAAGGAGTCCAATCTGGAAGAGTTCCCTGAGTAGCTACCGCGTGCTCTGGCGATGTTACAAATACTTGACCCCAAAATATCGTGAATATGTCAAGCGGGTTCAAAGCAGCAAACATGTTTATCACATCAGAGCCGTTGAGCAGATTTCGCCATTTTTTGAATCAATCCAAACTAGGGGATCAGAATCACAATCAGGCTGATTGTCGAATCTAGGTCTTCCTCGCCCATTTTTTAAGGACAGCTCAAGGATTCACGAGTATCCACACCTGTAACTGGGTTCACCCCACTGGCTGACTCGCACAATTGCAGCACCTGATCGCGATCGAGCAGGGCAGAGCTAAAATCAGCTCCCGTCACCGTGGCCCCCCGAAAGTTAGACTTCAGCAGCATGACTGAATCCAGGATGGCATTACTCAGGTCGGCACCGGCAAAATCGCTCAAGTAAGCAATCCCATCACTCAGGTTGACCCCTTGCAGATTGGCGTTGGTCAAGACCGCGCCATTAAAAACCGCTCCCCGCAGGTCAGCACCGCTAAAATTTGCGCCTGCTAGCTTGGCATCGCCAAACTCTGACTTGAGCAAGCTTTGTCCAGAGTAGTCTTTGGCTGTGTTTTTAACATCGTCAAAGGCGCGAATGGCTGCCGAGCTAGCCGCTTGAGCTGGCAGTCGAGGGGCAAACAGAAATAGACTGACCAAAATCATCCCCAAGCAAAACCGAAGTGTACGCATAATTAGCAAATTAATTTTTGGGTTTGACTTTACCAAACTTCATCGTAAGGGAGGAAGATTATCCTCAGCAATCAAATCTAAAACTTGATCACGTTCGTTTTGTCAGGAGTGGGATTCAAGTCACGATTTTGCCTAGCGTTGGCAAAGTCCGCATCTCTCAAAATTGCGACAAATTTTAGGCTGGCCAATTTTGGAATGGAAATAATCAATGATTTTTAGTTATTTCTGGACAGTTCGAGCTAGAGCAACAGCGGGCTGGAGCCTGGGATTGCTGAGTCTACTGGTGAATCAACCTGCTTGGGCCGCTTTCATCACACCGACTCGGAGCAGTCAAGGCATGGTCGCGTCAGCTCATCCCTTGGCTAGCCAAGCCGGGCTAGAGGTGCTCAAGCAAGGAGGCAATGCCGCAGATGCCGCTGTCGCGACTGCTTTTGCCCTGTCTGTGGTCGAACCTTTCTCGGCCGGACTGGGTGGCGGCGGGTTTTTACTGGTGCGCTGGCAAAAGACGGGTGAGACTAAAGCCTTGGACTTTCGGGAGCGGGCCCCTTTACAAGCCACCCGCAATTTGTACTTGGATCCGGCCGGTAAAGTGAGACCAGGGGCTAGCCTGGATGGACACTTAGCAGTGGGAGTGCCGGGCACCGTCGCTGGTTTGTCCGATCTGCATCGGCAATCTGGCAAGCTATCGTGGGCGCAGGTGATTGCCCCAGCGATTCGCTATGCCGAGCAGGGGTTTGTGGTCAGCGATCGCCTAGCTGCCGTCATTACCGCCCGTACGGCGCTGCTCAAAAACCCAGCCGCGCGGCAAATCTTTACCCAAAACGGCATTCCCTACTCGGCTGGCGCCCTCTTGGTGCAAACTGACCTCGCTAAGACACTCAAACAAATTGCCCAAGCCCCCCAGAGTTTCTACACCGGCCCGATTGCCCAAGCGATCGCCCGTGATATGGCTCAAAACAACGGCATTGTCAGCTTAGAAGACCTCCGCCGCTACCGACCAATTTGGCGAGAACCCCTGTGTGGGCCCTTCCGGCAAGCCCAGGTTTGCTCAATGCCGCCGCCTTCTTCTGGGGGGGTGCATTTGCTGCAAATTTTGAATTTAATTGGCGATGCTGACCTCAAAAGCATGGGCTGGCATAGCCCTGATGCCCTACAACTAATGGCGTCGGCGATGCAAATTGCCTACGCCGATCGGGCAACGTACCTAGGCGATCCGGCCTTCGTTAAAGTGCCCGTGGCAGCTCTAATTAGCCCTGCCTACGCCCAACTGCGCCGCCCCGAAATTAACCTCCAGCAGGCTAGACCCTCTAACCAAGTCAAGGCGGCTGATCCGGTGTTGCTGCAAAAGTTACAGCGGTCAGAGTCATCGGATACGACGCATCTAACAGTGGTTGACCCTGAGCGCAACGTGGTTAGCCTCACGTTCACAATTAATGGGCCCTTTGGTGCCGGTGTGGTGGCGGCTGGGACGGGAATTTTGCTCAACAACGAGATGGATGATTTTGCGATCGCCCCCGACACCCCCAATCTGTACGGGTTAGTTGGGCAAGATGCGAATGCGATCGCCCCTGGCAAAACGCCGTTGTCTAGCATGACCCCGTTCATTGTGACTAAACAAGGTCAATTTCGCTTAGCGGGCGGTTCTCCTGGTGGCAGTACCATCATCACCACATCATTGCAGCTAATTTTGAACGTGCTGGTCTACGACATGGATGCAGGCGCAGCCATTTCTGCTCCCCGGCTGCATCATCAGTGGGTGCCTGACAAGCTGAGACTGGAACGCTGGGGATTTGATCTGATGACCATCAATGAATTAAAGCGACGAGGCAACCCGATTGAAGAGCAATCAGACTGGGGCAACGCCAGCCTCATTGTCGGCACTCCCGACGGCAAACTGGAGGGGGCTGCCGACCCACGCGGTGAAGGAACAGCGGCTGGGTTTTAATTGAGCACGACTTAACAGGCAAGCAGTAAAATAAACTGTGGTGCTGGTCGCCTCAGAATTCCTTTTGTTTAGTTGAAAATATGCAAACTTACTACTACGTCCTGGCCAGCCAGCGCTTTTTGCTGGAAGAAGAACAAATTCCAGAAGTGCTGAAGGAACGCCACCGTCATTACCAAGAGCAAGCAAAAGCGATCGACTTTTGGCTAGTTGTCCAGCCTGCTTTTCTGGAAGCGCCAGAGCTGCAAAGCGTCAAAGCGGAATGCCCCCAGCCAGCCGCAGCAATTATTTCGACTAATTTGCAGTTTATCCAGTGGCTCAAACTGCGCCTAGAGTACGTGCTGACCGGCGAATTTTCTGCCCCATCAACAACGATCGCTGACCCATTGGCTTCCCTCGTCACCAGCAGCTAATCACTGGGCAGGCAAACTCAGACCTTAGAGCGATCGGTGAGAATCTCGTAGCCTGTTTTGGTCACGAGTACCGTGTGTTCAAACTGGGCAGACAGGGCATTGTCCAGCGTGACGGCTGTCCAGCGATCGGGCAAAATTTTCACCTGCTTCGAGCCAGCATTCAAAATCGGCTCGATCGCTAGGGTCATTCCTTCTCGCAGTCGCACGTTTCTTAAATCATGGGTGCGGTAGTTAAACACGGATGGCTCTTCGTGCAGGTTGCGCCCAACCCCGTGCCCGGTAAAATCTTCTACGACTACAAATCCGTTGCTCTCAACGTGGTCTTGAATCGCGCCCGCAATATCCATTAGATAATTGCCGTCTTTGACCTGTTTGATGCCTTGGTAGAGAGCTTCTTCCGCCACTCGCACCAGCTTGGCGGCTTCTGGGCTGACTTCACCCACCGTCACGGTAATGCAAGAGTCGCCGTGAAAGCCTTGGAAGTAAGCGCCAGTGTCAACCTTGACCACATCGCCAGCTCGGATAATTTTCTTTGGGCTAGGAATGCCATGCACAACTTCATGGTTAATGCAGGCGCAAATCGAAGCTGGGAAGCCCTGATAGCCCTTAAAGCTAGGGGTTGCCCCCAGCGCCCGAATCCGCTTTTCAGCGTAGGCATCGAGGTCAGCCGTACTCATTCCCGGTTGAATCGTTTCAGAAATCTCTTTGAGGACGGTCGCGACGATCGCCGCCGCCTGTCGCATAATTTCAATCTCACGCTTAGACTTGATTTCGATCCCGCGACGCTGCTTCGGAACCGCCGTTTGCGCGGGTTGGGACAACAAGTTGGTGAGAATATTCATGCTGATGTAGAAGAAATAACTCGATCGCGGAAGATTAAATGCAGCTCAATCTGCTGTCATGGGGCAACGTGGCTGCTTCTCTAGGATAAGCCGATTTAAGCCCAACGTGCAGCCATAGCTATTTTCAGGCAAAAATTAGCTGCTATCCTCCAATTTGCACTCTCGGTTTGATTAAAAAGCAGCCTTAAAGCAAAAGCCCTTCCAAGGCGTCTTTATCAATAATAAATAGGCTATCTTGTTCGCGGCGAATAATTCCTTTCTTCTCTAGTTTGCCCAAAACTCGCGTCACGGTTTCTCTGGCCATGCCGCTTAAACTGCTCAGTTCCCGGTGGGGTAAGTTGGGAATCGCGATCCCCTGTGAGCTTTCTTCTCCTTGCCCTTCTTCCAAAAACAGCAAAATATCGGCCACACGGGCAGTGCTATCGGCTTCCCGCAGGCGCAGGCGACGATTTAACTGCCGCAGTCGGCGGGCCATCAGTTTGGCGAGGCGCAACCCAGCCTGCGGTTCCGTATTGACGAGGCGGACAAAATCAGCGGCAGGCATACTGCCAATCATGGTTGGGGTCAGAGTGATCACATCCGTCGAGCGAGGCACATCATCAAGGGGAGCCATTTCGCCAAACAGTTCACCGGGGCCAAGAATGTTGAGGGTGACTTCTTTGCCGTCAATGTTATAGGTGCGAATTTTTACCCAGCCGCTGAGAATAAAATAAACTGACGTTCCCCAATCGCTTTCGAGCAAAATAACTCGATTCAGCGGGTGGGTTCGAGTCACAACATTGGCGATCGCCTGATCCACGACCGGTTCAGGCAGATCTTTAAAAAAGGTCGCGGCCCGCATTCGAGCCTCTGTTTGGGATTCTTTAGGGTTGTGACGTTCTTCCATAAATCTGCGAATTTTTGCTGTTAAAAGTCGGTTGCTTTGCAGCCGCAAATGTCACCCTTGTCAGCCAAACATACCGGAAATTGTGTAAATAAGCTACTCTTATTGCTGGCAGTTAACTGGCGGCGCCCTTCAGTTGGGGAATTGTTACATCGATCGCGGCCACATTGGGGTTGAGGGTGGTCAGCGGCGGTTGAATCGCCTGGGTATTACCTACAACTAACGTCACCATTTGATCGGGCTTGAGATAGGTTTTGGCCACCCGCTGCACATCAGCGATCGCCACTGCCTTAACGCCCCGCTGGTAGCGAAACAAAAAATCGCTCGGATAGCCGTAGTAGTCGTAGCGCATCAGCCGATACAGGGTTTGGCTCGGATCTTGAAAGTTAAACACAAAGGAATTGAGAATCGCATCTTTAGCTAGAGCCAGCTCATCCGCTGTAATTGGGCTGGTCTGCAGCTTTTTAAGCTCTGCTTTAACCGATTGAATAAACGGCACCGTTGTCTGAGAGCGAGTTTGCCCACCGGCTACAAATACGCCTGGATAGTCGTATTGGGGTTGCCAGTAGGCATAGACAGAGTAAGCTAAACCTTGCTGCGATCGCACTTGATTGACCAGCCGACCGCCCAACCCGTTCATCACACCATTCACGACATAGAGGGCAAACACATCTGGACTATCGAGTTTGCCACCCAGTTGCCCCAGCAAGACGTTGCTTTGGGAGAGTTGGGGTTGCTCAACTACAAACACGCCGCCAGATTGAGCGGCTGTAACCGTCGGGAGAGGCGGGATTGCAGTCTGAGGCTGACTTGGTTGCCAGGTGCCAAATTTGGCTTCCAGCCGCGATCGCATCTGCTGGCTGTCAAAGTCGCCTACAATGCCCAGAATCATCTGCTGGGGCTGAAAATACTGCTGATAAAACCCCAGCACATCCGCCCGGCTGATGTTGGCTAAGGTGGCATACTCGGTTGTGCGAGCGTAGGGGCTAGATTCTCCATAAATCAGCTTGTAGAATTCACGGTTGGCAATGCTTTCAGGATTGTCGTTGCGGCGGGCGATCGCCCCTTGGTTTTGGGTTTTGGCTAATTCCAATTTTGAAGAGTCAAAGGCAGGGGTTTGAACGACTTCGGCAAACAGGTCAAACACGGTTGGCAAGTCTTCGCTCAAGGCGCTAAAGCCAACGCTGCCAACGGTGCTGTCAATCCCCGCCTCGATCGCGGCTGCCCGTTGCTCTAAGATCTGGTTCAACTCCTCCGGTGAATGCTGCTGAGTGCCGCCCGTTCGCAGCACATCTCCAGTTAAGCTAGCTAGACCTACTTTTTCGGCAGGCTCCCAGCGATCGCCCGTCCGCACTAACACACTGCCCCGCACCAGCGGCCATTCGTGGTCTTCCATCAGGTAGACCGTCAATCCATTCTGAAGCTGGAAGCGCTTATAGTCTGGCGGGCGCACTTCTTGCAAAGGTGGAAACGCTAGTTCGGTATAGTGTTTGGCTTCAGTCGCTTGGGCCGGTAGCCCCCACCACCAGAGCAAAAGCACAACTAGGAGCGCGATCAGCTTGCTCACAGGTCGGTAGTTATGATGCATTTTGCCTTCTCGCACACTTTACTTTCTCGCCAAACATAATTCCGATTTTTTAAGCCAGCAATTGATCAACTCTGATCTTAAAACCGGGCAAAATAACTTGCGTGCTGATCACTTCAGCCCCAATAAAAATCTGTCTTGTAGTCGCCGTCAAGACAATCACCCAGCCTGCTTCCGGGAAAACTAACCAGACTTCTAACCCCTTCGACTGTAAATACTCTTGAGCTTTAGTAATCAGGTCTTCGGCAAAGTCTGTCGGAGAGGCAATCTCAGCGCTGAATGGAAAACTCTGAGGCAGGACTTTTTCGTTACCAAACTGAGCGACTAATTCTGGTGTCAGGTAAGCAACATCTGGCGATCGCCCTTGCTTGTGCGTGCGGCAGGGAGCTTCGGTATAGACAACCCCACCTTGTCCAGTTGATTCTGCGTAGCTAGCCCAAGCGTAACCCAGCTTAGCTTGAATTCGACTGTGCTTAAGGGTCATACCGTCTGTTGCGAAGGGTTCACCATCTACCCAGATTTGAGGATGCTTATTGACTAATTTGCCATCAACCCACTCGGAATTTTCAGGCGGATGATTCAGCCAATCTTCTAAGCTGAGAATGGGGGCAATCTCTGAGCGCAAAGTCGTTGTCATCGGCTCAATCCCTATGGATGTCGCTATTCCAGACTGATTTGATCAAATCTGTATAGAAAGCAGAATAGCTTATTTTATCAAGGGCAAGAGGTTAAACCGTTGCCGAATCTCTCGCAGAGTAAAGATCAAGCAGAGGCTCATAATTAAGAAATGGATAATATTGCCGCGCTCCACGGGTTTTGAACCACATAGCTACTAATTCTGGCAAGAGCCTTGGTAAAACCAGCAAAATTGAGCTGTAGAGCCAAACCACGCCATGCTGTTTAATCAGGTCATCGTACATAATTTGAATGGCTGGCTTGATGGTTGGATCTCGGTTGGTGCGGATGTAGTCGCTAAGCTTAGAATCACTCGTCCAAAAGCCCAGCGGCAAAAGCTTAATTTCGTCGTACATGTCAGTGTCACAGGCCAGCACAACATGCGAGACATCATGGGCTAGCAAAATTTTGGCAAATTCTGGTGGTAATTGCCTCGGATCGGTGACATTGGGATTGACGGCATAGTACTCGTCTAATCCTTGCCGGAGGGTTTGAGTGCTGTTTTTATGGATGTAGCAAGGGCGAGTCCGGTGGTTCATGCATTTCGATACGAAGCCGTTTCGTAAATAATAGCACTGATGTCTGAACTGGCTAAAAAGCGGCTGGGAAGACCGCGCAGTCACCAATCTGATCAAGCGATCCTGCAAGCAACTCCAGGGTTGCTTGCAGAGATTGGCTTTGATGCGATCAGCATTGAGGCGATCGCCGCGCGGGCTAAAGTTGGCAAAACCACGATCTATCGTCGCTATGACAGCAAAGCTGAATTGGTGGCCGATGCGATCGAAAGCGTCCGGCAAGACGTTGTGATTCCAGACACGGGGGATTTTTGGCAAGACATTGAGCAGCTCATTGAGAATGCGGCCCAAATTACCCTGAATCCCCTGGGCAGAAAAACAGTTGCGATGATTATCAGCAGTGCCGCCAGCAACGCTCAGTTCGCCCAAACCTACTGGACAAAATATCTGCAACCCCGCCGCCAAGCCTTTGCGATTGTGATTGAGCGGGCCAAAGCCAGACAGCAGATCCAACCAGATTTAGATCCGGGCTTAGTCTTTGATGCGATCAGTGGCATCATGCTCTACGCGCTGATTTTTCAGCCGACAGATGAATCGTGGTCAGCCTACGTTCATCGCGCCCTGCATCTGTTGCTCAAAGAAGCCCCTAAGGACTAACTATCGTTGGTTTGAGCGCATTGAATTAGATAACCCAGTTAGATGTGTTAGTGTACAGTTACCTGTACGGCAGTAGCAAGTAAAAGTACTTATGGATGCAATCTCCTACACTCACGCTCGTGGCAATTTGGCCAAGCTCATGGAGAGCGTCTGTGATGATCATGCTGCTGTAATCATTACTCGCAAAAACGAACGCTCAGTGGTGATGCTCTCCCTAGAAGATTATCAGGCTCTGGAAGAGACGGCTTATCTGCTCAGAAGTCCTAAGAATGCCCGCCGACTATTAGCAGCGATCGCAGAACTTGAATCTGGTGGTGGAACGGCCAGGGAGCTCATCGAGTGAAGCTAATCTTCTCAGAGCAAGCATGGGAAGACTACTTGTACTGGCAAAATACTGATCGAAAGATGCTAAAACGAATCAATGCCTTGGTGCAAGAAATCCAGCGTAATCCCTTTGAAGGAATTGGTAAGCCCGAACCCTTAAAACACGGACTCTCTGGCTACTGGTCGCGTCGAATTGACGAAGAACATCGCTTCATTTACAAAGTTGATAAAGACGGTCTATTGATCGCTCAACTGCGTTACCACTACTGAGATTAACTCGACATGAATTCAAACTTACCCGTAAGCTTAGCTGCTTTGGGGCAAAATCTTGCCAATTGTTCGATTGGCTGGGGTAAAGGTGGCTTGAGCGACCCGCTGAATATCAGCCGGAGTAACAGCAGCGATCGCCTCTAATTGCTTGAATAAATTGCGCCAGTCGCCCGTTTTGACCTGGTACTCCAGCAGCAGCCTGCCCATGCCCTCGTTGGAGTCTAGGGCTTGCAGTAGACCGGCCCGGGCTTGTTTTTGGACTCGCTCTAACTCGCTTGCCGAGACAGGCTCAGTCCGCAGGCGATCGATTTCTTGATGAAGAGCCGTCGCGACTTGATCGACGCTGTGCCCTGGCGCGGTCAGGGCATAAAACAGCATCAGGTTGGGGTACTTATTGCCCGGAAACCCGTTCGACCCCTGAGCTGCTAGGGCCAGTCTTTGAGTTGAGACCAGAGACTCGTATAGGCGAGACGTGCGACCCTGACTGAGCAGACTCACAATCATCTCATCCACGACATAATCAGGATCATTGATAGCTCGACTGTGATAGCCCTCGAAATACCAGGGTTGAGAAGCTAATCGCAGGGTAACTTGTTTGGTTTCAGTTTGGGCAGGCTCAACAACCGTTGTAGCGGAGGGAGGCGAGCCAGGCTGGAAGCGACCAAAGTAAATTTGAGCCTGGCGTTTGACCTGTTGGGGGTCAACATCACCAACAATGGCGATCGCCAGATTATTCGGTACGTAGTAAGTGGCAAAAAATTTCTCAACTTGAGGGCGGCTCAGGTTCCGAATGTCTGCGGTCGAGCCAATTACCGGGCGGCGGTAGGGATGAACGGTAAAGGCAGTCGCTAAAAAAGCTTCCATCATTTGGCCCAGCGGCGAATTTTCAGTTCGCATTCGTCGCTCTTCCAGAATTACTTCTTTTTCTTGGAAGAATTCCCGGAAAACTGGCTCTAAAAACCGCTCCGATTCCAGTGACATCCAAAGTTCCAGCTTATTCGAGGGAAAACTGTAAAAATAGCGAGTCGCTTCGCTAGAGGTATTGGCATTTAACCCCACCCCACCCGCTTGACCAACAATCTGGGCCAGTTGATTTTGAATCACGTATTGGCTGGACTTGGCTTCTAGTTCAGCAAACTGAGTTTGCAGTTGAGTCGCTGTTTTACCGACGGTCTGGGCTGCTTTAATTTGTTCAAATAGCTGATCTTGCTGCTCTAACAGCGGTTTTTCGGCGCTGTAATCGCGAGTCCCAATCTGGCGAGTTCCCTTAAACGCCAAATGTTCCAGGTAATGAGCCACCCCGGTTTGCCCAGTTGGTTCATCTACTCCCCCCACATTGGCGTAGGTTAGAAATGAAACGACGGGCGCTCGGTGACGCTCCAAGACAATAAACTTTAGCCCATTTTTGAGCGTAAACTCAGTCACTTGCGCCTGGGCTTGCTCTAGATAGGGCTGAATTGAGCTGGGGGTTGATTCAGAGCCGATCGCCCGCGCCCAGGCAGGGCTGCTTCCCCAGTTAATGCCCCAACTCAGTCCGCCCCACAATAGCAAAATAAGCAGCACCCAACGCCCAACAGAGACGATCGCTGCTTGCCTTAATTTCCTGGCTCTAGGCATCCGGCCTCTGGATGTAAGCTAAAAACTGGCTGAGGGCTTGCGTCATATTGCGGGTCAGACATTGATCTTTGGCGGGGCTGGTTATTTCTGCCGAGCCGGTGGAGCAAAAGCCTTGGTGCCATTCGGCAAAATGGCATCTTGGAAGCTGCGGGTGTGAGCAAATCGCTCTAAACCACCCAAAATAGCACTGGTCAAGTTGGCATTGTCGAAGGTCGTGCGGCGGAGTCGGGCAAAGACTAAGGTAGCCTGGGTCAGGTTGGCCCCCGTCAAATTCGTTCGGGTCAAATCGGTCAAATTCAGGTTAGCGCCGGTCAGATTTGCTCCACTCAGGTTGGCTCCGCGCAGATTCGCAACATTCAGATTAGCGCCGCTCAAGTCAGCTCCACTCAAGTTGACTCCCCGCAACTTGGCGTAGCTAAGGTCGCAGCCAGGGCATTTCTTGGTGCGACGAAGTTGATCAAGCTGAGCCGGATCAGCAGCTTGAGCAACCTGGCCCCAGCCGACCAAAGACAGAGCGGCGATCGCCCCCAAGGTGCTCGACAATTTTTGCTTCATCTGGATTGGCTCACCTAATCTAAACTGGCATCTGAAGAAGGATTGGGGATTTGCTCTGTCTCTGGGCAGTCGTCCGAGACGAGGGGTTCGACATTGCCTTTGGGGACAGCCGCTAACTTACGGGTAATCGCACCAATACTTTCGATTCGCACCATGTCTTCCCAGGAGCAAACTTCGTCTTCTTCTTCGGTTTCATACCTCAGCGTCACCAGATCACCCTCAATGTCAATAATCCGGGCGCGTTCGACGTATCGCTGCTGATCCCGCAAGTAAATCCAGACTTCCTGGCCGTCGTTATAGAGTTGGTAAAGCTTGCGGTGTAGCATAGGGTAGTTCTCCTGAACTGAATTTAGGCAACTGCAAGTAAGCTCTGGGGGCGGATGATTTTAGATGGAGCATACCACTGTCCGACCCAGGTCACTACAATCAAGACCTTTGTCTAGACCTTTGCATGAAGTCTAGACCAATGATTGACTTTTTGAAAGACTTTCTCGGGGACAAACCTGACTTTCCGGTTCGA
Organism: Aphanocapsa sp. GSE-SYN-MK-11-07L; assembly: GCA_019359715.1. GTDB lineage: Bacteria > Cyanobacteriota > Cyanobacteriia > Thermosynechococcales > Thermosynechococcaceae > JAHHGS01. Next base: position 19,813 of record JAHHGS010000101.1, on the reverse strand, counting down.
TCGCAGCTTGGCAAGCCCAGTTTGGCAGTCGCTAGCGTAAGTTACTCCGTCATTCATCCTTATATTCTAGCCATGATTAGGCAATCAGATCCCAGAAAAAGTTTCTAGTGCCGCTCATTAACCAGTAAGTACTACTGGGGAAGTAATGTCCCCAGATCCAGCCGGCACTCAGTCCGATCGCCGCAATCACCGTCAGGGTACTTAAGGTTGAAATCGGTCCAAATCCGAGGGATTTCATCTCCACTCTGGCCAACGCTTCGGCTGCTAGCACAATCACAATCAGCGCAAACACAGAGGAGGCAATCACTGCCAGTGTCACCGCTGCGCTCAGCAACAGCATTGTAAAAATACTGCGCGGACCCAATCGCAGCAGCCGGGCAATCCCACCGCCGCCCCAAATCAGCGCAGTTGTGAGGGCGATCGCACCAATAAAAGCGCCAATTTCCCAAAAAATGTCAAAGACTGATAAATGCCAGCCTAAGAGCATATAAGCCAGACCCGCTAGAAAGGCTGGCAACCAGGGAAACCGCCGCCACCAGGGAATGGTAGAGAAAGTCATTTGATTTGACTTGGAACGAGCCACAGAACACCACTCCTGCGATTACACTGGTGAGAACTCAACCATCTTTAGTCGGGATAATTTTTGAGCCTGCGGACTTTGCCGACGCGACTTCAAATTATTTTCTCCGCTGCCAAACCACTGTTATCTCATTAGGGTAAAGGTATTTTCAGTCAAACGCACACAACCTCAGTTGAGCAAGACCAGGCCATGATGCAACGATGCTTGGTCTTAGCCCGCCAAGCGTGGGGGCAGACGGCACCCAACCCGCTGGTGGGATGCGTGATCGTTAAGGAAGGTCAAATTGTCGGGGAGGGCTACCATCCGCAGGCTGGACAGCCCCATGCCGAAGTTTTTGCCCTGCGGGCAGCCGGAGCTGATGATCCAGCCCAAAATCGGGCCCGAGGGGCAACGCTTTATGTCAACCTCGAACCCTGCAATCACTATGGGCGCACTCCTCCCTGCTCAGAAGCGGTGATTAAAGCTGGAATTGCCAAAGTGGTGGTAGGCATGATTGACCCCGACCCGCGCGTGGCTGGCAGTGGCGTCGCTCGTTTGCGGGAGGCGGGGATTGAGGTTGTAGTTGGGATTGCAGAAGCTGACTGTCGAGACCTAAATGAAGGCTTTATCCAGCGAGTGTTGCACCAGCGCCCATTGGGAATTCTCAAATACGCCATGACCCTGGATGGCAAGATTGCCACCTCTAGCGGTCATAGTGCCTGGGTGACGGCGCCGTCGGCCCGCACCGCAGTCCATCAACTGCGGGCGACCTGTGATGCTGTGATCGTTGGCGGCAACACCGTCCGCCGCGACAACCCGCAATTGACGACTCACCAGAGCGATCGCCACAATCCGCTCCGGATTGTGATGAGCAAATCTCTGGATTTACCGCCTGACGCTTATTTGTGGCAAACCCAGACTGCACCAACGCTGGTCTTAACAGAGGTGGGATGTTCTTCGCCTCTGCTGCTGGAGCTCCAAGGTCTGGGGGTAGAAGTCGTGGCCCTGGAACATCTCAGCCCCGCCAGCGTCATGGACTACCTCTATCAGCGAGGGTTAGCGGTGGTGCTGTGGGAATGCGGTGGGCGTCTGGCCGCTAGGGCGATCGCCGAAGGAGTCATTCAAAAAGTTTGGGCTTTTATTGCGCCTAAAATCATTGGCGGTGAAGCAGCGCCTTCGCCAGTCGGGGAGTTGGGCTTAACCTCAATGACGGAAGCCCTAACGCTAGAGCGAGTCCGCTGGCAAGCAATTGGCGATGATTGCTTGGTGGAAGGTTACTTACCAGAGAGATCTAGGTTAGCTAACCTTGGGGCAGTTGACTAGAGGCAGACAAGCATGATTCAAATAATGGTGTTGAGTCTGTTTACAGGTAGTTTGGGATGGCAAGCCCTGCTCGCTGCCCAATGGGTGCGTTGGCGGCAGCACCTCCAGGTCGTAGAGCAAGAGGAAGAAGAAATCTTGACCCTCTATCAGTCAAAAGATGATCCTGTCCCAAAAGCTGATCCTATCGCCAAGGATGAGCCAGCGACCAGCAAGCCTGATCTGCGATCGCTGGGCTGGGAGTTCAAGATTTTACGGGCCCAGTCTAAGCTGTTTGACAATCCGAAATTGCTCAAACAAGTCTGCGATGAAGAGGCTGAAGCCGGCTGGATTTTGCTAGAGAAGCTGGATGATCAGCGACTGCGGTTTAAGCGCCCGATGTTTTTGCGAGATCAGCCGACTCAGTCTAAATATGATCCCTACCGTTGCTTCTATGGCTCAAGGTACAGTTGGAGTACCCTCGGCAGTCTGCTGATTCTGGCTTTAACGATTGTTTTGCCAGCCTATTTGGGCTACACCCTGGTGACGCTTACCCTTAACCAGAAACAGCCCCAGCCGGAAATGCCCAGTCCAGAAATACCCAGTCCAGAGATACCTAGTCCACCTGAATCTCCGCTCGATTTTCCAACCCCTTAATTCCCGATCGCTGCTGATGTCTGCATGACACCAACCCTGGGAAGTTATATTTGAAGATTAATCACAACCGTTGAGTGTATGAAGCTAATTGTTGGCGCAACTCTGCAAGGCGGCAAGTACCGGCTAGACCAACTCCTGAACCAAGGAGGATTTGGCGTTACCTATCGGGCAACTCATACTCTGCTGCACCAAGTGGTTGTGATTAAAACCCTAAATGCTGGTCTGCACAATCAAAAAGACTTTGACCAGCTCCAAGAGCGGTTTATTGCCGAAGCTCGCTGCTTGGCTAAATTTCAGCACACCAATATTGTCCGAGTGATCGATTTCTTTGGGGAGCAAGGTCTGCCGTTTATTGTCATGGATTACATTCCTGGGCAAACCTTGGCTGAGCTTGCCGATCGCAACCCGCTGTCTGAAACCCAGGCGATTCACTACATTCGCCAAGTTGGGGCTGCCTTGCAGTTGATCCATGAACAAGGGCTGCTGCACCGCGATGTCAAGCCAGAGAATATCATTCTGCGGGAAGCGACTGATTCAGTCGTGCTGATTGATTTTGGGATTGCCCGTGCCTTTACGCCAGGCGTGGCGGAAACGAATACCGGTCTGCTGTCAGCCGGATACGCACCGATTGAGCAATATCTGCCTCGGCATAGTTGGACGCCAGCCACCGATATTTATGCCTTGGCTGCCACCCTCTACGCCCTGTTGGCCGGGAAGCCGCCGGTGGCATCTGCCCTCCGCGATCGAATTCCGCTAGAGGATCTGAGGCAACTCAACCCGCAGGTTAGCGCTGGTGTGCAGGATGCGATTTTACAGGGGATGGCGATGGAGGCCAGTCAACGCCCCCAAACCATCGCCAGTTGGCTGGCCCTGCTGACGCCTGCTCATCCGCGTTCGACCGGCCCCAACCGGACGGGCGCGACAGTGATTGTTCTGCCCCCACAGCGTCGGGTTCAGCAGGTGCAGCAACCGGCCGTTGCTGCCCACCCGCCAGCAGTTCAACCAAGAGTCCAAACCAACTCCCGCGGTTCTCGAATTCAAACTCGCTCTCCTAAACCGTCGCGATCGCTGATACCCGCCCTGATCGCGGTTGCGGTTGGCGCAGCGGCGATTGGGGCGGGGATAGGTTTATTTTTGCGATTTGGGCAGTCTGGGCAACCCGTTGCTCCTTTTCAGAAACAAGACGAGGTGTTTCCCACCCGCGATCGCCCCAGCTACCCTGAGTCACCGACCTATGACCCGCCAATTCAAACCGCTCCACCAGTAACTGAGCCGCCCATTGTTACCCCTCAGCTGACGCCGACCCCTACACCCACTCCGGCGCTAATACCGACGCCTAGTCCTTCGCCAGAGTCAACGGTTGCCCCTTCGCCTTCCCCCAGCCCGACCCCAAGTCCTGCTTCTCCCACGCCTGAAGTCATCATTACACCGACTCCAAGCGAGCCAACTCCTTTGCCACCCGTTGAAATGCCGCCAGAAGTGCCACCAGATGTCGATCCACAAAACTCAAACCCAGAATCTGTGCCCCCAGCTTCTCCGTAAGTGCAAGACCCGGCAAGATCATAATTTTGAGTGGCAGCGCTATCACAAGGGTTTTTCTTTTCTAACCCGCTAATTTTGGGTCGATTTAAGGATTCGATTCGGCTAGCAATCTTAATCGGGCTGCTATTTTATTTCAAACAGAATTTATTTCAATCATTAACGGTTGGCTGGATCAGATCTCGTTGTTCAGCTTCGGAAATCGCCTGTTGGGTCGCCAATACCGACTCTGGGGCAACTGAAATGCCCGTAATCCCAAGTTCGACTAGCCAATGCACAAGTTCTGGGTGCCGAACTGGAGCTTCACCGCAGATTGTGCAGGGAATCCCTAGTTCTTGAGCGGTTTTGATCAACTGAGCGATCGCCGCTTTGACGGCCGGATGGCGTTCGTCAAGCTGCTCGCCCAAATTGCTCTGCTCTCGATCAATGCCCAACAGCAGTTGGGTTAAATCATTGCTGCCAATCGAGATTCCCTGCACCCCTGCCCGCACGTAGCTGGGCAACAAAAACAGCACCGATGGCACCTCTGCCATCAGCCAAAGCTGCATTTGGGAATTTTTGAACAGTCCAGCCCGATCAACCCGTTGCTGGCAAACTTCAAATTCTTCTACGCTCCTGACAAACGGGAGTAAAAGATGCAGATGTGGATACCCAGCTTGATGTACCCGACGCAGGGCTGCCAATTGGAGGTCAAGCAGTTCTGGGTTAGCGATGTAGCGCGATACCCCTCGCCGCCCCAGGGTCGGATTGCCTTCTGCTGGTTCAAACTGCTGTCCCCCCAGCAGCCCTCTGCCCTCATGCGATCGCAAATCTAAGGCCCGGTAAAACACCGGCCGGGGATGAAAAGCCGCCGCAAACTGCTGGATTTGAGCTGCCAAACCGGCGACAATTTCCGCTTGCCGCCCCTGGCGCAGCCACAGGTCTGGGTGATGGTATTGCAGCACCTCCGGCAAAATCACTTCTGAGCGCAGCAACCCCACACCGCTCACAGGTAGGGTTTGAGCGGAAGCTAGCGCGTAGGTTTGACTCAGATTGACCAGCAGTTGAGTCGTGAGCTGTCCGCCAAGGGGCAGATAGTCAGATGGGACAGCTAAGGGACGAGGGGTCAAAATTGGGGGCGGGGGGCGATCGCCAGTAAACTCATAGACCTGCCCCTGCTCACCATCGAGTAAAACCAGTTTGCCGTCAGCAATTTGAGTCGTTGCCCCCGCCATGCCAACGACCGCCGGAATGCCGAGTTCCCGCGCCATAATTGCCCCGTGACTGGTCATGCCGCCCGTTTCGCAAATGATGCCAGCCGACTGTTTCAACCAGGGCAGCCATTCGGGCTGAAAGCTAGACACGACTAAAACTTTTCCGATCGGTGGAGTCGCCGGAGCCAGAGCTGCATCACTCAGGATCAGCGCCTTAGCGATCGCCTGCCCGCTAGCAGCGGCAATTCCCTGCCCAATCTTGAGCAGGTGAGATTTGGATCGATTAGCGGCAGGACGTTTGGCGATCGCCGCTGGAATTCTAGTTTGAGTCACCTCCAAGATCCGCAATTCAAGCTGAGGCGAATCGTCTACCTGGATCTGCTGCCAAGCCCATGTCCACCCATACTTATCCCCCAACTGAGGTTGGACTTTCGGAATTAAGCCCATCAGTTGCTGAAGCTGCACCTCAGACAGAGCAAACTGATCGCTAGCGGCAAAGGGCAAGCCAGCAATGCACGCTTCCGATTGATCCGAATCTGCGGGGGCATGGACATAAGTCTTTTGTCCCAACGTTCGCTGCTGAATCGCGGCAGCACTCCGATCTAGTTGGTAGCGATCGGGAATTACCTCCCCCAGTGAAATCACATCACCTAGCCCATAGCTAGACTCAATTTGCCAGCCTTCGCGATCAGGGCGGACAAGGCCAGCCGCTTGGGCTGAGTGGACGGGTTGAACTAAAATTGCCAGCCTCACTTGGGCGAGCGAATTGCCAGTATGCTGCCAAACCAGCAAGTTTTTAGCTTGGTAGAGGTCAGCCCAAAGCTGCTTGAGGGCTGGCTGGATCGAGTCCAACTGTCGCCAGCAAAACTGAGTCTGAAGCAAACTTTGCTGGGTTAGACATTCAGCCTCAGCAATCCATAAAAACGGGCGCAGACTGAGGACTTCGGTTGCCAACTCGGAAATTGCCGCTTCGATTTGAGTCAACCAAGCTGGCGGCAAAGGCGCAGCTTGGATCGCCTGCTGGAGAGTGCGGGCGATCGCCTGTAATTGCTGCGGCTGTTCTAAATCTAAGCCGGGAAAATTGGCAAATAGCGGTTCAGAAATTTCGGCTAACAACCCGGTCAGTACCTGGGCTGAGATCACAAACCCCTGCTCAACGGGTAAGCCAGCTTGGGCTAATTGACCTAAAGCAACAATTTCAGAACCGACCCAGGGTTCGGCGATCGCATGAATCTGATCCAGCCACAAAAATCGATCCACCACAACCTGCTCAAGAGTTGAGTTGAAGGCACCTGACGAGCCGGGTTTTGCATTGATCAAAATTAAGTAACCGGCTGAATGGCATTTCAAATGGGCGCTTGCACGATGCTCCACACCACAGTCAACATAGTTTAACTACAGAATCAAGCAAACAGCAGTAACCATAGAAATATTTTCCAAAACAGCAGTTGCCTGAGGAGTACCGGAGCAAAACTGATCAAAATAAAGTTGACAGACTCATCGTAGGATTCAAGTCATGATTGTGAGTAGCTTGGGCTTTCCTGCTCATCATGACAAGTTTAGAATCACCCGCTGACTAAACCGCCAACGCGAATTTAAATGTGAATCGATCAAATCGTCTGCAACGGCTATTGCCGTTTCTTTTCCAAGCCCCTTGTCCACTCTGTCAGCGATCGAGTGCCAACGACCTCTGCTCAGACTGTTGGCATCAGGTGCAGTCTTGCCAAATCAGCAATCCAATTTCTTTATGGCAGGCTAATCCAAGAGTTTTTGCCTGGGGAAATTACGATGGAGCAATGCGACGAGCGATCGCTGCCCTCAAATACCGCCAGCAGCCCCGCTTAGGTTGGGCTTTAGGCAAAGGGTTGGCAGGCGCATGGCTAGACCATCAGCTTCAACTCGCCACTCCTGCCAAGCTGCTAGTCATCCCAATTCCGTTACATCCTGAAAAACTGCAAGCCCGTGGATTTAATCAGGCAGAAATAATTGCTCGTAGCTTCTGCCGGATCACCAATTTGCCCCTCTGCCCCCACGGACTGATCCGAAGGCGCTCTACCCTGGCCCAGGCCAATTTGTCTAAAGGCGATCGCCAGCAAAACCTGCAAGGGGCATTTGCTCTCGGGCCAGATTGCTCAAACCAGCTTCCTGGTCAACCTGTCCTGCTCCTAGATGATATTTATACGACGGGCGCTACCGCCCGCTCAGCAATCGCGACGCTTCGCCAAGCCGGAATTCAGGTCTATGGAGTGGCAGCGGCGGCAATCAGCCTCAGCCCTCATGCTTGAAGGCTGCGATTACACTTCTGCTGCTTCAACAGCAACTTCCGTTTTTTCAGCAACTGGCGCAACTTCCGACGGCTCGACTTCAAAAGCTTCAATTGCTTCGGCGATTGGCGTAGCTTTTGACGGATTCACTTCAGAAATTTCCACCATTTCAGCAATTGACGCAGCTTCTGTTGGCTCAATGTCGGAGGAGGCTGTAACTGTTTCGACAGTTTCCAAAGCTTCTGAAGACTCAACATCCGAGGCTTCGGCGATGCTCTCGATCAACTCTGCCGGCTCTTCCACAACGGGTTTTTCGGGTCTGGGTCGGGGGCCCCGCATCAGAGCCAGGTTAACGGGAGGCTTTTCCTGCTCCCCTTTACGATCGCCCTTGCCTTTTTTGCGGTCGCGGCGATCGTTGCGTTGGCCAGAAGCCGCTTCTGGATCTTGAGACAAGGCTGAGGGAGTTTGCTCAGACCTCTTAATCGGACGTTCTACCATGATCAGCCGCCAATAAAAAACAATCGAATCAAAATTACTGCAAGACGTAGGCGGAACCTAGCGCCCACCAGACCAAAAGCCCAATCGAACCCAGGACAATGACCGAAGAAATGGCGATCGCCAGAGGGCTATCGGCTCCCTTAAATTTCATGATGCCGCGATCAAAGTCAGCTGACATAGGTCTTTAATCCTTGCTTTTGAAAGAGTAAACAGGACTTCACAAACAATCCGTGTTTATCCTAACCTCTCTGCTAGAGAGACAATCTAAAATCAACTTTACGTTTAGTGCAAACTTTGTTTGCGAGCTTGGTTTCTACATTAGTGCCGTTTTAGGCTGAAAAGCCTCACCGGCATAGTGCCAACTTTCTTCTGGCCAAGGTTTGCCGTCGAGCGCCATTTGCTCAATATAACTGGCCAGGCGGAGGGCTTTTAGGGCTTGCTCACCCCCAACCGAAGGCTGCTCGCCGCCGCGCACGCACTGGACAAAATGCTCTAGCTCGGCGTGCAGAGGCTCAATATTGCTGGTGTAGACTTTTTCGATTAGTCCATCTTGGCGATAGAGGACTTGCCCATAATCTGCTCGGCAGCTTGCCGTTGTTTGGCGATGAATCAAAATTTCGTTGTTGAGAAAATCGGCTTCTGTCAGGGAGTCTTTACAATGGGCAGCAATCCGCCGCAGCTTACGGTGAGTGACTTTGCTGGCAGTCAAAGTGGCGACAATCCCACTCGCGAAGCCCAGGGTGGCTGTCACATAGTCTAAATAGCCGGAATGGCTGCCCTGACTGCCGCTGGCCGTTAACTTAACCACGGGCGATGCAGCTAGCTCCAACAGGAGGTCAATGTCGTGAATCATTAAATCCAAGACCACAGAGACATCGTTGGCCCGATCAGTGTAGGGACTCATCCGATGGGCTTCCAGAGCCAAAATTTCCTCGGTGGTCAGGACTTTACTCAGTTCCTGAAAGGCGGGGTTAAATCGCTCAATGTGCCCCACTTGCAAAATGCATTGGCAGGCAGCGGCGGCGTTGACCAATGATTCGGCTTCGCTAATGCTGGCGGCGATCGGTTTTTCAATTAAAACATGCACACCGGACTGCAAGCAGGTTAAGCCAACTTCATGGTGCTGGCGGGTCGGAACTGCCACACAGACCGCATCCACATAGGGCAACAGGTCACGGTAATCTTCAAAAAAGCGGACACGATATTTACTGGCAGTGTCGATCCCCCGTTCCAGGTTGAGATCAGCGATCCCAATCAGTTCTACGTCTTTGAGCAAGCTGAGGACGCGCGTGTGGTGTTGCCCCATATTGCCGACCCCAATTACCCCAACCCGGATCGGTTCGGCATGGCTGCGGCTAATATTGTGTCCTAGGGATAAACTGTCTTCCACTGCTTTTCCGATCCTCTGCCGCGATCGCGGTCTAATTATCGTACGTATAATTGAATATCCAGATGGATATTAGCACGGCTGCTGATCTGATGAAGAAATTTAGCGTGTTTCAAACCTTTATTAACTAAACTGGCGTGAAAGCGGTTGTTTTGCTATCGGGCGGGCTAGATTCGTCCACAGTTTTATATCAGGCTCGCTTAGCCGGGCATGAGTGCTATGCGATTTCGTTTGACTATCACCAACGCCACCGCCAAGAATTAAATTCAGCGATCGCGATTGCTGATTCAGCCGGAGTTAAACAGCACCAGATTGTTGAGTTCAATCTGAGTTTGTGGGGCGGGTCAGCCCTGACTGATCTAGACATTGCTCTGCCCCAAAATCGTTCCCTATTGGACATGAGCAGCCAGATTCCAGTTACCTATGTGCCCGCCCGCAATACAATTTTCTTGAGCTTTGCACTGGGGTATGCCGAGGCGATCGCGGCTGATTTGGTCTACCTGGGGGTAAATGCCTTGGATTATTCCGGCTACCCCGATTGCCGTCCTGATTACATCCAAGCCATGCAGGAAGTCTATCGACTGGGCACAAAACAGGGGCGATTAGGGCAACCGATCCAAATTGTGGCGCCGTTGATTGACCTCAAGAAAACCGAAATTATTCAACTTGGCGATCGCTTAGGCGTGCCCTGGGCTAAAACCTGGTCATGCTACAGCAGTAGCGAGGGCAATCATCCCGTTGCTTGTGGAGCTTGCGATTCCTGTCGGCTTCGCTTAGCTGCCTTTGCCGAGCTAGGACTGACTGACCCGATTCCCTACGTTTAATAGATTGCTCAACTTAAAAGCGTTCAGAGCATCTGCTCCGAACGCTTTTAAGCATGTGTTAAATCTGCGATCACTTAAAACAGAGTCAAAATGTAAATCAGGCTGAACAAAACAATCCAGATAATATCGACGAAGTGCCAGTAAATTTCTGCCATTTCAATTCCGACATGGTGATGACTGCCGTAGTGACCGGATCGCCGCGATCGCCAGAGTACCCCCAAAATCAGCAGTAAGCCAATGAAGACGTGCAAACCGTGGAAGCCGGTCATGACGTAGAAGCAATTCGAGAAAATATTGGTCGTCAGCCCGTAGCCGAGGGTGTAGTACTCATAGGCTTGACCGCCTAGGAAAGTAGCTCCCATCAGAGCCGTTACCCAATACCAGCGCCGCATGCCAGCCAGATCATTTTTCTTGATTGCGGTGTCGCCCAAGTGAATCACGAAGCTGCTGGAAACCAGAATAATCGTGTTGATCGTAGGCAGCAATAGCTCAACTTCTGTGCCCTCCGGCGGCCAAACCGCCGCTTCACCCCGTAAGAAAAGGTAAGTCACGAACAGCCCCCCAAACATTAGTGATTCTGAAATCAAAAATGTCAACAGTCCCCAGACCCGAAAATCAGGGTGAGCTTCGTGGGCATGGGCGATCGCGGTCGGGGCGATCGTAGCCTCAGTTATAGGTTGAGAGGAGTCAGCAATAGAGCCTTGCATAGCTTTCCTGGCGCAGATATTAAAGGGCAAGCGTTGCGGTTAGGAAGGGCTGGTTGAACCAGCTACAGGTTCGAGATTCTCAGGCGAACTGTTGTTTAGACCGTAATCGTAGGGGCCATGGGTCAGCACCGGCAGCACTTCCCAATTTTCGATCAGAGGGGGTGAGCTAGTCGTCCACTCTAGTGTAAGCGCTCGCCAAGGATTGTCTCCGGCGACGGCTCCCCGTGACCAGCTCCAAACCACATTAATTGTGAATGGAATGACTGAAGCCGCCAAGATAAAGGCGCCAATCGTGCAGAGCTGATTCACCGAAGTAAATTGCGGATCATACATGGCGACTCGGCGCGGCATCCCCTGCAAGCCCAACTGATGCATGGGCAGAAAGGTGAGGTTAGAGCCAATAAAGGTGAGGGCAAAATGTACCCAGCCCAGCGGCTCGTTCAGCAATCTCCCGGTCATTTTAGGGAACCAGTGATAGATTCCGGCATACAGCCCAAACACTGACCCGCCAAACAGGACGTAGTGGAAATGCCCAACCACGTAGTAAGTGTCATGGACGTGAATATCGACCGGAGCTGTCCCCATCGTGACTCCGGTCATGCCGCCAAACACAAACATGGTCAGAAAACCGATCGCGAACAGCATTGATGTCGTATAGCGAATCTTACCGCCCCACATGGTCGCCACCCAGCCAAAAATCTTGACTCCAGTTGGAATACCGACAATTAGAGTTGAAATCGTAAAAAATAGGCGCATCCAGGGCGGAGTCCCACTCGTAAACATGTGGTGCACCCAGACAAACAGCCCGACCAAGCAAATCGCCATGCTGGAATAGGCGATCGCCTTGTAGCCAAAAATTGGCTTACGGGAATAAACCGGAAATACCTCTGACATAATGCCAAAGATCGGCAAAATCATTAGGTAAACTGCTGGGTGAGAGTAAAACCAGAACAAATGCTGGTAGAGGACGACATTACCGCCGGCATCCGGCTTAAAAAAGGAGGTGCCAAAATTAATATCAAACAGCAGCAGCAGCAAGCCGATCGCGAGGACTGGGGTCGAGAGCAGGGCCAGCAGCGACGTGGCTAGCATAGCCCAGCAGAACAGCGGTGACTGGTCTAACCTCATGCTCGGTATCCGCATGAACAAAATCGTAATCACAAAATTGAGCGCCCCCAGAATTGAAGAGGTGCCGACCATCACAATCGCCAGAATCCACATCGACTGAGCGACATTGGCCGTAATTTCACTCAGCGGCGGATAGGAAGTCCAGCCGCTTTGGGCTCCACCAAAGAAGAAGCTGGCCATCAGCAGCGCCCCGGCGGGCGGGTTGAGCCAAAAGGCGATCGCATTCAGCTTCGGGAAGGCCATGTCTCTGGCCCCAATCATCAAGGGCACCAAAAAATTGCCAAATCCGCCAATCGCACTCGGCACAATCCAGAGGAAAATCATGATCGTGCCGTGGTTGGTCATGAAGGCGTTGTAAAGGGTGGGATCAATAAAGTCGGAATCTGGAGTCGCCAACTCTGTCCGCATTGCCACGGCCATCGCTCCCCCAATCAGGTAAAAGAAGAACGATGTGACTAGGTACTGAATCCCAATTACCTTATGGTCAACATTGAACGTGAAGTAGTCATACCACTTCCAACCTTGGGGCGGCGGAGAAGCCCCAGGATCAGCCAAGGGCGTATTAACGGGGAGTTGGGCTGGAGTCATAGGAGCGAAATCAATCCTTCAAAAACTGCATTAAAAGCTGGTGTCAGCTCTCTGGGCTGGCTGGCAAATGAGAGATCATCGTGCCGCCCTGGTGGTGATGTTTCAAGTGAGCCAAGGCAGCAGAGGACACTCCAACTTGCTCAGCGTAGGGAGCCAAAAACTCAGGGGCAGACAGATCGCTGGGTCTAACTGCGATCGTCTGCTCTTGATCAGGTGCCTGAGCCACTTGAGTTGAAGCCCACCACTGGTCGTAATCTGCCTGGGTGTGGACAATCACCTGAGTTCTCATGCCGCCATGATAGGAGCCACACAGCTCAGCACAGACAACGGGATAGGTGCCAGGCTTGCTGGCAATAAACCTTAATTCCGTCGGCTGCCCCGGCAGCGCATCTTGCTTCAAGCGGAACTGGGGCACCCAAAAAGAATGGATCACATCTTTGGCAGAAAGATTTAACTGCACATCTCTGCCAGCCGGAATGTGTAATTCTCCCGTTACAACCCCGCCGGGATAGTTGAATAGCCAAGCGTATTGCATCCCGGTCACATTAACTGAAAGGGCGGGCGGCTTGCCCATTTGATCGGGGTTGGCACCAAAGCCGTAGCGTGCGTAGGGAGCTTGTGGTTCAATCAGCGGGGCTGCTGTATCAGCCGCGATCGCGGGCTGACTGGGAGCTTGAGCGACCACCGCCGCTGGCTGAACGTGGTGATGAGACATCATGCCATGATCACCAGGATTCAATCCCCCCATATTGTCAAAAACATCAACGCTGTAGATGCCCAGGAAAATAACAATTGCTGCCGGGATCGCAGTCCAAAAAGCTTCCAGCGGCAAATTACCTTCGATATACAACCCATCCGTATCATCACCAGCCCGGCGGCGATACTTGATCATAAAAACAATGATGGCACCTTGGACAACCAAAAATAGGGCTGTCCCAATCATCACCATCACGTTGAACAGATTATCGACGAGGGGCGCTTGCTCAGACGCTTGTTCTGGCATCAATCCATGATGCTGACCCACCCAGAAGCTAATGATTGTAATCAGCACCCCAGCAGTCAGGGTGAGAATTGAAGATGGAATCTCTTTCATGCACTCTCTCTCAGAGGATTTCTGGACAAATGGCTCGCAACCAAGACCGCTCTAAACTGGAACGCTTCAAACAGTCCGGTGAGATTGGCTGCGGTCAGTAGCCCTAGCTCGACAAAATTTTGGACGAAAACAATGCTTTGGAGGTCTTTTATTAACCGAAGGTAAAGGTAGACTTGATGATCCTAAACATTTGAGTAATCAAGGTTCATCTAACTTCAATCACACCTAATAGGTTAGGTCTTTTCAATTCAGCCGTGGGATTTTCTTAAGGTTTGCCTAAGAATCCTCGCCTGCATGATTTGGAGTCATTCTTTGCTAGCCGATCACCGGCAATTTTGCATTCATGAAATGAATCTTAAGTCTTCAAAAACCGGATCAAATCGATGCCTGACTGGGCTGAGAATTTTATAAATTTGTACTGAGAGCAAAAGTAGCGATCGCAGATTAAGCATCCTCAGCTTTGGCTGGCTCGCTGACCACAGATTGAGAAGACTCTGGTAATAAACCCGCCGGGGGAGTAATTTCTATTCGACCATTGGCAAGGTCTACAGTTGGCACAATTTCTCGCACAAGAGGGATGAAAACCTTAGATTGAGCGGGCGATAGTTGAACTTCTAATAAATCATTACCTGCTGTTGCAACACCAATCACTGTGCCAACCTGTTCCTGACTAACCTGTTGAAACACTGCCAGCCCAATCAGGTCATGGAGATGAAATTCTCCTGCTGCCAACGGTAGGCGATCGGCTTGGGACACCACAAGTCGATACCCCTTCATTGCCTCTGCTTGCTCACGGGTGTTTACATCGGCAAATTTGAGCACGTATAAGCCCTTGCCGCTCAGGTAGCGTCCGTGCACTAACTCTCTGGCTTCTGGCTGCTCTGCCCCTTTGTGCCAGAGCCAGCGCTGACCAGGAATTTCAAATCGCTCTGGAAAATCTGAGTCGGGATAAACGCGCACCTCGCCCTTTAAGCCTTGGGCTGACACCACCGTCCCAATTTCTAGCCAGTCTTCCACCCCTACTCCTGCTCTGCGATCGTGCAATGATTCTAGACTCAACAAGTTTAGCCAACCGTTAGCGAAAAAACTTACCCTGTGATGAAGAGCTTCCTATCCTAGATTATCGAGTATTCTGTAGACCTATGCTATTCCCCCGCTCTAGTGGTTTATTGCTGCATCCAACCTGTCTGCCCAGCCCCCACGGGATTGGCGATTTGGGTCAAGCCGCCTACGATTTTGTTAACTTTTTGGCAGCCGCTGATCAGCAGTTCTGGCAGGTCTTACCGTTGGGTCCAACCGGCTATGGCAACTCGCCCTATATGTGCTACTCGGCGATCGCTGGCAATCCACTCTTAATCAGCCTTGAAGACCTGCGCAATCAAGGATTGTTGACGGATGAAGACCTCAACAGCTTACCGGAATTTCCCCGTCACACGGTCGATTTCGATCAGGTAGTCGCAACTAAAATTCCGCTGCTCGAAAAAGCGGCGATTAATTTTCAAGCTCAGGCGGATGAAGCTGACTTAGAAGAATTTCATCAATTTTGTCAACACACCGCAGCCTGGCTGGACGATTTTGCCTTGTTTATGGCCCTGAAGGCTGCCAATGACGGAGCGGCTTGGCATACCTGGGCCGCCAATTTGGCTCAGCGCCAGCCAGCGGCGATCGCCCAGCAGCACCAGCAATTAGCGGCTGAGATTTTTGCCCTCAAGTTTCAGCAGTTTGAATTCTTCCGCCAGTGGTCGCGCCTGAAAGCGTTTGCGAACGAGCAGGGAATTCAAATTATTGGCGATATTCCGATTTATGTTGCCCATGACAGTGCAGACGTTTGGGCGAATCCGCAGTTCTTTGAGCTTGACCCAGAAACCAGCGAACCTGCCTTTATGGCTGGTGTGCCGCCCGACTATTTCAGCGCCACGGGGCAGCTCTGGGGCAACCCAACCTATGCCTGGGATGCAATGGACAAGGATCGATATTGCTGGTGGGTGAGTCGATTTCGGCGCTTACTCGATTTTGTCGATGTGATTCGAGTTGATCATTTTCGGGGCTTTGAAGCCTACTGGCAGGTGCCGAAGGGAGAAGAAACCGCTGAAAATGGAGAATGGATTGCTGGGCCAGGGGCGGCTCTATTTGAGGTTGTCGCCCAAGAGCTGGGCAGACTACCCATCTTGGCTGAAGACCTGGGAGACATTACTCCAGAAGTCATAGAGCTGCGCGATCAATTTGAATTTCCTGGCATGAAAATTTTGCAGTTTGCCTTTGGCAGTGACTCAGACAACTCATTTTTGCCGTTTAACTATGCCCGTAACTGCGTCGTTTACACAGGCACCCACGATAACGACACAGTGATTGGCTGGTACGAGCAACTGAGTGATTATGAGCAGGGGCGGATTTCCAGCTATTTGGGTTGTATCTCCCCCGACGGGATTCATTGGGATTTGATCCGACTGGGTTTGAGTTCAATTGCCAACCAAATGATAATTCCCCTTCAAGATTTATTTGGCTTAGACACCAGCGCTCGAATGAATTTTCCGGGCAAGCCAGAGGGCAATTGGGTTTGGCGCTATCAAGCTGAAGACTTAAACCAAGGGGTGGGCGATCGCCTGCGGCAGCTAACTCACCTGTTCGGTCGCAACCCCAAGCCTCGACCCAGTCAGGACTGAGGGCTAAGTCAAAGCTTGGGCTGACTGGGCTTATTAATCATTTCTAGTTCGTAACACAGCTCAGCTCAAAGTTGCCTTTTTTTGTAGTTAGGGCAGAATATCAGTATCAGCCACTCTGTCTGTTTCAAAATCTATGAGGGAGGATTCCCGTGAGTAGCACAAGTAATTTTCGTCAAGCCATTCGGTCGGCCAAGCAGCAGGCTTTAATTGGACCGAATGTGATTCGCAACGCCCTGCCCTTTGTCGGCGGCGGCTTGATTTTAACTGCGGTTGGTTCTTGGGGAGGGCTAGGCGTGATCCAGACTGCTCCTCAACTGTTCATGCCCACCTTTATTGTGGCGATCATTGCTGAGCTGGTGCTGTTTTTCGTTGCTCGCAATGTGGCTGAAAAGGGTAACAATGGCATTGCACTGCCGCTGCTGGCAACCTATAGCTTGCTGTCTGGCTACACCCTGTCTGGGCTAATTTTTCTGGCTCTGCGGACTCAGGGTGTCGGGATTACGGGGATTGGGATTGCCGCTTTGGGCTGTGGTGTTACCTTTATTGCCGCTCGCCCAATTGGCTCGAATCTGTCTGAGCAAGATGGGATGGCGCTGGGTAAGACAGTCCAGCTTGGCATCATTGCCCTGCTGGTGGTGATGGTTGCCCAGATTCTGTTCTCAGTTTTTGGGTTTGGCACACCGACTTGGTTAGAAATTGCCATCTCTGGGATTGGCGTCGTGCTGTTTGTCGGAGCGGCGGTAGTTGACTTTTTTGTCCTCCCCCGCACCTACCGAGATGACCAGTATCTACCAGCAGCCCTATCGATGTACCTGACCTACATCAACCTGTTTATCTTTATTCTGCGTCTATTAATTGCCCTCAATGGCCGTGACTAGCAGGATGTCATAATTAATTGACCTGAAGCTGTAGCGGTGCTACAGCTTTTTTGTTTTAAACTTCTCGCCTCATTACTCTTAGCATTTCGTTCCCTCCCCGCTGGAATTCATACCGTGCACGTTCGATCGCAACTCTATAACCGGCTTGAGCTAAACCGTGACTTTGCGAAGTTCGACCTGTCCGCCTTCAAAAACCTGCACCGTTAGTTGATAGCCCTCCATCAGCTTCGTCTACTGGAATTGTAAGCAACGTATCGTCCCAAACTTCAACCGCCTCGTAAACGTTGACAACACACTCGCTGCCGTCTCCAAGGATTGCTGGACCTCGCCTTTTCCATTTCAAGTCCAGTTCAGCGATTAAATTGGGAGGCAATGAAAGCTAGCCATTGAAACCAGCATCTACGATCGCATCTTGCGTAAAAGCTTCGATGTACAGATTTACAACTCCACTTGTCTACCTCTATTGGGCATGACATAACAGATAGACAAGCTTTGTTGAGTGACCGTTGCGCCATTCTGAATAAACTGCTCCATTCACCACATTGGTTAAGAAACCGATCGAGGTGTGATTTGTCAAAACGTTCTCTAAGTGTGTAAAAAAGCTAGATTTGACGAAGCTCGGAGCGCATGGGGTGTGTTGGCAGGCATATAGACAAAGACACCCGGTTGCAATGTAATTTCCTGTCCTTTCAGAGTCAGGACTCCGTGTCCTTCAATGACTGTGATCGAAACATTGCGAGCAGCAGTATGTTCTGGCATTTTTGTTTCAGCCGTCAGACAGATCAGAGAGAATTGCGTGTGTTCATCTTTGGCTAAGTTTTTTCGGGTGACACCTGGTTTTGTATAGTCGGCGAATGCTTGCAGTTGGGTGTTGAAAGTGGGTTGAGTGATCATTTTGATGCTCCTAAGCTAATGTTTGAGATAACGCTGACTTCAGAAAGGACAGGCATCATTGCCCGACAGTGAGGGCAAAACCAGCAGATTTCCCGGTGCTGGATATGCTGTAGTAATGGATAAGAGCAACAAGGGCAGTTGTGCATGATCAGTTACCTCTGTTGCTGCTTATGGAAAAACAATTTTAGGGGCAGCCGCATGTCCTAAATCAAGATATGCAGCCGATCGCAGGACAATTTCGGAGTAAAGAACCTTTTGGATCTCTAAACTCGGGGCACGTTTGGCAGTGAAGTTATAGGCTGCGATTTCGCCTTTGAGGCTGAAGTCACTATCGGTCAGATAGTGATCATAATCGTGCATTCCCTGAAAAATAAATCCATAGATGGGATTGGGATACACCGAAGTATCGTAACTGTCAGCAGATACCCAAAGTTGCTCGCGCTCAATATCGGCGAACATGGCTGCAACGGTGTCGTAACGGTTGTAATCTGAGAATCGGAGATTTAAGGGCAACTGGCGAAACTCATTCATGAGCCAATCGCAAAGATCAGCGATCGTTTCGTCAGGAATCTGGGCTGGCTTTCCCTGTAAATACAGTTTGGCAAGGGTTGCTACTTGAGTTGTAATTGGCTTTGTCAAGATTGGGTGGGCTGTTGTAGAAAGCATCTTGTTACCCTCATCGTCTGAACTACTTCTACTCTGGCAGTTGTTCTTGGCAATTTCTTTGAGCTAGCTCATGTTTGCAGGGATTACCGATGCATATTTTGCACGAGTCGTTTGCGGGGAGAAGACTACGATTTGATAGCAGCAAAGATCAGATACCCCAAGTCTTGTTGATAGGTCTGAAAGACTTGGCGCATGGCAAATACGCGCGATCGCAGCTTGGGTCGGGTTGCAATTGCCGAAAAGATTTTCAGCGTATTGGCCAGCCCTTCGTCTTGAATCAGGGAGGGGAGATGAAGAAGACGCATTGCCCCAGTTTGCCGGTGCTGGGTTTGCAAGCCAGCGGCTGCCAGGGTTGTCATCCAATGGTCGATCGAGAGAGGGGTGGCATTGACTCGATTGACCGCAGACAGAACTTGATGCAGTTCAGCTTCATGGTCACGGGCTAACAATTCATGCCCAAGGAAGCGACCTCCGGGCTGGAGGCAACCGTAGACACCCTGCAAAATTTTGGCTTTTCCAGGGGATGATTGCATCGTGAGAATGGCTTCGGCAACCACAGAGTCAAACTGCTGAGAGATTTGCTCCAGTTCAAAAATATTCCCCTGGACTATGTTGACCTGATGGGCTAATCCTTGCGATCGCACGCGATGTTGGGCGATCGCCACCCGATTGGAGTCTTGTTCGATTCCAGTTACGTGCACACCATAGCGTTTGGCTAGCGCGATCGCGCTCGTGCCCAAACCAGAGGCAAGTTCTAAAACTGTTTCACCTGGTTGGAAGTTTGCCCAGCTAAACAATTGCTCGGTTGCAAGTTTACCCCCTGGACGCAGCACTGTTTTTCCAGCGGATGCGGCGTTGTTGCATGAATGGAAGTTGCGGAAGGGATGTGTCATGGTAAGTTTGAATCGCCAAACCCAAACTAGAAGCCATGAAAGGTCAATACCGCATCCGCAACGGCTCGACTGAGCTTCGCCGA
>JAHHGS010000100.1 GCA_019359715.1 Aphanocapsa sp. GSE-SYN-MK-11-07L | reverse complement strand
GCCAGAGAATCATGAGGGAATGGTGTATGTTGCCATGATTCGCTTGATGCTACGGCGATTAGACAACAATCGCAGAAGGTGGAAAAAAGAAACAGCTTAACTAACATTTACAAACATTCTCTAAGTTTTGGCGGCTTTTTTGGATTTTTGCTTGGCTTTCTTGGCGGCTGTTTTGGCATTTTTTTCGCCAATCATTTTTTCGAGTTCGGATTGGGCTTTCTCTTCGGCAATTTTGTCCAGATAGTAGTGATAGTCGCCGCGATAGAGGCGGAGTTCGCCGTCTCGAATCTCAACAATTTTGTTGGCAACTTGAGAGATGAAATAGCGATCGTGGGAAACGATTACCACTGTCCCATCGTAGTTTTGGAGGGCTTCTTCCAACATTTCTTTGGCTGGAATATCAAGGTGGTTAGTCGGTTCATCCAGGATGAGCAGATTGGCGGGGCGGAGCAGCATTTTTGCTAAGGCCAAGCGGGCTTTTTCGCCCCCGCTCAGGGCGCTGACTTGTTTAAAGGCCATTTCACCACTAAATAGAAATCGCCCCAGCAGCGTCCGTACTTCTTCATTTGTCCACTGGGGGACTTCATCGTGAACCGTATCAATCACGGTTTTGTAGAGGTCAAGCGCTTCAGCTTGGTTTTGCTCAAAGTAGCCGGGAATTACATTATGGTCGCCCAGTTTGACCGTGCCTTCATCGACGGGTTCAGTTCCCATCAGTAAGCGCAGTAAGGTGGATTTGCCAGCCCCGTTTGGGCCCAAAATCGCTACCCGATCGCCCCGTTCTAGCAGCAATTCTGCCCCCAAAAACAAAATTTTGTCGCCGTAGGTATGCACCAAATCTTCGACGATAATCACTTCTCGCCCGCTGCGGGGGGCCGGCGGAAACCGAAAGTGGAGCGTCCGCAGTCCGTCGGTAGGCGCTTCAATTCGCTCGATTTTTTCGAGCTGCTTTTCGCGGCTTTTGGCTTGGGTACTGCGAGTGGCGCTGGCTCGGAAGCGATCGACAAAGGTTTGCTGTTTTTCTAGTTCCTTTTGCTGGCGCTCGTAGGCACTCAGTTGGGCTTCTTGGTTGAGGGACTTTTGCTCTAAATAAGCTGAATAATTGCCCAAGTACGTGGTTGAAACGCCGCGCTCGGTTTCGACAATTTGGGTACATAGTCGATCTAAGAATTCTCGGTCATGGGAGACAATCACCATCGGGGTGGTTAGCCCTTTTAAGTAAGTTTCCAGCCATTCGATTGTCTCCAAGTCCAAATGGTTGGTCGGTTCGTCTAACAGCAGTAAATCGGGCTGCTGGAGCAGAATTTTGCCCAAACTCATCCGCATTTGCCACCCCCCACTGAAGGCACTGACCAGGCGATCGCCATCCTCCAGGCTAAAGCCCATGTCGGGCAAAATCTTCTCAATTTGGGCATCTAAGCCGTAACCATCCAGGCTTTCAAACTGACGTTGCAGGCGGTCTAGCTCATTAATTAAGGCATCAAGTTCTTCCAGGGTCGCCGTTTCCATTTGCTGCTGGACGCTGTTCAAACCCTGATGGGCTGCATTGGCTTCCCGAAACATCATCCAAAACTCTTCTCGCACCGTCCGAGTTGGTTCGACTTCAAATTCTTGCGTCAGGTAGGCAATTCGCAGGCTGGCCGGACGAATCACTTCACCATCGGTTGGTTCAATCTCACCCGCAATGATTTTGAGTTGGGTAGACTTACCGGCTCCGTTCACGCCAACTAGCCCAATTCGATCGCCGGGTTTGACTTCCCAGTTAACATCTTTGAGTACCTCGCCGGACGGATAGATTTTGCTGATGTGTGAGAGTCGCAGCATAGGAAATTCCAGAAATTAAAGAAGGGCTGACCGGGCAGACGCTTAACAGATGGTAACAAAACTTGGCAGCATCCCGACACTCAGTGATCAGGATGTTTTGCCCCGCTGAAGTTAGCTGAGCGTGTTAGCAATTAATCAGCGGTCAAGCGCAACGATTTATGCTGGGTTGAAGCTACCCATTAGTGATTCTCTTCGTCAGCAATGACTAACAGGCAGCGCTCGCACAGCAGCGGATGGTCTGAGTTCTCGCCGACATGGGTTGAATAATTCCAGCAGCGATCGCACTTGTGGCCTTCGGCATCAACAACGCCAATCCCTAAACTCGCTGTTTGAGCGCTATGTTGGAGACCGCCCAGGAGATCGCTGGACTCTAACACTTCCACCTGAGAAGTAATTAGCAAATGGCGCAGTTCATCCACGCCGTTACCGCTGGTCTGATTCATGCTTTGGAGAATTTGGCGAAAGTCTGGCTCAGCCACAGAGAGCAAAACTTTCGCTTCTAAGGCAGAACCGATCGCTTTTTGGCTGCGGGCCTGTTCTAAAACCTGATTGACTTCAGCCCGCAGTTCCCGCAGTTGCAGCCATTTTTCCGCCAGTGCGGGTTGCTGCCAAGCTGGATCAAGCTTCACCCAGCCGGCCTCAAACACAGATTTTTGCTCAACCGGGTAGGGCAGGAATTGCCAGATATCCTCTGCTAAGTGGGAAAGAACCGGCGCGATCGCCTGCGCTAAATTCTCTAGGGCAATCTGCAACACAGTCTGACAACTGCGCCGACGCGCCGCATTCGGGGCGCTGATGTAGAGCCGATCCTTGGCAATGTCGAGGTAGAAGTTAGACAAATCCACCACGCAGAAATTCTGCACAGTCTGGAAAAACCTGGAGAATTGGTAGGTTTCAAACGCCTCGGTTACTTCATTAAAGACTTCGCTGATCCGGTGCAGCATATAACGATCTAGCTCTGGCAGATCGGCATAAGCTACAGCATCCGAATTAGGATCGAAATCGTGCAGGTTTCCGATCAGGAACCGGGCCGTATTGCGAATTTTGCCTCGGACATCGTTGAGCTGCTTGAGGATGGTTTTACCAAGGGGAATGTCGTTGGTGTAATCCACCGACGAAATCCAGAGGCGGAGGATATCAGCCCCGTAGGCTGGCTCCTGCTGTTGGTTTTTACCGCCGCTGATCACCACCGCTGGGTCAATTCCATTCCCCAGAGATTTACTCATTTTGCGCCCCTGCTCATCGATTGTAAAACCGTGGGTCAAGACTGTTTTGTAGGGGGCATGCCCATTCACGGCCACGCTGGTCAGCAAGCTGGACTGAAACCAGCCCCGATGCTGATCGGAACCTTCGAGATAAACATCGACCGGATAGCGATCGCGCAATTCCGGGCGGGCCTGCACCACCGCTGCCCAGGATGACCCGGAATCAAACCAAACATCCATCGTGTCAAACCCTTTCCGGTAGGTTTTGCCATCCTGGCGATATTGTGCTGGCAGTAATTCCGCCACGCTCATTGACCACCAGGCATCCGAGCCTTTGGCGGCAATAATTGTTTGGATATGGGCAATCGTTTCTTTGGTCAACAACGGCTGATCGGTCGCTTCGTCGTAGAAGACGGGAATCGGCACTCCCCAGCTTCGTTGGCGAGAAATGCACCAGTCCGACCGTTCCGACACCATGGCGGTGATCCGGTTTTCCCCCTGTTCGGGAATCCATTTCACTGTTTTGATCGCCTGTAATGCGGCATCCCGAAAGCCTTCGACCGAGGCAAACCACTGCTCGGTTGCCCGAAAAATGACCGGCTTTTTAGTGCGCCAATCGTAGGGATATTTGTGCTGATAGGGTTCTTCCTTAATGAGCGAACCGGCCTCGCGCAGGGCTTCAATCACGGCGGGGTTGGCATCTTTGAGCACGTTTAGCCCGGCAAATTGCCCCGCTTCTGCCGTCATGTTGCCGGCATCGTCTACCGGCGATAGAATTGGCAACCCATAGCGCAGACCAACCAGATAGTCTTCTTGACCGTGACCGGGAGCCGTATGCACCAAGCCTGTGCCAGCCTCAGTCGTGATGTAGTCACCACCGATCACAATTTCCGAGGTGCGATCAAACAGCGGATGCTTGTAGGTACAGTGCTCTAGGGTTTTACCGATCGCTGAGGCTTTGATCTCTAAACTCACACCCAACTTTGCCGCTAGGTCGGCCACCATGTCTTTGGCCACCAGCCAATACTTAAACCGGGTCGGATTATCACCGCCCACTTCCACCACGGCATAGACCAAATCGGGATTAACCGCTACAGCCAAGTTGCCGGGAATTGTCCAGGGGGTGGTTGTCCAGATCGCAATCCCCAACTCGCCCAAGAACTCATCCAAGGGCATCTGCAAGGGCGGCGAGAGAGTCAGTAGCTCAAAGGCAGCAAACATACTGTTAGAGGTATGCCCTTCTGGGTACTCCAACTCTGCTTCGGCTAGGGCAGTCCGGGAGCTAGGACTCCAATACACTGGCTTCAATCCCCGATAGATAAAGCCTTTCAGGAACATTTCGCCAAAGACGCCAATTTGAGCGGCTTCGTAGGCCGGTTCGAGGGTGACGTAGGGGTGTTCCCAGTCGGCCCAAACGGCATACCGCTTAAAGCCTTCCCGCTGCTTGCCGATCGTCTCCTTGGCAAACTGAGCGGCCTTGCTGCGAATGCCGATCGGCGTCAGGTCTTTCTTCTCCTCCGGTTTCAGGTTTTGCAGGACTTTGAGTTCGATCGGCAAGCCATGGCAATCCCAACCGGGTACATACCGGACTTTTCGCCCTTGCAGCAGTTGGTATTTATTGATAATGTCCTTGAGAATTTTGTTAACGGCATGACCCAGGTGCAAGTCGCCATTTGCGTAGGGCGGCCCATCGTGCAGCACAAATACTTCGCCTGGATTGTGCTTAGACAGATGTTCATAAATGCCTTGCTCAGCCCAGAATTTTTGCAGTTCGGGTTCTCGCTTCGCAGCATTAGCCCGCATCTCAAACGCGGTTTTGGGCAAATTAACAGTGTCTTTGTACTTTCCTGATTCAGTCACGATCGCTTGGCCAAGGTAAGGGCATACTCCAGCCATTATCGGTTAGAATCCGCGATCGCTTCAACTCGCAAAACTTTGAGTCGCCCAAGCAAAGCTCAAACGACTCAAAGTGACTAAAAATTTGGGCTGATCTGCTTGAGAACTAGATCAAGAGATCTCAACCCAATCAAAGAAACTGCTACTGACTCGTACTCTCGGCTGCTCGCTGCTTGCGCTTGCTGCGGACTTTCCCAGCCGCTACTAGAACCGCCGACAGAATCATCCCCACAAACTGGGGTGGCACTGGCACTGGTACCTCTTCTCGAAGGACTCCCAAGTTTCCCGCCATCAAGTCAATGCCACCACTTGCTTGGGGTGTAGTGGTCGGGTAACAAGCAGCATTGTTAATGTCGAGCAAATCAATAGCACTACAAGCTCCAGCCACGGTTGTATCGCTAGCAAACAGGGCATAACCAAATATCGTTGTACCTGCACTAACTAAATCGGTGAGGGGAATCACTACACCCCCAACGTTCTGACCACTAATTTGTTGATTGGTGTTGGCAAAGTCGCCAGTGCCTCCATCATTTAGAACGGTATAACCAGAACTAGCAGTTGGACTCAAGCCAGTCGTGCCCCAACTACCATTAACAAGAGATAGTAATGAGCCAAAGCTAGTCGGGTTTCCTGAACCATCAATACCAGTAATCGCGGCAATATTGAATGCATCATGACCGTTGGCCACCCCACGCTCAAAAATAGATACGCCCAAGTCGGCGGCAGAAGTAATTCCACCCGTGTTAACAAAGTCTACTCGCTCAACATTGCTAAAGTTAGGTGTACCCGGATTACCAGCACTCGTGTTAGCAAACAGGTTATCTGTCCCCAGATAAATATTGGTCTGCGCTAGAGCTGCTTCAGTCGTGCTAGGGTCGCTAGTCTTAAGCGTAGTTGCACTGCCGGCCCTTTCGCTCCAAACAGTCTGATTTTCATTACCTGTGGACGATCGCTGCAAAGTTAAACTTGTTGAAACCCCACCCACTGTCGTCCAATCACTACCGGCGGTCACGCCAGTGATTGTTAAAGATTGGCTGCTATAGGTAATGCTATTAACTGAACTGTCAGCCCCATCTGTTAAGGGGCCGAAAGTGACGCCCGTTGCACTTGTAAAAGCGATCGCTGGCGAACTAGAAAGAGCGCCCCCTAATCCAGCAGCAACAGCAGTTAGCCCAATAACCTTGGCATGGGATGTAAGACTTAGCACTCTTCCTCACCTACCTGTCTGAAACGACGTCCAAAAGAACCCCCCAATTCTCGGACAGGTCAGCGTTATTGTCAACAATTTGTGATTTGAAATCTCAATCTGAATGAAGCTGATCGCAGCTACTGTTCGCGCCTAGAAGTAGCTATAGCACAGTTAGAAATATGAGTGCGAAGGCTTACCTGTGGAAGTTTTCTCTGCCATGCTTGATTAATTTGCAAGCGATGGATTCTAATCGCTGCATGATCGATGATTTATTTTCATTCCATGAATGATTTAAGACGGCGATCGCATATCATAATATGTGCTCAAGGCGTCGGTTCTGGGGGTGGCCAATTTTCACCTTCAGATTTATGATCGGCTGCAGTTTCTGTTGTTTCCACCGCTTCTTCAGTTGACTGCATCAGTTCATGGGACAGAGACGTTAACTCTTCTGGATTCGCGACCGTTGGTTGATTAGTTGTTAAGTTCTCCGGGGGGGCCTCTGGTTCTAATTCAGCCACCGGCTCTGGTTCTGGAACAGCTTCTACTCTAGGTTCTAAGGTTTGAGGCTCCGATGGCTCGACGAGGGAATTATCGGCGATCGCGGCTGCTTCAGCCGCCAATGGCTCTGGAGTTGGGGGTTCTGTGGCATCAACTGAGTCAATTTCGACTAGAGGAGGCTCCGTCATTTCCGGCGCACTGACGGGCGGCGCTTCTGGCACCTCCTCAACGACAGCCAGAGGCTCAACGACTTCAGGATCCGGTGCTTCAGCAACAGCCTCTTCAATCACGGTTTCAATCACTTCCACCACTTCAATCACCGCTGCATCCTCACCGACTTCGGCCACAATCGTCTCGACGGTTGCGATCGTTTCGGTGACAGCGGGCGGCGTCGAAACTTTCGGAGTACCAGATGGCTTGGCCAGAATGCCTAAGTCTTGCAGTTTAGCTTTGGCTGTATCAAGTAACCCAGTCGCCTGAGTTTTGAGCCTAGAAACGTCAACTTTAGCTGGCGTTGGCTGACTTGTACCACCTAACTTGCTTTGTACGGTTGCCACTAGACCCGTCAGCTTGTCTTTGAGGTCGGCGGGGATGGGGGTTTTGAGGTCAGCCGGGGTTAGTTCTCGGCGCAGTTGCCAGGTTTGCCAGCCCAACCAAACTAAGAGAGCCACGCCAGCGGTTTGTCCGAGTAAAAATCCACCTCGAATGCGATCGCTATAAACCCATAAAACCAGGGCATAAAATAAGCCAACACCACTCCAAATTAGGTCATTCTTGCGATGAAGCTCAGGAAAGAAAAAAGCAGTGAGATAGATGCCCAAACTGCCCAATGCCACAATCCACACCAGCAGGTACGTCAACATGTCACAGATGTTCCTTGGAATCCAACTGAAGGCCAAGCCGGGCGAGCGAGGGGAGCAGCGCCAGCAGCTTACTTATCACTCTACTGTTTAATGGCGATTCCCAGCTTTCAAGACTATTTTTAATTATTCAAAAAATAACCAGTGATGGCGTTCAAGTCAGGACTTTATGATCATTGCAGCGCCACAGTTTTGCTTTTGGTGACAACCCCCTCACCAACCTGATCGTAGAGGGTCAGGGTAATTGTGTAGTTACCAGGGGCAAGCTGACTTGATGTTTTGAAAACGCCATAGGGTGTGCGTGCCACATTGCCAGGTAAATCTCGATGTCCCTCCGTGCCCAACAAATTATTCTGAGAAAGAATAACTTTGCCCTCAGCATCTTTGACCTGAATATCCATGTCAAATTTATTTTTGCCATCGCTGCCTTTGACAAACCCTTTCACGTTCAGCAACACCATGTTGACATTTTCGCCCCGACTAAAAATATTTTCATCTAAAGGTTTTAGCTTGCCGTCGCTGCCGTCTTTTGCCAGCAGCACCTGCTCAACTGTTAAAACAGGAGCAGTTGGACTCGCCTGGGGACTGAGGGTTGGCATCGGTTGACCGATTTGCTCTTGGCTTTGACTGCTGCTCATGCATCCACTGATCAAACAGCAGACAATCAGGCTAATGCCGGTGAGCGGGAACAGTCTCATGATTGAATATTTCCTGTGTAAAGACTGGGGAGTCCTAGTATCTGCAACGATTTTGAGGAATTTTGATCCTCAATTTCATTCCCAATGACTATCCAGGATTGCCCATCCTAAAATTTACATTCTTTAGTGGAATTTAAACAGATTGGGATTAAGGCTGAATCCTTTTAGCACTAATGTTTTTACTCTGTCAACCAATTTGTTAAGCTGCTAAACATGGGGATTTATGCACATTTGCAAATGACTGATTTACCTGCCCTCAACTCAGCCACCTGCTGGCAGATTCTCGACGATCAGCTCAGTGATCAAATCGTCAATGCGCTGCTGTGGCATTGCCTCGGCTATCAGTATGATCCTGATTTGCAGCAGTGGAATGCGGTGGCTGTGGCTGAGGAATGGTCTACAGACTATCCGCAGCCTCCTGATTTTATCGGTAGTCGTCCAGCGACCGTGAAGCTGACTCGCTCCATCCCGGCGGCCCATAAGCAGTTGCTCAAAGAACAACTGGGATTTACAGGCTATCAAGTTTCAGAACTGAATCCGCGCTTGACTCGGCGGGCAACCGCAGCCAACTGGTTGCTCAGCTACCTGCAACGTCAGACAGTCTAATGAGTTCTGACCCCTACGGCTGGATTGCTGAGTCACTGGCAGCGATTCACAAAGCTAACTGGTATCGATCGCCGCAACCAATTGCCGGTCGGGCCGGAGCCAAAATTAATTTGCAGGGACAACTGCTGCTCAATTTTGGCAGCAATGATTACTTAGGACTGGCGGCTGACCCACGCATGATTGCGGCTGCGATCGCTGCGACTCAAGAATTCGGGACTGGCAGCACGGGGTCGCGCCTGATCACCGGCCACCGAGACTTACATCGGCAATTAGAGCAGGCGATCGCCCAGCTTAAACAAACAGAAGACGCCTTGGTGTTTAGCTCCGGCTATTTGGCTAATTTGGGGGCGATCGCGGCTTTGGTCGGCAAAAAAGACCTGATTCTGGCTGACCATTACAATCACTCCAGCCTCAAAACTGGAGCCAAGTTGAGCGGTGCTACGGTACTGGACTATTCCCACCTCAATCTGGTTGACTTAGCGGCTCACTTAGAGCAGGAGCGGTCAGCCCATCGGCGTTGTTTGATCCTGACAGATACCGTCTTTAGCATGGATGGAGATTTGTGCCCTTTGCCAGAGCTACTGGCGATCGCGGCTGAATACGACTGCATGGTACTGGTAGATGAAGCCCACGCGACGGGGGTAATGGGAGCAACTGGGGCGGGTTGCGTGGAGCAGTTGGGCTGTTCGAGGCAACCTTTGATCCAAATGGGCACCCTCAGTAAAGCCCTCGGCAGCTTGGGCGGCTACATTGCCGGTTCAGCCGAGTTGATTGACTATCTGCGAAATCGAGCAACTAGTTGGATTTATACGACGGGCTTATCTCCGGCTGATACGGCGGCTGCGCTAAAGGCGATCGCGATTGTTCAACAAGATCCCGCCCGCCGCCAACAGCTTTGGCAGAATGTCGGGCAGATTAAGCAGGGTTTAGGGCAAATTTTTAGCCAAATCAGACCAGACTTTAAATTATTGCCTTCCGAGTCACCGATTGTTTGTATTCAAATGCCTAATCCAGCCAGCGTTCTCCAGGCCAGCCAGTCACTACGTCAAGACGGGATTTTTGCCCCCGCCATTCGCCCACCCACCGTCTCAACCAGTCGGCTGCGTCTAACCGTGATGGCCACTCATACCCCGGCGGACTGTCAATATCTGCTCGCCCATTTAACAGCGTCATTCAGCTCTGGGTGAGGGAGCCAAGCTGAGTAGAAGGGAGTGACTTGGTCTAGGTCAAATTGCTCACGAAAGTTTACATTGTGCATCCATTAAGTGATACCTTAAGGGGTGGCGATTTCCGATGCGAAACTGCCCCAGCAAGCAATTTAGATGACTCAAAATCATTAGGCGTAAGCATGGTCACCACCACAGACAAAGCAAGTATTGGTTATATCACCCAGATCATCGGCCCGGTTCTGGATGTTGAATACCCCAGTGGCAGAATGCCCCAGATTTACAACGCTCTGGTTGTAAAAGGGAAGAATGAAGCAGGAGATGAGGTGTCTGTCACCTGCGAAGTGCAGCAGTTGCTTGGCGATCGCCAAGTCCGGGCAGTTGCGATGACCACCACTGACGGGCTAGTGCGCGGGATGGAAGTGACAGATACCGGCGCTCCGATCAATGTCCCGGTCGGCTTGAAAACCCTGGGCCGGATCTTCAATGTTCTAGGCGAACCTGTCGATGAAAAAGGCCCCGTCAACGCTGAGTCAAGCTCACCCATCCACCGGGCGCCCCCTCTATTTACTCAGCTCGAAACCAAGCCGTCTGTGTTTGAGACCGGCATCAAGGTGATTGACCTGCTCACCCCCTATCGAAGAGGCGGCAAAATTGGTCTGTTTGGTGGGGCTGGCGTCGGCAAAACCGTGATCATGATGGAATTGATCAACAATATTGCCACTAAGCACGGTGGAGTCTCGGTGTTTGGTGGCGTGGGAGAGCGCACCCGCGAAGGAAATGACCTCTACAACGAAATGATCGAATCTGGGGTGATCAACAAAGACAACCTCAACGATTCCAAAATTGCCCTGGTTTATGGGCAGATGAACGAACCGCCGGGAGCAAGGATGCGGGTTGGTCTGTCGGCCCTGACGATGGCTGAATACTTCCGGGACGTTAACAAGCAAGACGTGCTGCTGTTCATTGACAATATTTTTCGGTTTGTGCAAGCGGGTTCAGAGGTATCAGCCCTGTTAGGGCGGATGCCGTCTGCCGTTGGCTACCAGCCTACCCTGGGGACGGATGTGGGCGACCTGCAAGAGCGGATTACCTCCACCACTGAAGGTTCAATCACCTCGATTCAAGCGGTGTATGTGCCTGCCGATGACTTGACCGACCCAGCTCCCGCGACGACGTTTGCCCACTTGGATGGGACAACCGTGCTGTCTCGCGGTTTGGCGGCTAAAGGAATTTATCCGGCGGTTGATCCGCTCGACTCTGCTTCGACAATGCTCCAGCCTAGCATTGTGGGTGAAACCCACTACGGCACAGCCCGTGCGGTGCAGTCTACCCTCCAACGCTATAAAGAACTGCAAGACATCATTGCCATTCTGGGCTTAGATGAACTCTCGGAAGACGATCGCGTGATTGTGGCCCGCGCCCGCAAGATTGAGCGCTTTTTGTCGCAGCCGTTCTTTGTGGCGGAAGTGTTCACGGGTTCTCCCGGCAAGTACGTCACCCTGGAAGAAACGATCAAGGGCTTCAACATGATCTTGAGCGGGGAACTCGATGAGTTACCTGAGCAGGCCTTCTACTTGGTCGGCACGATCGAAGAAGCGATCGCCAAAGCCGAGAAAATGAAAGCCGAAGGCAAGTAGCCACCATTTTAGGGCTGAGTTTTGAGCAGACCAAAGCTCAAAACTCAGCTCTGACCATTATTAGAGCACAGCACTATGACCCTGACTGTTCGTGTAATTGCCCCCGACAAGACCGTTTGGGACTCTGCCGCCCAAGAAGTGATTTTACCCAGCACGACTGGTCAATTGGGGATTCTAAGTGGGCACGCCCCCTTGCTGACCGCTCTGGAAACAGGCGTGATGCGGGTGCGCTCAGACAAAGACTGGGTGGCGATCGCCCTTGTGGGCGGGTTTGCCGAAATTGAGAATAACGAAGTCACCATCTTGGTCAACGGCGCTGAGCGCGGCGATTCAATTGATCAAGCCCAAGCCAAAGTTGACTACACCGAAGCTCAAGCCCAGTTGAGCAAAGCCGACCAAAGCGGTAACAAGCAAGAGCAAATTCAAGCCATGCAGCAGATGAAGAAAGCTCGCGCTCGTTTGCAAGCGGCGGGTGGAGTGGTAGAAATCTAGCCGGAAAACAATCTAAACAAAAAGCCCTCCACCGATCGGTGGAGGGCTTTTTGTTTAGATTGATCTACTAGAGGGATGAACCCAAACCAGCATAAGCACCGTAGAAGAAGATACCGAGAACGGTAATAATTCCCATTCCGGCAACGGTAGCGACAATCCACAAGGGAATTTTGCCACTTCCTGAAAGCATGTTTACCTCCTTAAATTTATATCGTTATGATTCTGAATTGGGTTGGCTGGATCGATCGACCCAGCTAGTTAAAGAAATAGCTTGAAAAAAGCAAAGCCAAAACAAAAATGAGTAGCAAACCGAGGTACAGAGACGTCCGGTTAAGTTCTACAGGCTGATTGTTCGGATTTCGTTCTGCCATGGAGGGCTTACCTCTGAATAAATTGCATTGCCGCGATCGCTCCCAGGAAAAAGACGCTGGGAACGGCCAAGGTGTGAACAGCTATCCATCTCACCGTAAAGATGGGATAAGAAATGGGTTGATTGGGAGTATTAGAAGTCATAATTTAGCGTCTCTGAAATTCCTTAATTTGCTGCTTACCTTCGTAACGGTCAGTTATCAGAGGGACTTGCTGTTGCTCTTGCGAGAAATAAGTATCAGGTCGGGGGGTGCCAAACGTATCGTAAGCCAAACCCGTACTGACAAACAGCCAACCTGCAATAAACAGGGCTGGAATTGTGATGCTGTGGATTACCCAGTAACGAACGCTTGTAATAATGTCAGAAAAAGGACGTTCACCAGTTGTGCCGGCCACTTTAGATACCTCCTTGAAAGCTTTGTAATCTCTATCATACGTAACCAGGGAACCTCTCACAACCGGATTTAGATCAACTATCTGCCTCCGAAACCGATTAAGAACTCTGTTTTAGGCTCTAAGCTGCCTTAGTCTCGCCGATGTAGCGCAGAATCATTCCATCTTGTCCTAACACAAATCCTTGGTCAGGGCTGAAGAAAACAATCTTGTAAAGATTAGAAGGGACACTTTCTAATGCCATATCTTTCTGCCAAGTTTTCCCCCGATCCAGGCTACAGAGCAAATTGCCGCTGCCGCCTGAAATCCAGACTTCTTCAGGAGTCCGATAGGCTAAATCTAGCAGGCCAACGCTAATCGCAATTTGAGGATTACTGGCTTTACTCCATTCGTCTGGCTGATTTGGGTCATTAAACTGCAACTGGCCGCCGTTGGCCAGCATCCAAAGCTGCTCATCAGGGCCAAAGCCCATATTTTGAACGCGGCGAGAGCTATTCCGGTTATGGGGTTCCCAAGCCTCTTGCCCTGGTTTCCAGGTTGAGTAAAAGCTGCCTCTAGAGGAAACAGCCACGTACTGGCCAGCCGGCGATCGCTCCATATTGCGAACAACCCCGACGGCTTCTTGTACCATTGCTTTCCAGGTTTTACCCCCGTCATCAGTCCGATAGATCGCTCCCACATCTGTGGTCATTTCAGCCGACTGTGGGCCGAGCGCAACAACTGTATTCGGCGCCCCAGGCAATTTTGCACTCAGGGGCACTCTTGACCAAGACTGTCCGCCATCAGTGGTGTGCAACAGCAAAGAGGGTTCACCCGCAATCCAGCCTTCTTGATCAGAAAAATTAACTGAATTGAAGCGATAATCTTGGTCATCACCCAGAGCGAGGCTGCGAGGTTCCCAGGTTTTACCCCCATCGAAGGTTTCGAGCAGGCTGGCGTGCGTCCCGACCAACCAGCCATGCTGAGGAGTAATGAAACTCAAATCTAAAGGAGTAGAGTCTGTGGGTAGCGAAATTAACTCCCAAGGATGAAAACTTAAGGCAGGGGCATAGCCGCAGCTGACGCAGAGCAGCAGAACGACCGCCAGAGTACAAAGTTTTTGCCAGAATCGCAGAATTGATTGCATTGGATTGGAGATAATTACTGAAGCCCGTAGAGACTGATTAAAAGCAAGAAAACAACGCCTAACGCACCAAAAATGAGTAGGTTTTTTTGCCCAGGGGTAAGGACGTTGACTCCTAATCCATATTTCAGGTTTTCTTTGAAGCCAGAGGGTTGACCTAACGGACCAACATTGCTGAACTGAGAGGTAGGAGCACCACAAACAGGACAGCGCCAGTTCTTAGGAAGAGCGGTAAAAGGAGTGCCTTTGGCAATTTGACTCTTGTCGTCCCCTTTAAGCGGCTCATAGATGTAGCCACAGGCTCGACATTCATGACGATCTAAGTCTTCTGTTTCAATGACTTCGGTGCTCATTGCCCTTGCTGCTTTGACTTGATAGCCTGAGAATATGTGTAAATTATTATGACATACAAGGGATCCCGTCTCTAGGCTTGAAATTGAGTACTTTACTAATGACTATCGCTAATCCCAGTGATTGGGAAGACCGCTACCAGCAGGGCACAACCCACTGGGATTTGGGACAGCCAGCCCCGCCCTTCGTCAGTTGGCTCAACGCTCAGCCAGCGCCTTTGGCAGGACGTGCAATCGCTCTGGGCTGTGGGCGGGGCTACGAGGCGCTGCTGTTTGCTGCCCACGGCTTGCAGGTGGTCGGGGTGGATTTTGCCCCGTCGGCGATCGCCATTGCCCAGACCCTGGTTGAAAAGCAAGGACAATCAGCCCAGTTTATCCAGCGAGATATTTTTGACTTGCTGCCTGAGTTTGCCAGCAGCTTTGATTATGTAATTGAACACACCTGTTTCTGCGCGATCGACCCAGCCCAGCGCCCTGCCTATGTCCAGTTGGTTCGGCAGCTATTGCGACCCGGAGGAGAAGTTTTAGCCCTGTTTTTCACCCATACCCGTCCCGGTGGCCCGCCCTTTGGTTCAACGGCTGAAGAGATTCGCCAGCTTTTTGCCGCTGATTTTCAGATTCTGGAACTGGTGCCTGTCCACAATTCTGTGCTCAAACGCCAAGGAGAAGAACACTGGGGTCATCTGCGGCGATCGCCATATGATTAGCGTGGTCAGAGAAAAATGTTGAGTGCAGTAGGATTTGCCGATGAGTGATCGCTACGTTGTGATCGGTGGAGCCGGAGCCATGGGCCAAATCACGGTTAAAGATCTGGTCGAAACCTGCCCGCCAGCCGACCAAGTTGTGATTGCAGACTACAACTTAGACAAGGCAAGTCAGTTGGCAGCTAGCTTAGGTGGCAATCGCGTCCAGCCGCTGCTGATTGATATTAATAACGTTACAGCCACTGCCGCCGCTCTAGAGGGCGCTCTTGTTGTGATCAACACGGCTCCCTATGCCTTTAATTTGGCAGTGATGGAAGCCGCTTTGCTGGCCCAAGCGCACTACATCGATTTGGGTGGGTTGTTTCATACCACCCGTCAGCAGTTAGCTTTGCACGATCGCTTTCAGGCGATCAATCGGACTGCTCTGCTAGGGATGGGAGCGGCTCCTGGTATTTCTAACGTTCTGGCTCGATATGCAGCCGATCAGCTTGAGCAAGTGCAAGAGATTCATTTGCGGGTCGCCGGGGTTGACCGCACTCGCTACGATGTTGAGCCAGCTTTATCTGTCTCCTATTCTCTTAAAACTATTCTGGAAGAATTTTCGTTTCCACCGGCTGTATTTACGCAAGGGGAATTTCAGTTTATTGACCAAATGTCGGGGGCGAAGCCGCTTAAGTTTCCGCCGCCAGTCGGGGTGCGATCGCCGATGTATACGCTCCACTCCGAAGTAGCAACCCTGCCGCTCTCGTTTGCTGATCAAGGTGTGCAAGAGGTCAGCTTTAAAATTGCCTTTGACCCCGACTTTACTGCCAAAGTTAAGTTTCTGCGAGATTTGGGCTTTGCCAGCAGCCAGCCCATCCCAGTGGCGGGCGGGCAAGTGGCTCCGATTGAGGTGGCTAATTACTTGGCCATGCATCAACCCACGCCTCAGGCAGTCGGTAAATTGAAGCAGTACGAGGTGATTCGGGCGATCGTCAAGGGCAAAAAATCTGGCAAAAAAATAACCTGGATTGTCGATTGCCACACGCCAGGGATGCCAGAGTGGGGGATTGGCTTGGATATTGACACGGGTGCCCCGCCGGCGATCGCCGCTCAAATGTTAGCTAGGGGTGAAATTACCCAGACTGGCACGCTGCCCCCGGAAGTTGCCGTCCCGCCAGAGCCATTCTTTCAGCAGCTTGCTCGCCGTCAAATGACGATTAAGTCGAGGCAGAAAAAAGGTTGGCAGGTAGAAACCTAAACGGGGAATCAAGGATTTTAATCTGATCTCAAACTGCTGTTAAACGCCGAGCTAAATAGGTATAGCGATTTTGGTCTTTGACCTGATTAACCGCCATCGCGATCGCCTGTTTTGTCCCGACTAAAATCGCCAGTTTTTTGGCCCGCGTTAGCCCGGTGTAGAGCAGATTGCGGCTCAGCAGCAGATAGTGCTGCATGTACAGCGGCAAGATCACCACCGGATATTCCGACCCTTGGGATTTGTGGACGCTAATCGCCCAAGCCAAGGCAATCTCATTCAGATCGGCATAGTCATAGTTGACAAACCGATCGCCAAACTGAATCTGGATTTCCTGCTCTTCCCGATCAAGGTTGGTAATTGTGCCCAAGTCGCCGTTGAAGACTTCCCGGTCGTAGTCGTTCACTTGCTGGATCACGCGATCGCCCACCCGCAGCGTCATTCCTCCGTAGGTTAGCTCTGGCTGATTGTCCCCTGGCGGATTGAGCAACTGCTGCAAGGTCTGATTCAGATGGCGTGTTCCGACTAGTCCCCGCGTCATTGGAGCCAGCACCTGCACCTGCCGGATCGGATCAAACCCCAATTTTGGGATTAAATGCTGGAGCAAATCTTGAATCGCTTGTACGCCTTGTTCAGGCTCTGGGGCCGCCAGCCAGAGGCAATCCGTCGTCGGCTGATCTGAAACAGGATCTATACGAGGCAACCGACCTTGGTTAATTTGATGGGCATGGCTGACAATTTGGCTGGCGGCGGCTTGGCGAAACACCTGGCTCAACTGGACAACGGGCACTTGTTTAGAAGCAATCAAATCGCGCAGGACATTGCCAGGGCCAACGCTGGGCAGTTGGTCGCAGTCCCCGACCAGCAAAAGTTGGGCATCATTGCCGATCGCCTTCACCAACGAATGAGCCAAAAATAAATCCAGCATCGAGGCTTCATCGACAACGATCGCCTCAGCCGGAATCGGGTTATGGCGATCGCGCAAAAAGCCCATCGATTTCGGGTCAAACTCTAGCACCCGATGCAGGGTTTTAGCCGGTTGTCTGGTCACTTCACTCAAACGCTGGGCGGCTCGACCGGTGGGTGAAGCCAGTACCATCGTTTTACCCATTGCCTTCCAAAGGGCAACGATCGCCCGCGTGGTGGAAGTTTTGCCCGTGCCCGGCCCGCCGGTCAGAATCAGCACTCGCTGGCTAACCGCCATTTCAACTGCCTGCTGCTGCTGCTCCGACAAAGCCATCCCCGTTTGAGCGATAAACCGCTCAATCCAAGCCCGCACCCGTGGTCGATCAACGCTGAGCGGCTGGCTCAGCAATTCCTTTAGCCGATTCGCCACCCCCTGCTCCGTATGAAAAAACGAAGGCCGATAGCAAATAAATTCTCCCTGCAGGTCGCCGCTGCCCCCCTGCATGATGATGTCTTGGGCGATCGACATTTGGGTGGTCAGCGCCAGCAGCGTTTCAGTCGCTGGCTGATGATCGGGCAAGGTCAAAAGTTTGGCGGCACGCTCGATCAGTTCAGTTTGCGGCAAAAAGCAGTGGCCATCTTCAGCAGCGGTGCTGAGGGTATGCAACAAGCCGCTCTGATAGCGATATTCAGAGCCAGGACTAATCCCCAAATTGCGAGCGATCGCATCGGCAGTCACAAAGCCAATCCCATAGACATCAATTGCCAGTTGATAGGGATTTTCGCTGACGACGGCGATCGCCTTTTCGCCGTATTGCTTAAAAATTTTGACAGCATAGGTGGTCGACACGCCGTGCCCCTGCAAAAACAGCATCACTTCTTTGATCGTTTTTTGCTGCTCCCAAGCGGATTGAATCAGCTTGACTCGTTTTTTGGCAATTCCTGGCACTTCCACCAAGCGCTCAATTTGCTGCTCAATCACCTCTAAGGTTTCCAAACCAAAATGGGCGACAATTCGCTTGGCGGTGACTGGCCCAACCCCCTTAATTAAGCCGCTGCCTAAATATTTTTCAATTCCGGTCAGGGTAGCTGGCTTAGTCTCTTGATACTGCGTGACCTGAAACTGGGGGCCATACTTGGGATGATCTCGCCAAAACCCTTCTAGTTTGAGGGTTTGCCCGGCTTGAATCTGGGAAAAGGTGCCCGTAATTGTGATCAGCTCGCGACTGCGGGGAACCTTGAGGCGGGCGATCGCATAGCCAGATTCCTCGGCATGATAGGTCAGGCGTTCTACAACACCCTGGAGTTGATCTGACGACGAATTAGGAGCAACACCCATCTCAGTGGAGAGTCAATCAGAAACTGTAGCGATCGCTGATCTTTACAGCCATCATTCTAAGCTTTATGCTCCTAAGCTAGAACTCCCGGTAGGAGAAAATCCAAGTGGCGATCGCCAGCATCAGCACAGCATAGATCAATCCATAGGCTGTATTGGCCAATAGCTCAGAGGCTGGCGGCAAGATACCATACACTGCCTGATTTTTTAAATCTAGAGTCGACAGGTTTGGAAAAACGAGGTAGAGTCCCTTAATCGCTGTCTTTAAGGCTGGGTTTTCAATTGACTGACTTAACGTGACTAAATTCTGGCTCAAGTGACCCATCAGATAAACCCCAAACGTGAGCATGGTTGCCACCAATGGGCTAGTAAAAACGCCAAAAGCCATCGCGACTGCCGCTAGCAAAACCAATTCAAGCAGGGTGAATCCAACTGCGATCAATAGGCTACCCGCCGGGTACTGAAATTGTCGAAAGCTCATGATCGCGAAGAAAATCAGCGTCATCAGGAATACTAGTACGGCTAAAACAGCGGAGAGTCCTAAATGCTTACCGACGATGAACTCGGCCCGACTCATCGGTTTAGCCATCAGCACCAGTGCCGTCCGCTTTTCAATTTCTTTGTGAATTAGTCCTGTACCGACAAATATGGCGATGATTAAGCCAAACACCCCGATCGCCGCCATGCCCAAGTCGAGCGTGATTTTATTCTCTGTATCAGCCGAAATTTCAGTTAATAGCGTGACTGCCAGCAGCAGCAGTCCGCCAAACAGAGCCGCCAAGTAAAGTACGCGCTCTCGGAAGACTTCCCGGAACACATTGGCTGCAATGACCCCCACCCGATTCACGTTCACCCTCGTCTCCTTGAATCCCTCGCCTCAAACTCTAATCGATCCAGAATGTAAACGTCTAATCAAATCGAGCGATCAAAGCTGAATGCTAAAATCTTGCTAAGTAGACCCATTGCTGGGCTAGGCAAGTTGGTGTTTCAGCCTCTGCAAGGCTTGCTCCCCAAAGCGTTCATGATTGAGGCTGACGGCTATGACACGAGCGGGAATTGGGATTCGGACTGCTCAAGTTCGCCCAGAGCGGATGATCGGGCAGATTCATGTCTACGATGGAGCGGGCAAGGGCAAGTCGCAGGCGGCTCTGGGCGTGGTGCTGCGTTCGATTGGTTTGGGCATCAGTTTGTCCTGGCAGACGCGAGTCCTGCTGCTGCGCTTTTTAAAGGGGCCAGGCCGCACCTACGATGAAGATGCGGCGATCGAGGCTCTCCAGCGCGGGTTTCCGCACTTGATTGATCAGGTGCGAACGGGGCGAGCCGAGTTTTTTAACGCCGAGGAAATTACCCGCTTTGATCGCTTAGAGGCGCAGCGAGGCTGGGATATTGCCAAAGGGGCGATCGCCTCTGGACTCTATTCGGTCGTGGTTTTAGATGAGCTTAACCCAGTCCTGAATTTGGGGCTGCTGCCGATTGAAGAAGTGACTCATGCCCTGAAGCAAAAACCAGAGCAGTTAGAAATTATTACCACCGGGCGAGGGGCGCCGCAACCGCTGCTGGATGTAGCGGATTTGCACTCAGAGATGAAGCCCCATTTTCATCCTCACGCGATTGACCAAGGGATTGAGGGGATTGAAATTTACACCGGGGCCGGCAAAGGCAAGTCTACTAGCGCCTTGGGTAAGGCCCTGCAAGCGATTGGGCGCGGGATAGGTCAGGATAAATCCCATCGAGTCCTGATTATGCAGTGGCTGAAAGGCGGCAGTGGCTATACCGAAGATGCCGCGATCGCCGCTCTCCAGCAAAGCTATCCCAGTTTGGTCGATCACCAGCGGTGCGGGCGTGATGCAATTGTTTGGCGGGGCCAGCAGCAGGAACTAGACTATGTAGAAGCAGAACGAGGCTGGGAAATTGCCAGAACAGCGATCGCCTCTGGTTTTTACAAGACAATTATTCTAGATGAACTCAACCCGACAGTTGATCTAGAACTGCTGCCAGAAGAGCCAATTGTCCAATCATTCTTACGCAAACCGAAAGGAACGGAAATTATTATTACCGGGCGCTGTAAAACTCCGCCTGCTTACTTTGATCTAGCCAGCATTCACTCGGAGATGGTTTGCCACAAACACTACGCTGAAAAAGGGATTGACCTCAAGCGCGGCGTTGATTTTTGAGTCGTCATCTATAGTCGTGTTTCTAGGAGGATAAACCGCCCCTAGAAACGCGACCCCCAGGCATTAAAATCTAGCGCTACCAATTTTTGGATAGTCCTAAATTTTTAATGATTTAAGGGAGTGTGGGCTTCGCTCACACTCCCTTAAATCATTACTTGAATACCGCTACCAATTTTTGAAAGAGAAGCTAATTCAGTGCGTAGACAAGATTAACTAATGCTGTAGGCTTACCATTGGTGCTCATAGACAACCTCATTGCTAGAGAAATAGAGTCTTATGTCGTTTTATCGATTTTCTACCGGGCTGACCTGCCTGTGGATTCTGGGCTTACCCGCTACATCTTTTGCCCAGTCCATGACGCCAGTTCCCAACAGTCAACGGTACGAGCCAACGGAACAGACTTTGGGAGTTATTGCTCCGCAAGGCAAAGCAAGGCTGATTCAACCCGTGACCAATGGTCAGTCGGATAAGCCCCAAGGGCAAGTCACCTTGGAGACTAAAACTCCTAAACTGATCCCGCCTACTGTCAATGCTCCTCCGCTCGAAGAGATTAAAACCACCTCTGTCGCCGAGGTGGTTGCTAGGCAGATCCTCACTCTAGCTTCACTTCCCACGCAACTCACACCAGGGATTACGCCTGTACCCAATTCCTCAGTCGTCAGTAGCTCTCCTGCCGATCAGCAGCCGGCTGCCGATACTTCCCTTAGTAGCAGCACGCCTGCCCAGCAATTGCCGGGTGAAACTGGTGCAATTCAAGCTCAGACTGAAACCCCTGCGAATCAATCGCCAGAGGGTGTGCCTCCTGCCCCTGATTCACCCGTCACCCCTGACTCAACTGCGCCAGCCGCTCCTGACTCGCCGACCGACTCAAAGGTAGAAGAGTTCAAACTTACCCCCCTTCAGCAGCCACCGATTCGATTGTTTAATCTGGAGACGGCGAATCAACTGCCAGCGGGCGGACTTTATTTTTCGGGCGGCATTCGCAACTTTCCGAAAGAAAGTCAGGTCAGTCGGGGAGGCAGTGGACGAGAAGTTTTCTACTTTGGCGTGGATGGCGGCGTCACTGATAAATTGCAGTTGGGGCTGTCGTTCTCGTTTTATGACGATCCGCTCGGTCGGACAGTACAGGGCTTGACCACCCAAGAATTCAGCTTTGTCGGTATTGCTCCTAACTTTAAGTACCAATTGCTGAAGCAGAAACACTTAACCTTAGCAGTGAGTGGCTCGGTCGAGTATTTGAGTATTCGGACTGGTTCTGGTGTTTTTACAACTGACCTAGATCCCCGCAACACGACAACTAACGCCACGATCGCCGGTTCCCTCAAGTTCCCAATTACCTACAGCTTTAACTCGAAGCTCCAGCTTCACTTCACGCCGGCGATCGCCTTTTTCCCCGAAACCTTTAATGATGCTTCCTTCTACGGAACAGGATTTTATCTCGGCACGGGTTTAAGTTGGCAACCCCTACAGCGCCTAGGCTTTTTTGCAGACCTGAATCTGCCGCTTGGCCCTGGCGGTAACACCATTAGCTCTGACAGCGGCGAAATTATTAAACAGCCAGTCTGGAGCGTTGGCACCCGTTATTTAATTAACCCAGCCGTTGGCCTAAATTTATACGCGACCAACGCCTTTGGTGCGACCCCAGCCAGCCAACTGCTGGCTTATTTGCCAGATGGCGACCAAGTGGCACTGGTAGCTGGGCTGACGTTTACGCCTGATATTGGCCAAAACTACCAAGCCAGCTTTCGCAGTGGCCCAAGGGTGCCTTTGACAGAGCGCGATCGCCAGCTCCTTTTAGAAGGGCTGACGCTAACCAGTGCTAACACCTTATTGCCTGGAATGCTGCGCTTCCGAGCCGGAATTGGCTCCGGCACAGGGTTTGGCTTCGCCTACGGCATCGCCAACGATGCTCAACTTGAGGTAAGTGGCGAACAACTTGGGCCAGGTGTAGACCTGATCGAGTCAATTAACTACAGTGCAGATTTCACAATCAGCTTGGCGACGAAACTTCGCTTTTTAGATCAAACCCAGGGAGACCCATTCTCGCTGGCAATTAAGGCAGCCTACGCCCAAGGAATCGTCACCCGTGAGGGGCGGAGCAGAACCTCAGGCTTTATCGAGCTACCGTTTACCTATCAGCCGATTCCGCAGTTGGCGCTGTTCTTAAACCCCAAAGTTGGCTTAATCTCGTTTACGACGCCAGTTGGGGTTGGGTTGGGAATTAACTACCAAATTTGGGAAGGCTTGCAGTTCATTGGCGAATTTACGCCCCTGATTACTGGAGAACAGAGCGTTTGGAGCGCCGGCTTTCGGTATGTGATTCCGAAACTCAACCTTGGATTTGATCTATATGGCAGTAATGCGGCGGGGCAAAACACGCCAGTTGGCGGGCTGGTTGCCCAAGAAGATCCAACCGTCGGTTTCAATATTCACTGGCTGTTTGGAGGGTCACAAAAGCCTTAGTGAACCTGTTTCAAACTTAAAGCGATTAAGCAGTTATAAAACAGGATTTTGCAAGCATTTTGTTTGATAAAACTGCTTAATTTTGGAAATCTTATCGGCTTTAAAATTACTGTGTAGCAATCCTTACTTAGATTACGTTTCAGTTGTGTTTTGAAAACCTTGTGCTGAAAAGCTTTCAAAAAATAGCTGTAATTGCTGCCAGCGCGAAACGCTATAAAAAACTTGCTTTACTCGATAAAGTCTATGTAAGATGCCAGGACATGTTGCAGTCTTTGCTCTTAAATAGACTGTTGTGGTGTGTTGCTGTTTTCAAAAAGCCTCTAGGCAAGGCCTGATTGCGATCGGAATAAGCGGTGGTTTAAGCCGACCTAGAGCTGAAAACTTAAGATTCTGAGGAGTGTATGGTGTATGAGTTTTTATCAGCCAGAGAAGATTAAACAATTAAAGTCAACTAAGCTGTCAGAGCCGTTAAGGGCAGCCTTGGTTGCGATCGCCCTAGTTGCCAGCAGCAGTAGTTTATTGCCGGCCAAGGCAGCGATCGCTGAACGAAATGAGGCTGGATTCGTCGGGCAACAAGCCGGACAGGCACTTTTGATTGCTGCCACCAGTAGTGAGAGTCTACCTGCCCAAGCAGAGAGAACGTCTGTTGCTCAAACAGATGGTGTTACTCAAACAGATGGTGTTACTCAAACAGCCAACGTGACTCCAGCAACCAACCTGCCAGGATTGGTTGGGCAACAGGTCAGTCAAGTTGTTTTGGTTGCGAGCAGCGAGATACCGGCTCAAACGCCTACGGATGCCAAGCCCGTTGCATTGCTGGTCGCCTCAGCTTTATCAGTCTCAGATCAAGCGCCGAGCCAACGATTGGTAGCAAATCAACAAGCTGGGCAGACTGGAGAATCGAATGTCCCGATGCAGGCTCAGTCGATCGCGGACCTGGCGATCGCCAATACTCAAGCAGTCAACTTAGCCCCCCTTGA
The DNA here is from genome assembly GCA_019359715.1 of Aphanocapsa sp. GSE-SYN-MK-11-07L. GTDB lineage: Bacteria > Cyanobacteriota > Cyanobacteriia > Thermosynechococcales > Thermosynechococcaceae > JAHHGS01. The sequence goes on along the minus strand of JAHHGS010000100.1, from coordinate 23,593 downwards.
CACCCCTCAATCAGAGATTAGCGCTGCCCCCACCGATGCTTTGCCTGGGGTAAAAATCGCTGAAATGGCTCAGGCAACGACCGCTGAAACGACTTCCTTGAAGGAAAAGTATTTAATTAAAATTTCACCGAGTGACCTCCAATTCGCGTCTCGTCTGGGGCTGACCCAGGTAATCACTGGCATGAGTATTACAACGCCGGTTGCCTTTGGGGCTCAATGGAGAGACTTATTCGTCGTGGCAGGCTTGCAGTCTCGCACCCGCTTTGATGACGAGATTGACGGTGGAGTTGGGTTTGGAGCCGGATTTGGCGACCCGTTTAAGTATGTTGGCTTAGAAGTTGTTGTTAACTCGTTTACGGGCATCAACAATACGCCATTTTCCAGCGGTGGATTTAGCTTTAAGGTGCACCGCCGCTTGCCCCATTTAACGGCGATCGCCGTCGGGGTGGAAAATGCGATCAAATTTGGCAATACAGATAGCCCCAGGAGCGTCTATGGGGTTGTGAGTAAGATTTTCCCGCTTAGAGAAGATCCGACCAAACCCCTCAGCTTTTTAACCTTGTCAGTTGGGGTAGGTTCCGGCCGGTTTGGCAGCATCACCAACTTGTTTACGCCGCCAACTGTCATCAAAGTGACTGACACTGACAGCATTAACGTTTTTGGCAGTGCTGCTCTGCAGGTGATTCAACAAGTCGCCTTTATTACCAACTGGAACGGTCAAGACCTGGATTTGGGGTTTGCGATCGCCCCGATCAAGAATGTTCCATTTATCGTCATTCCCGCCGTTGCAGATGTGACGGGTAATGCAGGCTCTCCTCCCCGCTTTCTACTCACGGTGGGCTATGGATTTAGTTTCTAAACCTTTAGATTCATTAGTTCCGTTGAGTTCCGTTGGTTTTTCAATCAGAAGCAATCGAGGCAGAAATTTATGAACTACCGTGCGTTATTGGGGCCAAGTCTATGCTTGGGCTTGATTGCCCTCCCCCTCCAGTTTCCTCTCTCTGCGCTGGCTCAAGAAACAATGCCGTTAGCTCCAACTCTGGAGACAGCGCCGCCAACTCCAGAGGCATCTCCACCCGCTCCAGCCGGAGAAACGGTTGACCCAGACACCGCTGCTGAGCGGATTGTCACAGCCTTGACCACCCCACCAGGTGCCCCTCCACGGGAACTAGCGCAAACATTGCTCGATAAAATGAAGGGCTTAACCCAGGATAACCGGGTCAACCGGGGGCGGCTGCTGGAAACAATCAAAGCCTATAATGCAGTTGTGGAGGCCAGCAATGATGAATACCTGGGGAACCCCCCCAAAGAGTTTTTATCAATTTTCAATTTCCTGTCCCAACTTTCCGAGGGACTGAAAGAGAACAAGTAACGCCAAACTCAATTGAGGGTTTCCAGTATTTTCTTTGAACAAAGGTCGAACTTTATGAATCATCGATTTGTCTTAGCAGCAATCTTGGCTGGCATCTCGTCAGCCGTTTGGATGCAGGCAGCCAAACCTGCGCAGGCTCAGTTTACGACTGATACAACTGGCGGTCTGATAACCAGCAGTAACCCGATTTTGGCTGCTCCGCCGCTATTTTTCCCGGCTCAACCCCCATCCGATCAGTTGTTGTCTTCGGTGGCTCAGAATCAGCCAGTCACTTTACCAGCGCCGCCAGCCCCTCCGCCGGTAGAAGTTCAGCCTGAAGTGATTCCTGAACCTGTGCCTCAGCCCAAACCAAAAGCTACACCGCCGGTTCGCCTGCTCTGGTAGTCATCCTCAGCGAGTGGAAAAATTCCAGTGTTGCTGAAAAATCCAGCCCGCTGGCAGCGCGTGATTGGCTTGACGGGTGGAATTGCCACTGGTAAGTCTACCGTTGCAGAGCATCTAGCCAGTCTAGATGTCCCGATCTTGGATGCAGATATTTACGCCAGGCAAGCCGTGCAGCCTGGCGCTTTGGCTTTCAAAAAAATTGCTCAACGCTATGGTTCATCGGTTGTCTCAGTAACTGGGCAGCTCAATCGCCAGGCCCTGGCAGAAATTATTTTTTCTGATCGCGATGAACGGCTGTGGCTAGAAGCTCAGATTCATCCCTATGTCCGCGATCGCCTGCAAGCAGAACAGCGGGCACTTGCTGATGCTCCAGTCATTGTCATGGTTGTGCCGTTGCTATTTGAAGCTCAGATGACTGATTTGGTGACGGAGATTTGGGTTGTCGCTTGCCCGACAGACCTACAGCTCCAAAGATTGGTGAGGCGAGATGCCCTCACCCTAGAGCAGGCAAAGGCTCGGATTGAGAGTCAATTCCCCTTGGCGGTTAAAACTGCTCAAGCCAATCTTGTTTTGAATAATTCATCAACTCCGGCGGCGCTTTGCCAGCAAATTGAGCAGGCATTGTCAAAGACTTGAATCAATTAAGCTGGTGTGTCGTCGCAGCGACCATTGGCTCCCCCGTCAAGCTAAAGGGGCGCACCTGAGTAATTTTAACAGTGACGAGTTTGCCCTTGAGTTGAGCCAGGTCGCCGGGAAAAAACGTCAGCCGGTTGCCGCGCGTTCTGCCCATCACCTGACTCGGATCTTTGGAATTTTGATCTTCAACCAACACTTCTTCAGTCCGGCCTAGATAGCGCTGCGATCGGGCGGCGGCTGATTGCGATACTAGATGGTTAAGGCGCTGGAGGCGATCGCTTTTCACCGCTTCACTTATTTGATTGTCCCAGCGGGCGGCGGGTGTGCCTGGGCGAGGAGAATAGGCGGCGGTGTTGAGCAAGTCAAACCCAATCTCTTCCACTAATTGCAACGTATTGGCAAACTGAGCTTCCGTCTCGCCTGGAAATCCGACGATCGCATCGGCGCTAATGGCTGCATCTGGCATATAGCTGCGAATCGTATGAATAATCCGCCGATATTTCTCCTGCGTGTAGCCGCGAGCCATGGCTTTTAGGATCTCGTTATCGCCAGACTGAAACGGAATATGAAAGTGTTCACACACCTTCGGTAATTCAGCGCAGGCTCGAATCAACCGCTCCGTAAAGTAACGTGGATGGCTGGTCGCAAACCGAATCCGCTCAATGCCTGGCACATCATGAATAAAGTAAAGTAAATCAGTCAGGGTGTGCTGGTGGCGTCCCTCTGGAGTCGCGCCCGGCAAGTCGCGCCCGTAGGCATCAATGTTTTGCCCCAAGAGGGTAATTTCCTTGAAGCCCTGCTCAGCCAAACTAACAATTTCAGCCCGAATCGCCGCTGGAGTTCTTGACTGCTCAACCCCCCGCACCCCTGGCACCACGCAATACGTACAGCGTTCGTTACAGCCATAAATCACATTCACCCAGCCGGTGACAGTGCTGCCGCGTCGCGGTTTGGTGATATCTTCCACAATCTGGATCGGCTCTGTTGCTACTACCTGGGCACCGTTAAACACCTGCTCTAGCAAATCGCCGAGGCAGTTGGCGTACTGCGAACCCATCACCAAATCTAGCTCTGGCACCCGCCGCAGTAATTGCTCTCCTTCCTGCTGAGCCACGCAGCCCGCCACAATTAAGGTGAGATTCGGCTGCTCCTGTTTACGCTTAGCCTGCCGACCTAAATACGAGTAAACCTTTTGTTCAGCATTATCTCGAATTGTGCAGGTGTTGTAGAGCACCAAGTCAGCTTCTTCCGCTGCTTCTGACCACTCAAAGCCTAAGTCTTCTAAAATTCCTGCCATTCGCTCAGAATCGGCTTTGTTCATCTGACAGCCAAAAGTGGTGATATGGTAGCGACGGGCAGAGGAGGTCATAATAAATTAAGGCAGAAGGGAAAAGGCAGACGGTAGAAGACTAGAAGGAGCAGAAGACTAAAAAGATAGTTGTTCTGCTGAGAGCTGTAGCCACTAATGCTAGAGTATCCATCTTACAGGCTCCCCTCGAATCCACTGTCATAATCCGTCCAAACCAGGGTTTGCGTTGCCCTAAAGATGTTAGGGTTATCGCTACAGATTTTGTGAACACAGCGATCGCACAACAATAAACTAATCAGGCGGCTTTTTCGCTTGGCGGGCTTTGTAAAAAGTCTTTAGGCTATCTTGATTGCCGACATACCGCCAATGCCAGGGTTCATAGCTGACCCCTTGTTGATTGTGAGCCGGGAAAGATAGCTCAAAGCTATAGTAAGCAGCATTTGCTGCCAACCAGCGAAAAGCGGCAGAAGTTTCAAAGCTTGGCTTTAAGTGAGTATCGGGTTGAGAGCCATCGCCAATGTCGATCGCATAGCCTGTATGATGCTCACTGTGACCAGGCGGGGCACTGACTTGGGCTCGCTCCGTTGTCACCTGACCTCGTTCAGCCTTGACATCAAAAAACAAATAATTTTGATCCTGGATTGAGCGATAACCCGATAAAGGCAGCAAAACCACACCCGCTGACTGAGCGCTGGCTACCATCGCCATAAACTTCTGGGCCGCCGCCGCTCTCAGCTTGACTCTACCATCTGGAGTAATTGATTTAAGGTCAGTCTGAGGCGCTTCTTTGTAGGCAAAGTGCCCCAACAAAATATCTGGACTGGGTGAAGCTGCGACCGCTGAGGGAGCAGCAGTTGGAGCCGTCGGGGCAGGGGCTTGGGCAGTTTTTGATGTCGGCCAGCGTAAGATTACCCAGGCGCTGACTGCTGCTAAAACAATCACAGCAGTACCCAGCCCCAAAAAGATACTCGATCTCGTCCCAGCCGAAGCTTTGGCAGTCAAGCTATGTTCTCGGCGAGCCTCAGGAATATCATCTTTCATCAGCGTCTAGCAATGGCAGTTTAACGTCAGGGGGTAAAATTGAAACAACTGAGCTAGTTCAGGCAAAGGTTAAACCACTCACAGTCCCTTCGGATCACTATCGCAAGCACGATCGACCAGAGATGAGCAAGTCTGCGCTCTAAGAGTCAAAGAAGATATGTGTCACCCTGCCATTTTATGCAATTGAATCCTTCCAGATGCACGGATCGCTGATTCAACTTGATCGCTCAAGTCGAGGCTTAGCGACTAGCCTAACTTTATTAATACATATCAACGCAGCCAGATCTAAATTCAGGGGTTGCGTGAAAAAGGGTTCCGATGGAACCCTTTTTGATGATCGAATTTCATGATCGAAGGCGATCGCAAAAGCCCTAACCAGGATTAGCTAATTTGTAGCTTGGGCCAGCAGCATTTCCTTCAGTTTCTCAAGTTCCTGGGCCCAACGCGGATCAGGCTGGGTTTCAGTCGAAGCGGTTCGCTCCACCGATGAGCTGTCACGGCGACCCTTAGCTTTGGCATTATTACGTTTGCCGCTAGGGGCCTCAACAGGTTTGCTTTCTTCCTTTTCTCTAGGAGTAGCAATCTCAATTTTGAGCGGGCTGTCCTTGAAGACATGTCCATTGAATTTTTCAATCACCTGATCTGCTAGCTCAGACGTTTCGACCGTGACAAAGCCAAATCCTCGGCACTTACCAGTTTTGCGATCGGTGACAACTTTGGTTGAGCCAGCTTCGCCAATATCGCTGGCAAATAGAGCCTCTAGTTCTTTACGATCTAGTTCTTTGGGCAAATTACCGACGTACAGACGAATGGACATGATTGAACAACCTCTAGAATTAGAATTTGGGTTAATGGAGCAAAAGCTGTTTAGTTGAAAAACCAGGGTCTAGTTGGATAAAACTCTGACATTTTATTGAGGGGGCAACTCTCAAAGTTTTGAACTGACTTTAGAAGCAAGGTAGCTTGTTCAGAAACGCCGTAAGCATTTTGCTAATGATAGGTTTATTTGCAGTCATTCATTAAGGTATCACGGTCTCTGTCCCCAAATCACCTAAAAACGCAGGATTAGCCGATCGCAATTTCTAAAATCATTTTCAACCACAGCCGGTATCCGTAAGTTTGCCGGATTTAAACCAATGCATCAACCATCAGAACTGCATACAATGAATCCTCAGAGCCGATTCTCAAATCGAGCTGAAGCTTACGCAAAGTATCGTCCGAGCTACCCTCCAGAAGCAATTCATTTCATCTTAAAGGGGCTAAAGTCCTCAGACATGCTTCTAATTGCAGATATTGGAGCCGGCACAGGGATTGCCGCTCGTCTTCTGGCCGCCCAGGGAGCAACGGTCATCGCGATCGAACCCAATTTAGCCATGCTGGCAGCCGCCGAACCCCATCCCCAGGTTGAGTTTCGGCAAGGCAGCGCTGAGCAAACGGGTTTAGCAGATGGCAGCGTCGATCTGGTGACGACGTTTCAGTCTTTCCACTGGTTCAACCCGTCAAAAACTCTGCCTGAATTTGCTCGCATTCTTAAGCCCAATGGTCGGCTGGCTGTGGTTTGGAATAACCGCGATCGTCAAGATGCCTTTACTGCTGCCTACAGCGAACTCTTGCGAATAGCATCAAATCAGCACCCAGCTCAAACAGTTAAACAATTAACGGCAGATATTTTTGCTCAGTCTGTGTTTAGCCTGAGCCAGTACCAATCTTTTCGGCATTCCCATTCCCTTAACCTGGCAGGCTTACTGGGGCGGACAGACAGCCTCTCTTATATTCCAGAAGCTGGACAGGTTCGCGATCGCCTCAACCAATCTCTGGACGAGCTTTATCACCAGTTTTGCGATCAGCAAGGATTGGTCTATTTAGCCCACACCACCGATGTTTACCTGACCAGTTTGACCGGGTAAGGTAAAACAGAGATTAAAGTTGGGGCTACACCAAGCTTTACAATAGAGCGAATAACCAAAAGAGCAGCTTAATTAGCAACTCGCTAAACATTCGCAATTCAAAAGAGGACCTATGGCCGATATTCAATTTGTTAGGGGTGTTAACGAAGAAGTAGTCCCAGATGTAAAAATAACCCGTGCCAAAGATGGGGGCAGCGGCAGAGCCGTGTTCTACTTTGATAACCCAATCGTCGTTCAAGAAGGCAACCTAGAACTGATGGGAATGTACATGATTGACGAAGAAGGAGAACTGATTAGTCGAGAAGTAAATGCCAAGTTTATCAATGGCAAACCCGTTGCTCTAGAGACCGTTTACAACATGCGGAGCACCGAGGAGTGGGAACGCTTTATCCGGTTTATGGATCGCTATGCCGAGACTCATGGTTTGGGCTTAAATCAACCTTGAGCGACCTGATGGCATCTCTGCCTCACCCAGATGCTGCGCTGGTGCGAGTTGGCTGTGCAGTCGTAACTGTCAGCGATACTCGCACTCCAGAGAGCGATCGCAGTGGGCAGTTATTGCAAACGCTACTAGTTAAGGCTGGGCATGATGTATGGGTATACCGCTTGCTTAAAGATGAATCGGCCCAGATTGAAGCGGAACTCCAGGCTTTGGTTAAGCAGCCGCAAGTGCAGGCGATTATTTTCAATGGCGGCACGGGAATTGCTCCGAGAGACACAACCTACGATGCGATCGCCAGTCGCCTAGAGAAAGAGCTGCCGGGGTTTGGTGAGCTGTTTCGCTGGTTGAGCTACCAGGAAATTGGCTCGCGGGCGATCGCCTCACGGGCTGTAGCGGGAGTAATTGGGCAGACGCTGGTGTTTTCGCTACCAGGTTCAACGAACGCCGTTAAGCTAGCAACAGAACGCTTAATTTTGCCTGAATTGAGACATCTCATCCAGCAACTGGCTGGATGAATTTACAGACAATGCAAATTTCCGTAGGGTTGAGGGTCAACTTTCCTACTGATTCCGTAAAGAACCATCAGGCATCTTTGTTTTCTGGAACCTAGCACCTTTCAGATTTGCTCCACTTAGATTTGCACTGCTTAAATCTGCAAATCTTAAATCTGCACCACTCAGATTTGCTCCACGTAGATCTGTAGCTCTTAAATCCGTGAAACAAAGATTGGCATCTACGAGACTCGCTTTAACTAACTTAGCGCCACTTAAAGTTGCACCGTAAGCACAAGAGAAATCACCACTGTTAGAAGCTTGAACAGTGAAGGAGTTGCGATTGCTAGAAAGATAGCAGATATGAGAAAGGTTACTACTCGCACCGTAAATTTACCTCATAACAATAATCGAACTCTAATTGAGGGCTTCGGCGCCACCGACCACTTCTAGAATTTCTTGAGTGATAGCCGCTTGGCGCGCCTTATTGTAGGTTAAGGATAGGCCTTTGATTAACTCGCTGGCGTTATCGCTGGCGTTGTTCATCGCCGTCATCCGAGCCGCTAGCTCACTGGCCGCAGACTCCTGCAACGAGCGCAGAAGCTGATTATTCAGGTACAACGGCAGCAACGCATCTAAAATTTGCACCGGATCTTGCTCAAAAATCATGTCTTGCGGCATTGCTTGGGTGGGGCTAGCCACCTTTTCCCGCTGCACCTCAAACTGCCCACCGCGCGTCGTTAGACGAAAGATTTCATCATCAGCGACTTCTAATCCCTGTGGATCAAGCGGCAGCAGAGTTTGAATCGCAGGACGAGAGCTAATCAAAGAAACAAACTTGGTGTAGATTAACTCCACCCGATCGACTGTCCCTGACAAAAATAAGGCGAGTAGCTCATCGGCAATTTTAGCTGCCTCAGCAGCCGTTGGAATTTGCTCCAGTCCGGTATAGCTGGCCTCAATTGGCTGTTCTCGGCGCTGAAAATACTGAGTAGCTTTGCGCCCGACCAGGACTAAGGTGTAATCCAGCTTTTCTGCCTTTAGCTCTTTGGTGCGTTCTTCGGCCCGACGAATTACGTTGCTGTTGTAGGCACCACACAGACCGCGATCGCCCGAAACAACCAAAAGCGCCACTTTATTAACTTCTCGCTTTTTGAGCAAGGGCAGGTCAGCCTCTTCAAATTTGAGTCGGGCTTGGAGTCCGTATAAAACCTGGGCTAAGCGATCGGCAAACGGGCGAGTGGCCGTAACTTGGTCTTGGGCCCGTCGCACTTTGGCCGCCGCCACCAGCCGCATTGCCTCTGTGATTTTCTTGGTGTTCTTAACGGTTTGGATGCGATCGCGAATTAACTTTAAGTTAGCCATGACAAGGAGTAGCGATGATGTCTAAAAAGCTCAAATTGCTAGAAGCTCAGTGGTGGAATAATGCAAAATTCATCCCACCGCTGAGCCAACGATACTTAGGCCATGGCCATAAAGGTTTTCTTGTAGTCAGCCACGGCAGCTTTCAGCAGTTTTTCGGCTTCATCACCCAGCTTCTTCTCGCTGCGGACAAGCTCACCGTACTGGGCTTGGCTGGTGCGGAGGTATTCCCGCAGACCGATCGTGAACTCAGTCACTTTTTCGGTCGGCACATCATCCAACAAGCCGTTTGTGCCGGCATAAATAATCGCAACTTGCTCTTCAACCGGAATTGGCGAGAATTGGGGCTGTTTGAGCAGTTCCCGCAGCCGCTGCCCCCGCGCCAGTTGGTTTTGGGTTGCTTTATCTAGGTCAGAGGCAAACTGAGCAAACGCTTGCAGTTCATCAAACTGAGCCAGCTCTAGCTTCAGCTTGCCAGCCACCTGCTTCATGGCTTTGATTTGAGCGGCTGAGCCAACGCGGGAGACTGAGATCCCGGCGTTGATAGCGGGACGCAAGCCAGAGTTAAACAAGTCAGAGGACAAAAAGATTTGCCCATCCGTAATCGAAATTACGTTGGTCGGGATATAGGCCGAAACGTCGCCAGCTTGAGTTTCGACAATCGGCAGAGCGGTCATGCTGCCTTCACCGAGTTCGGGGCTGAGCTTGGCGGCTCGCTCCAGCAAGCGGGAGTGGAGGTAGAACACATCGCCGGGGTAGGCTTCTCGTCCGGGCGGACGGCGCAGCAGCAGCGACATTTGGCGATAGGCTTGGGCTTGCTTCGAGAGGTCATCGTAAACAACCAAGGTGGCTTGTCCCTTGTACATAAAGTACTCAGCTAGGGTTGCACCCGTATAGGGAGCCAAGTATTGTAGGGCAGCCGGTTCGCTGGCACTGGCAGATACCACAACCGTGTACTCAAGCGCGCCTCGCTCTCTAAGGACGTTGACGATCTGGGCTACCGTGGAAGCTTTTTGCCCGATCGCCACGTAAACGCAGATCACGCCATTCCCTTTTTGATTCAGGATCGTGTCGATCGCCACCGAGGTTTTGCCGGTTTGGCGATCGCCAATGATTAACTCCCGCTGTCCCCGCCCGATCGGAATCATCGCGTCAATGGCGGTGATGCCGGTTTGCATTGGCTCATAGACCGATTTGCGCTGAATAATCCCTGGGGCCGGAGACTCTAGGAGACGATTTTCACTCGATTGAATGTCACCTTTGCCGTCAATTGGGCGGACGAGGGCATCCACCACCCGACCAATCACGGCATCCCCCACCGGCACTTGGGCCACCTTGCCCGTCGAGCGGACAGTGCTGCCTTCTTCCAACTGCCGTCCATCACCCATCAGCACAACGCCAACGTTGTCTTCTTCTAAGTTGAGGGCAATCCCGACGGTGCCGTCTTCAAACTCCAATAGCTCAGAAGCCATTGCTTTTTCCAAACCGTAGACGCGGGCAATCCCATCACCGACCTGGAGAACGGTACCCACATTGTCTACTTTGACGGCTTGGTCGTACTGCTCGATCTGCTGGCGAATAATGCTACTGATTTCGTCTGGTCTGATGCTTACCATGGGATTGCTCTCAAAAGGTTAACGAGTAGAAAAAAGGAATGAATCAGAAGGTGGGAATAACTGGGGCACTCACATACTAGGCGGCACTCAGCAAAGAATTACTAATCCGGCGGAGTTGTCCCCGAATACTGGCATCGAGCACCTGGGAGCCAACTTTGATGATCACACCGCCAATCAGATCGGGGTCAGTGCTAACCTCTAGCTCGACTTGGCTAGCGCCAGTCATTGCTTTTACCTTATCAACGATCGCTTGGCTTTGAGCCTCTGTGAGGCTAACACAGGAGGTAACTTCCGCTAAGACTGCGTTGTTCAACTTCCGCAACCGGGCCTGATACTGCTTGCAAATGCCAGCCAAAAATGAAATTCGGCGGCGGTCAACCAGCAGCAGCAAAATTTGCAGCATGTAGCTATGAATCTCTGCTCCTGCGACTTGGCGGAGGACGGCTTTCTTATCTTCTCCCTGCACAAACGGGTTGGCCAAAAACTGCTGGAGGTCTGGCGAAGACTGGAGTAGACCTAATAAAAAACCAACATCTTCCCCAAATTTCTGGGTCAGATTTTGCTCTTGCCCTAGCGACATCAGCGCCTCGGCGTAGGGTTCAGCAATGGCGGCACTAACGGTAGCTTGACTCATAATTTACCTTTCCAACAGAGCGATACTGCGGTCTACGAGTTGCTGCTGAGCGGTTTGATTGTTACCCAACTTGGTCGATAGCTCAGCTTCTACTTGCTTGATCGCCTGGGCTGCTACCTGCTGACGCAACTCCAAAATCGCCCGCTCTTGACTAGAGGTGGTGTCTTGAGACGCTGTTTCCCGCAGGCGCTGAATTTCTTGGGCAACGCGGGCTAAAATTTCTTCCTTGGCGGCTTTGGCAGAAACAGCGGCCGCATCTCGAATTCGCTGGGCTTCTTGCTGCGATTGAGCCAGCTTTTGCTGCTCAATCGCCAGTTCTTCAGCGGCTTTGCGCTTGCGCTGCTCTGCTTCTTGAATGGCAGTGGCGATCGCCGACTGTCGCTCAGACAAAATTTTGCCCAAGAATCCGCGCCCAAAGTAAACAACCAGCGCAATCACAATCGACAAATTGATCAGATTAGCTTCTAGGATGTCGAAATTGAGTCCGAACCCACCGGCCGATTCTGTCATTTCACCCATGGCGGCTTCGGTTGCCAGCCAGTAAAACGTACCCATGATGATCATCTACACCTAAATGATTTGCGATCGAAAAAATGGTTAGCTCGCCAACTCTGTGCCCAGCAGCTTGGTTAGAATTTGCCGACTCAGCGTTCCCACCTGCGACTCTAGAGCTTGCAGGGCGACCTGCTTCTGCTGGTCTAGCTCTTGCTGAACCTGCTGAAACTGAGCCTGGACTTCTCGCTGCACTTCAGCTAGCTCTTGAGCGGCCGTTTTTTGAGCTTCAGCTTGGGCAGTTGCAATCACTGATTGCGCCTGACGGCGAGTGTTGGCTAGTTCTTGCTCATACTGTTGGGCTAATCGCTGAGCTTTAGCCAAGCGCTCCTGAGCTTCTGTATTATTAGTGCGGATATAGTTGTCCCGGTCATCCAATGACTTCGTGAGCGGCTTGTAAAAAACCTGGTTCAAGATCGCCACCAGCAGTAAAAACTGGGCAGCCATCAAGGGCAAGGTTGCATCAAAATCAAACATTTGACTCTCCTAAAGACGGGTATGAACAGAGCAGTTGCTGACAAATTTCAGCAACTGCTCATCCATCTACCCTTAACCTGCAAAAGGATTGGCAAACAGCAAGACCAAGGCAATCACCAGACCGTAGATAGTCAGGGATTCCATAAATGCCAAGGTCAGCAGGAGAGTGCCCCGAATTTTACCTTCAGCTTCTGGCTGACGGGCAATTCCGGCCACGGCTTCACCAGAAGCATTCCCTTGACCAATACCAGGTCCGATCGCAGCCAATCCAATGGCGAGAGCGGCAGCAATTACAGAAGCAGAAGCAACGATGGGATTCATGATGATTTTCCTTTGGATTGGTAGATTACAGAATCAAACGAGAGGATGACTCTTCTAAAATTGACAGAGTAAGCGTTGGCTCAGTGAGCCTCATGTTCTCCGCCATGTCCCTCCATCGCCTCTCCGATGTAGGCGGCCGCTAGGGTGGCAAACACCAAGGCTTGAATTGCACTGGTAAATAGCCCCAGCATCATCACTGGCAGCGGCACAAATAGAGGAACAAGTAACACCAAAACTCCCACTACCAGTTCGTCGGCCAAGATGTTACCGAACAATCGGAAGCTGAGGGAAAGCGGTTTGGTGAAATCTTCTAAGATGGCGATCGGCAGCAGAATCGGCGTAGGTTCAATGTACTTGGCGAAGTAACCCAGCCCCCGCTTGCGAAAACCAGCGTAAAAATAAGCTAAGGAGACCAGCAGCGCTAACGCGACCGTGGTATTGATGTCGTTCGTAGGTGCAGCCAGTTCTCCCTCTGGCAAGTGAATTAACTTCCAGGGCACCAGCGCCCCTGACCAGTTAGCCACAAAGATAAACAGGAAAAGCGTGCCCACGAAAGGAACCCATGGCCGGTATTCTTTCTCACCAATCTGGTTTTTGGCCAAATCGCGGACGTACTCTAGAGCGTACTCCATCAGGTTTTGAATCCCTTTCGGAATCCGCTCGATATTACGTGTGGCGGCGATCGCTGCAATTAGCAGCAGTCCCATCACAATCCAGGTTGTAATAAACACCTGCCCGTGAATTTTGAGATTGCCAAGTTGCCAATACAGGTGATGACCAACCTCTAGCTTGGCTAAAGGGAGCAGATTTAAGCTCTGGTGCATCATTTGCCCAACCCCTTAAAATATTTAACAAACAACATTGACATGACCTTGTTGCTACCCGTGCAAAACAGCCCACCCAGAGGGGAACCAACTTCAATCAATATGGCAAATCAATCACCGAAAGCCTGACTGAGGTGACAGCACAGTTCGCAACGTATAAAACAGAATGGCGGCCTTATAGGTCAGAAAACCCAAAAAGATGGGCACGACATGAAGCTGGTTCCACTGAGTTGCAACAATCATCAACCCAATAAAAACGGCGAGCTGTGTCTTGCCGATTTTGCTTTTCTCCTTACCAAGCTGTTCAACGTTGCGAGCCAACATTCTCAAGTAAACCACACCTGTGCACGCCCCAATTAAATAATTCAGAGCAATGTTCAGGGAATAGAAATACCAGACAGGGAAAAAAATCAAACCGATCAGAACGAGCGTATAAATCAGTAACTCTCGCTTGAGTTTGTAGAACTCAGCCATGGAGTTACCGGATTCAGGAGGACTGCTAGCAGTAGCTTCAGTCTCAGGGCTGGATATTTCTGGAGGCGGCAGATTTGGCGAGTTCACGGTCTGGAAATGCTGGTTGAGAGGTCAAAAACAAGCCACTGCTAATCATATCACGGGTAAGTAACAATACTTAACGAGGATTTTAGGCAAGCCCTCAGTTTGTCTGTAGCAGCTAACTTTAGGGCTGTTCTGCCTCAATTAGCTTTAAAAGAGCAGCTTTCATTGCGATCGGTGTCGTAGTCGCTGTCCCAAACTGTTGAACAACAAGACTAGCAGCAATATTGCCTAAAACGGCGGCTTCCCAACCGGAAGCACCTAAAGTTAGAGCCACGGTCAAAGCAGCAACAATCGTATCCCCAACCCCTGTTACGTCAAAAACGTCGGTTCGGTTAAAAGCAGGAATGGGCTGGGGTTGCCCGTGGAGATCAAGACGAGGTAATGCAGTGCGTAGCTGCCGGTAAAAGTCTATGTTCACAGCCCGTACCTATCTTTTAACCTCCGAGAGCTTGGCTGCGATCGCAGGCGGCTTTGACGGCATTGATCAAAGCTGCTCGCAGGCCTGCTTGCTCTAAAGCGGCAATGCCAGCAATGGTCGTGCCACCAGGGCTAGTAACTTGATCTTTGAGTTGAGCTGGGTGAATACCTGAAGTTTGTAGAAGTTGGGCTGTCCCCAAAACCGTTTGGATCGCTAACCGAGTCGCCACCTGTCGGGAAAGCCCAACGGCCACTCCTCCATCGGTGAGCGCTTCAATGATCACTGCAATATAGCCCGGGCCAGATCCCGACAAACCCGTCACCGCATTCATCAGGGCTTCGGGAACTTCTAAGACTTCCCCCACAGCCCCAAAGATCGCCTCAGCCTGCAATTTTTGCTCAGCACTCACGTCCGCTGCATAAGCGATCGCCGTGATACCTGCTCCCACCGTGGCCGGAGTATTGGGCATTGCCCGCACCACTGGAATACCCGGCAGCAACCGCTGAAGTTTTGCCAATGGAACACCAGCCAGAATTGACAGCATTAGAGATGGGCGACCCTGATCGGGGCCTAAAACTAAATCCACCGCCACCTGATCGAGAACCTGGGGCTTTGTTGCGAGGAGTAAAAGCTGACAGGCAGCTACCACAGCAGCATTATCATGCGTGGTTTGAATCCGATACTGCTCAGCCCAAAATTGACGCCGGAGCTGGCTGGGATCGCTGATCAGCAGTTGGTCGGACGAAAAAACATTTGCGGCTAACAAGCGGGAGAGAATGGCCTCTGCCATCACACCACCGCCAATCACGCCGAGCTTTAAACTGGAAAGACCATTTGTCACGAAAACACTCTTGTTGCGATTTGCCCCTAAAACATCTTACCAGACAGACTCTAAACCGCTGGCTCAACATAACTGGCAAATACTCCTGCTAGCCTTTGCAAGCTAACTCCCAACCAAAATTACTGAGCAATCCGATCAAAAACAGGCTCTGGCGTCCAAGCCGGAATCGGAGGGCGAGAGAAAGGAATTTTAGGCTCAGGAGCTTCTCTGGTTGCTCCAGACTGGGTGCTCACCTGCACACAGCTAGGGGTAAACAAAAAGATGCTTTCACCAATCCGCTCTTGGTGGCCATCAATGGTGTAAGTTGCACCTGCTACAAAATCAACGGCCCGTTGAGCTTGGTCAGGCTCCATCATGGTCAAGTTGAGCACAACCGATTTGCGATCGCGCAACGCTTGAATCACCTGCGGCATTTCTTCAAACTCGCGGGGCTCCATCACAATCACTTCAGCAACGGCACCCCACCACTTGTTTGCGCCGGGCATCCCAACAACATTATTCATTGCAGTGTTCATTGCGGGTCTAGATTCTATTTCTGGTTGACGTGATAGCAGCTCCTCATCTCTGGGGATCAGAGGCTGAGCGGATGTGGTTGGGAAAGAGGATGAATAATTCCCTCCGTCCATTTCGTCATAGTCATCGTCGTAGTAGCCCTGCTGACTGAACCCCATGAACTCCCTGAATTTGCCAATAAAATTACTCACCGCTGCTGCTCCATAACAATCGAACTTGGAAAAACTCCGTAACTCAGAAATTGCCAATTTTAAGGCTCTGCTGTTAAAGAGTGTGATCTTAAGCAAAGTATCCGCATAGGGCAAAAAAGACAGTTTTGCCGATGGGACTTAATCTGACTCAGGCTAAATCTAAAACAACAGAAAACAGACGCTAACTGAAATAAATTTTGAGCCTTCAACTTGACTCTTTTCTAAAACTTGGTGGGCACCAAATTTCATGAATGCCTACTCAGATTCAAAAGGAAATTATACATGAACTTCCTAGAAAAGTCAGTTCCGCGACAATTACACTCAATTTTGCATGGTCAGGTGCAGTATTCATTATTTCAATCCTAATTTTGTCAGTCGACGGCATAAACTCAGCCGCAAGCGGAAAATTAAAGGGTCTAATGGCGCAAAAGCTCGCTTTTAAGAAGCTTTTCAGAGAATGTGACTTACAGTAATCTACAAATTAAAGCTGAATCAGAGAGGGTTCATTAAGAAAAGATTAAAAGAAGCTGGGCGTTACAGCCAGTCTGCTCGCTCAGAAAATCAGGATCGAAACGCTGTATTTTTTGAAATTTTGGGTTCAAATGACTTCTACTAATTCTTAGATTTTCTTTATATCCCCATCAATTAATGGTTATAAAGCCTATTCGCTAAACAAAATTCTGCCCAGCCTGACCATTGTGGCTCCGGCTTGGACTGCCAGCAAGTAATCATCAGACATGCCCATTGAAAGTTGAGTCATCGGTATAGCTGTTTGCTGATGAATCGCTTGGGCCAGTTGAGTCATCTGGTTAAACGCAGCCAGTTGTTCAACATCAGTTAATCCTAGGGGCAAAATTGTCATTAACCCTTGAATTGCCAGCCGATCGCACTGCAACAGCTGCGCTAGATCATTGAACAATTCTGAACTTGACCAGCCATACTTGTTGGGGTCGGGCAGCATCTTCACTTGCAGCAGCAATCTGGGCGGCTGGGGCAGATCTACCGTCAGAGACTGCAAGCGCTGAGCCAGCTTTAAGTTGTCTACAGAATGAATCCAATCAAAGGTTTCTAAGGCTAGCCGAGCTTTATTGGTTTGGAGATGACCAATGAAATGCCACGTCAAGTTGGGTAAGTCTGCCAACTGCTGTTTTTTTTCGACTGCCGATTGGACTCGATTTTCGCCAAAATCACGGATTCCAGCCGCATAAGCCCGCCGCATTTGATCAACGCCAACGGATTTGCTGACCGCCACCAGCTTGACAGCAGCAGGCAGAGTTTGTTGGAGCTGAGCAATCCGATCGCTTAAATCAGCCCGCAAAGGCTGCTTGTCGTTATGCAAGCTGGACTCAGAGCCAAACATGGCAGCTTTGATCTCTATGTCTAAATACCATGTCTACATAAATGTGCGTTTATGAATCGCTTGCAGGTGACTGAATTCTGGCAATCGTCCAGCTCGGCGCAGCGCCCGCAGCCGATTTTCAACTAATATCCGAGACTCACTGCGGCTGATCGGTTCAAATTCAATCCCTTGAGCACCGGTACTGACTAAAAAAAATAGCCGCTGAGCATAAAGAGTCGTGTAGAGTTCGCAGTTCTCTTCAACTTGGCAAACGCTGAACAGAAGACCAAAAGTCGGATGATTTAGATAGGTTTCATTCGTCATTTATCAAAGACTGGGGTTGATCACCGATAGCGCGGTCTGACAGCTAGCCTCTGACAGGATTTGATAGCATCACAGCTTAGCAGATTATCTGCTGCAGGGCATCTATCTGGGCTTGGGCCTTCTGTAGTGATTCATGCCACTCTTGCTCTGGTTGACTGTCGGCAACAATTCCAGCCCCAACTTGCCCCCAAATCGTCGCCGCCGCAAGCTGTTTTGCTGGCTTAAAGTCCGTTGGTACGACTAGCTCTGGTACGACCAGCAATGTCCGAATCAAAATATTCAGATCCAGATCGCCCCGCTGGTCTAGATAGCCACAGGAACCGTAGAACAAACTGCGACGGACTGGCTCTAGTTCTTCAATAATTTCCATACAGCGAACCTTGGGGCAGCCTGTAATCGTCCCCCCTGGAAATAGGGACTGGATGACATCGATCGCATCTTGCTTGTCCTGTAAAGTGCCAACTACATTGCTGACTAAGTGCATGACGTGACTGTAATACTCAATTGTTAGCAGCTCATCTACCTGGACGCTACCCCAAGCGCAGACCCGCCCTAAATCATTCCGTTCTAGATCAACCAGCATCGTGTGCTCAGCCTGCTCTTTGGCGTTGGCCAGCAAATCTTGAGCAAGACGCTGATCTTGCTCTGGACTTGATCCCCGCCCTCGCGTACCGGCGATCGGGCGAGTTTGCACCTGTTTGCCCTGGACGCTGACTAGGCGTTCAGGTGAGCAGCTCACCACTGATCCCCAAGCAGTCTGCCAGTAGCTGGCAAACGGAGAAGGATTAATTTTTTGCAGGGCTTGGTAGAGCTGCCAACTGTTGACCCGGCCGGCTGCCTGAAACCGCAGCGACAGGTTTGCTTGAAAAATATCCCCAGCTTGAATGTGGGCTTTGGCCTTCAGCACTGCTGCTTCGTAGTCAATCTGGTCAGTACAAAAGCGGGGCTGAAAAATTTTTCGCTCATGGTTGGCAATTGAGATGATGGCTTGGGGATTTGCCTCCAGAGCATCTTGGAGCTGATCAAGCTGATCAGGCTGGCTGGCTGCTAGCCAGAGGCATTGCTCTTGATGATCTAAAACGGCAAACGAGGCTGGCTCGTACCAATAGCTGACCGGAAACGGGAGGGGATCGGGACTGAGCCAAGGCAAACGCTCAATTTCCCAGGCCAGGTCGTAGCCCAGCCAACCCAACCAGCCACCAGTGAACGGCAGATCAGCCGGCAGGCAAGATTGATCAGCCTGACCGGGGCTAGCTGTTTTGAGTAACTGCTTTAAGCAGGGCAAAATCGACCCGATCGCGGGCGTCCAAACTTGCCAAACCCCCTTGACTTGGCGGGGCGGGCCAGCACAGATGGAGTAGCGAGCTAGGGGACTGGCGGATGGGCTTTCGAGTAAGGTGGCAATGTTAGAGGTCAAAAACAGTTGCGCAAAAACCTCCGCCCCGCTGCGCCCAGCCAAAGGCAGCGATCGCCAATACCAGGGTTGCAGTCTCGTCATTAGATTTCCGAATCCTAAGCTTGTCCAATCAGTGACAGCCGAATCACCCACAAACTCAA
The DNA here is from genome assembly GCA_019359715.1 of Aphanocapsa sp. GSE-SYN-MK-11-07L. GTDB lineage: Bacteria > Cyanobacteriota > Cyanobacteriia > Thermosynechococcales > Thermosynechococcaceae > JAHHGS01. The sequence goes on along the minus strand of JAHHGS010000100.1, from coordinate 4,484 downwards.
GACCAGCCCCAGCGCTAACCAGTCCAGCCGCCCCAAGCGCAGTTGGCTCCACTGACTCCGATGACGATTGGGGTTGGTAAACCCTCGCACCTGCATCGCCCCGGCCACTTGCTCAGCCCGCAGAAACAGATTTTCGAGCAGGCGATCTGCCAGCATTAACCAAATGGCGATCGCCCCTTTAATGCCAATTTTTTGCCAGTTAATTGCCCTGGTTTGGACTGAGCGAGCCAAATTTTGAACTTCCTCTAACACCAACGGAATAAACCGCAAAGCCAAGGTCAGCGTTAGGACAATTTCAGCCACCGGCACTCGTAAGCGTTTGAGGGGCTGCATCAGGTTTTCTAGACCCGCGGTAATTTCTTCTGGGGGCGTGGTCAGCAGGTAAAGATTGGTGCTAAACACCAGCGTGAACAGCAACGTACTCAGTCGCAGCCCCAACTCCAAAGAACGCTGGGTAATTTTGACCCAACCCTGCTGAAACAGAATGTAGCGATAGGGGGTGGGCTGCGGTAAATTCGTCAACGTTGGAGTTGAGGCGGAAGGCAGACGGGGCCGCTGCCAAAAAAAGAAGGACTGCTGGGGCGGAGTCGCTGACAGGCCTGTTTCTGCAAAGGCTAGCTCATCCGCTGGCAGACGAGATTGATAGGCGATCGCCAACCCGTCCGCCGTCAAGGCAGTAATCCCCAAAATCAAGATGCAAAAGTACAATAACCAACCCAGTTGGCGCTTAAACGCGCGCCAAGGAATCCCCGCTAGCACCGTCAGCAGCACCAGCAGACCGACTAAAGCAACTCGCCACTTTGCATCTGCCAGCAGCGGCGAAAGCAAAAAAGTCATCAGCCAAACCAGCTTGACCCGTGGATCTAACCGATGGAGCCAGGTTACAGGCTGCTCCAGGTATAGACCCAGCGGAAGAGAACGGAGTAAATCCATGCTTAATTTCGGTTAGTCAATCCTGCTAAACTCAACTTACAAATCAAGCGCCTGAGGGCTAATTTCATCATCTCAGCCTCGACGCTTCAACCACTTACCTTTACCTCATCCTGACCGCATGAATCTGCTAACTTTTTGCCTGCGCTCTGTGCTCGGACTGGCCACTGTGGCATTGCCGGTGCCGATTGTTGCTCAACCTGCTCCATTCTCTAGCCTAACTTACGTGACTTGGGATCAACCTGGCACTGACGTTGATGATTGTAAGTCACAGGGGACATCGGCCTTGGCCAAAGCGGGCATGTCCGATTTCAGCATCACCGAAAGCGCTGTTTTTGCAACTAAAGCTCCCTACGAAGGCTATGTCTACTGCATTTTTAGCGAAAAGAACGCCAAGATTGGTGTGGTGGGGGTGTCTGGCCCAGACACCAAAGAGTCTGGGCGGCTCAGAAAAATAATTGAAGATGAAATGACGAAGTAAGCCGTCGTGAAAGTCGATTTGACTCAAGTGATGTGACTGGAGTGATTTGACGGCTCAGGTTCATGACTTGACCGACTCCTTTGTTAGCTGTGTTGGCTGGCTGTGAGCATTGTCTTATCAATACCTGATTTTTTATAAGCCCTATGGGGTGCTGAGTCAGTTTAGCGATTCCCGGCCGGACGGTAAAGCCGATCGTGCAACCTCCCGACTGGGCCAGCAGACTCTCAGGGAGTATGTTTCGATTCCAGAGGTTTACCCAGTCGGACGACTAGACCGCGATAGCGAAGGGCTGCTCTTGCTGACGGATCATGGGCAACTGCAACACCGGCTCAGCGATCCCAAGTTTGGTCATACCCGCACCTATTGGGTACAGGTGGAAGGATTGCCGACCGCCTCGGCCCTAACTGCTTTGCAGCAAGGCGTTGAGATTCAGGACTACCAGACTCGCCCGGCCCAGGTTCAGCCTCTACTGACTGCGCCAAATATTCCCGATCGCCAGCCCCCGATTCGCTTTCGGAAAAGCATTCCGACCAGTTGGCTAGAAATGACCTTAACCGAAGGCCGCAATCGACAGGTGCGGCGGATGACGGCAGCCGTCGGATTTCCGACATTGCGGCTAATCCGGGTGGCGATCGCCAATCTGGCTCTGACCGGACTCGCGGTTGGTGAATGGCGTTTTCTAACGGATCAAGAGCGACAACACCTCTTAAAATTGACTAAATTGGATAGACCTTGGATTAATTAACATTTAAAAAAAATTAGGTGGGGGACAGGTCATGAATTTATGACGACAGATCAGATATCTGTGATTAGCAGTTATCAAGAGAGCTGTGGTTTTGACTATAGATAGATCAGTAGATCATTGGCGCATTAATGTTTAAACCCTGTAGAATCGATACTTCTGGACTTGTAAATCACCATGATTGTCTGTCCTCAATGTCAGTTTCAAAACCCTGACCCTAATAATTTTTGCCAGCAATGTGGCACATCATTGGTGCAAGCTTCCAGTTCCTCTCGCCCGGTTGGTTCTGCTGACACGATCGACCAAGCTGACTATCCCGTGGAAGTCTACTGGTGGGGCATTGTCACTCAGACGATCGCAGATGCTGGGCAGCAAAACGCCTTTGGCTCTACTGGTTCTGCTTTTGGGGCAGATCCTGCTTCTACTCCAGAGCAATTGGCTGAAGAGCAATCTGCTAAAGATCAAGTTGAATCTACCGTAAACCCAGAGGCCAGCCGCAAGAGCAACCCTGAGGCTGGAGATTATTTGGATGCTGAGCAGCGCTATCAGTGGGTTGAGCCGCCGCTGGCTGAGAAACACGAACTCCAAGGTCGAGTTCAAGATCATTGTCCGCTTCAACTCTCGCCTTTGGTGGCTTTGACGGCCGAGTTGCCGGAATACGCTCAATCAATTGATGTCACTAATCCGAATGCGATTACGGCTCATCTGCAAAAAATAGCTAACGAACTCGCCGCTGGATCAAAACTTTCACTCCCGCATCTGCCAGAGACGGTCTACATTTATCTGGGTTTGAACCTGCAATTTCCCTACGTGGTTCCCCAACTGCACGATGCTTGGCAAGATCTAGATCGATCAAACCAGGTGCTTTTAGTCAGCGATCGCTCCCAGCTCAAACCCCTAGCCCAGTCTTGGCAAGATCGCTCCCTGCCTCCGGCTCAGCTTCTGCGCTGGCTGGATGAAATGACTGACCTCTGGGGCGCTTTAGAACCCTGGGGCTGCTGCGCTAGTTTGCTAGAAGAGCGCAATCTCTGGGTTGATCAGGGACAATTTCTCTGCTTGCAGTATTTGCATCAATCCCCGATCGCCGCCCAACCAAAAGACCTAGGCGCGCTTTGGCAAAGCCTATTTGCCACCTCTGATCCCACCCATCAACAGGCCTTTGCCATTTTACTGGCCGGATTAGAGACTGAGCAGATTGAAGGGATTGATCGGCTGCAAGCCTTACTGTCAGAAGTTGCAATTCAGCTTTCTGGAGTTGAGCCAGGGATTGATCAACTCCAGAATTTAAGCTTGGAAGATGAACTAGATATCTCACTCATGTCATCGCCTGAGTTGGCAAGCAGTATTAGCACAGACGTGCCAACCGTAATTTTGCCAAATCAACTGGTTGGGCTGGAAGCGTTTGGTTACACCGATAAAGGTCAAGACCGCGACCACAATGAAGACTACTTTTTGATTCATCACCGCTTGGAGCAGCAGGTGACGCCTCTGGGCAAGCAGGTGCAGGCTGAAGGCATTTATATTTTGTGCGATGGCATGGGCGGGCACGCTCAGGGAGAAGTCGCAAGTTCGTTAGCTGCCCATACGCTCTATGAATACTTTAAAACCCATTGGCTAGGGCAGGGGAGTGACCCAGAACCGCTGATGGCTGAGGCAATTTTTGCCGCCAACAAGACCCTATTTACCAGTAATGAAGGAAATGCTCGCTCAGGCAGTGGGCGAATGGGGACAACCTTAGTGCTGGTGCTGGTCCAAAATACCCAAGTTTGGATTGCCCACGTCGGTGACAGCCGTTTGTATCGGATCACTCACCATCGAGAGCTGGAGCAAATTACGGTTGACCACGAGGTCGGACAGCGCGACATTTCGAGAGGAGTTGAACCAGAGGTAGCCTATGCCCGCCCTGATGCCTACCAACTCACCCAGGCGCTGGGGCCACGGGATCAGCAGTTTATTCGGCCCGAAATTCAATCCTTTGAGGTGGATGAAGATTCGATTCTGCTGCTGTGCTCAGACGGTTTGACAGACAATGACTTGTTAGAAAAACACTCTACCAGTCACCTACAACCCCTCTTAAACCCAGCCACAAACCTTGAACAGGGCGGCAAACAACTGATTGATTTGGCAAATCAGCACAATGGGCATGACAACATTACAATTGTGGCAATTCGATTGGGCGTACGATCGCAGCTCTCTTTGTTTGCCTAAGAGTATGTTTGTAAACAAAGATTACGAGAGGAGTGACTGAATTCTACTAACAGAGAGGATTAGGAAATCAGAGTTGCATGAGGCTAAGAGAATGGGACAACTCAAAACTTACGGCAGTGATTT